>CAZXHL010000056.1:0-16838 GCA_964640545.1 uncultured Bacteriovorax sp. | reverse complement strand
GCACAGGAGGTTGGCCAATAGCTGCGCAGAAAAGTGCGAGCTTTTCCTCAAGTCTGCCTTCCACGTGTATGGACTTTCTTTGTGAATCAGGGCGTGCTTTGTTTTTTGATGAACTGACTATAGGGGCTGGAGCCCTAATCGCTCTTTCTTCTTTCAGCTGTAATAGTAATTCAGATATGTGTTTGCAGTTGTGTGGCCCGATAAAGTCGATGCCTTCTCTGTGTAGTCGACGTGTGAAGCTGGTATGATGGATGTTTCCTTCGAGGTCGAGGCTTCCGCAGATGGGAACTGGCGGAATGGATATCAGGTTGGTCGTATTTGAACCTTTTGCTCCTTTGTGGGGAGGTTGAGAGTTTTTTTGGTGAAGTAGAATGGCGACAGATAGAAAGATGGGAAGTTCAAGATGTGCACCTTTTTTCTCAATCTCAGCAGGTGCTAGATTCACAACAATGCGGTCCAGTAGCTTCCAGTTGCAGTAGCGATGCATCAGACTTCGAATCTTGTCTCTTGCGTCCTTAATTTGCGTGTTAGGGAGTCCTGAGAGAGTGAAGTTTTGAGGTCCGGAATGACACACGGATTCGACTCTCAGCTTCATATCGTCCAAAGATTGGGGTTGTAGTGTGGAAAGTGTCACAAGATCCATACTAGGGAGCCTTTACAAAAACAGTGCCAAGTATGAGGATAGGGGTATGAAGAATCTCTCTGAATGGACTCCAGCGACTGATCCGAACTTCAAAGGCAAAAATATTCTAGCCTTCGATCTGGATGATACCCTTACGGAAAATTTAGAGATCAATTTGGAAAGTTTGAATCTCTTAGCTCGTGCTCAAGAAGAAGGCATCAAAACGGTCTTGGTGACGGGTAGGCCCTTTGGCTGGGCAGATGCTTTGGTTCGACTTCTTCCGTTTTCAGCGGCTATCGCAGAGAATGGCGCGATCGTCTTTGACAAGCCCGACGGTTCTTCTGAGAATGTCGACTGTTGGTATTGGAGTGCGTCTGCGGGGTATTCCAAGGACAAGTTGCCCCAGGAAAAAATGGGAGAGCTTCACAGTCTTCGCACTGAAGTTATGAAGATGTTTCCGAGAGTGCAGATCGCTTCCGATCAAGCTTCTCGAATTTATGATGTGGCATTTGATTTTGCAGAACGTGTTCACCCGAAGATGGGATTCAAAGAAGCGCAGGAAATCGCAGACTTTTGTGAGACTCGCGGATTTACAGCAAAAGTAAGCAACATTCATGTCAATGTCTGGCGAGGCATGTTTTCGAAAAGAGAGGCTCTAGAGTTTTTGGTGGAGTCTTTGTGGCAGAAGAGTTTAGTCCAGAATGTGGTTTATGTAGGTGATTCGCCCAATGATGCTCCGCTATTTTCTGCGGTTGAAACGAGCGTTGGCGTTTCCAACATTCAAGCTTTTGTTGAGGAAGGGCTCAACTTTCCCATGCCAAAATTCGTGACCACCAAAACATTTGGTGAAGGAGCCTCCGAAGTCATTCGGCAAAAATTGCAATTTACGAAGCACTCTTAGGGGGAAAGTATGAAGACCTTTGTCGCAGTATGTTTTCTATTTGGCGTTTCTTGCGTGATGGCTCGGGAGGCAGAGAATAAATCTGATACGGGATTGAAAAAGCAGTATGAAGCTTTCATCTTGGATCGCGACGCACTTCTTTATAGGAGGCCGTTGTTGGCATCTCCTCCAGCGGAAGGGATTGATCGGGCTCTCGAAAAGGGAACCGAGTTATTGATCTTGTATGTGACGAAAAACAAGGAATGGTCTTTTGTGAAAAGTCGAAAGCAAAAAGCGGGCTGGATTCCTATGACTTGGATAAGGTCCAAATACAAAGTGAATCCGGTGGAAGTGCGTCAGGCTTTTTTTCCAACGCCCGAAGAACCGATGATAGACCCTACTTACGAATGGCAAAATGATGTCTCAGTTTGGGGCGATGATTTGTTGTTACAGGCTTTAGAGAAATAGATGATAAATAGGAAAAATTTTGTGAATGGAGCCTTTGTTCTTCTGGCTTGTGTCACTTTTGATTTGTTGGCGTCGAATTCATTAGAGCCAGCTCCTATACTTCAGCTTGACCGAGCCGGACCAGTGTTTGAGAAGCCGTCTTCTAAATCAAAAATCCTCGCTGATGCTCCGGAGGGGATGCTGGTAATGGGCAGAGCCCTTTCTTCGCGAAAGTCTTGGGTCTTGATTGAGGACGAAAGCGGTTTCCAGGGCTGGTTTCCAAAGGCTTGGACGAACTGGAATAGTGTTCATCAAGAGCTTCCTCCTTCAGAGGCCGCTCCGAGATATCGAAATCCGCAATTGCCGTCAGATCCAGAAAGCGCCGAGAAAGAGTTCGCATCAGATAGCAAGCCTCGGGACTCAGGAAGGAAATCCAGCTTTTTACAAGGATGGGGGCTGGGGTATGATTGGAAAAAGGCGTTTAACCAAGGAAAAGCGCATCGATCAGCTTTGATGATCAATTATATGAATCAGGATCGCAAAGATCGATTTGGAGTTTACGGTATTTGGGCGCCTTCAACGAAAGAGTGGGGTGCGAGTTTCTTGGCCCGATTTGCATTGGGGCCTTCTTTTTTTCGCGAAATTGATTTTGGTTTTCGGAAGCGACAAAACTCTGACATCTCTTATACTTCAGCTGATTTAGGGTTTTCTGTAGGGACTTATGTGGCGTCTCAGTTTGCGTTAGGTATTAGGGGTGGACTACTTGGGTTTAGCGATTCAGAATGGAGTCTGTCGGGAAGATTGATATGGCATTTTTAAAGAAGAAGATCATTTATAGTTTTTTATTTTTTGGAAGTTTGCCCGGAATCGGACATTCAGCTCCGCCGGTGGATCTCAGTGACTTTACTGAGGCCAGCAGAACGGTACGAACTCGCAAGAAACCGCTGGGTGACAAAGATATTATCTTTACGGATAATGTGATTAAGCCAGAAAAGATTATCACGGGCCTGGTTTTGATTAAGGAACCTACCTATGGTCGCTCGAAGCCCATGATGAAGTCCAAAGCCATACTTCGTTTTCAGAAGGATTTTCGGGTGAGATTTGTTCAGTTTTCTAAATCAAAAGACTGGGTAGCTGTTGAGCTTTTGAATAAAAAGCGAAAGGCCTGGGTGCCTTTAAAGGCAGTTCAGCTTTTGGATGAAGAACAGATCAAAGTATTACGTGAATTTCAGAATAATCAGGAGCAAGCTCAGGAAGATCCTGGAGCTTTCTAAAAATCGTCGTCGTCTTCTTCTTCGTCAATGATTTCAAACTCGCAGTGTTGAATGATGCGGTCGCAAATTGTTTTTGCTCTTTTGTAGAAATCTTTGCTGTTAATCTTTTGGGTGTTTTTCTTGTTCCCGGAGAAGCGAACCAAATCTAGGTCTCGGAAGAGTTCTTGCAACTTATCGATGAGTCCAATTTCTTCTACCTTTAGTTTGGATCTGATCGCGCGCTCAAAGTCAGATCTTGTTGATTCTGAATGCATAGAGTCTTCACGGAGATGACCGGCCAGGAATTCTCTGATCCACTGATCTACTAAAATCGCCAGACCTTCAGAACCGTTGTATTCCTTGTCTGAAATTTTTTCTTCCGTTTTAACCCATGGATTGTTTCTGAGGTGAGATCTTCGCTGATCTTCTTTGGAGCGATTCCAGTACATCACACCGAGAAGCGCATAAAATGCTCCAAGAAAAGGCCAAGCGTAATTGAGGCCGAAGAAGTTATAAGTTGGAGCGGGACCGAGTTCCGACTCTTCAAGTTCAAAGGAACTCAATACTTGAACGGTCTCCTTGCTTGGCGTGTCTTTGGCCTCGGAGGAAGTACCGCCTTCAACATTGAAGCTGAGTGTTGGCGTTGTTCTCGTTTCATATTGAGCTTTGTCGGGATCGAAATAAGCCCACTGGAAAGAAGGTATTTCAATGGGGCCTTTCGCTCTAGGTAGAATTAGAAATTCAAAATTTTTGTAGCCGGTAATGTCTTCACGGAGCTCAGCAGTATTTTTTGTTTGGTAAAGTTCAAGCCCATTTGGCAGGGGTAGGGTGGGCGGCTCAATAAGTTTGATGTTCCCCTTGCCGGCGATGGTAAATTGAACTGTGAAGGGTTGGTCGACTTGTTGAAGTCCTTCAGGTCCCTTAAGCTCGATGTTAAAATCTCCAACGGCACCTGTAAATTGTGTGTCGGGTGGGGTGGGGGGGAGCTCTTTCACTGTGATCGTTATCGGCTCACTTGATTTGGTCATGGGGATCTCGCTGCCAAGTTGCGGAGGTTGTCGCCCCGTAATGAGGCTGTCGATCAGATCTTCCGGTCTCATCATCACAATCGCCCGAGTTTCAAAGGGGCTTATTTTTATATCGCCTGGTTTTAAGGGAAAGAGGGCATAGCGAATGAATTCAGAACGATTTAGAATTTCGTTTCCGACCTGAACTCTTTGACGTGTAAAACTTTTGGGGATGAAGAGATCTTCTTTTATAAAGCCTTTGAAGTCGGGAAACTTAGACATTTCAAAATTTCGAACGAAAGTGCGCTCATACAAAACGTAACCCAATTCGATAGCTTCCCCTACGTAGACTTCCGTTTTAGATGCCTCTGGTCTGATAAAGAAGGAATCCTTTGAGTTAGCGGCAAGGGGATTTGCATTATTGTTAAGGTTGTTGTTCCCGGATTGCCCGCCACTTTGACCTAAGGGGGGAAGACGTGGAGAGGATCTAGAGTTATTCTGCGTAGGCGGATTATAGTTTCGCCTCGCTTGAGTCTGTGCTCCGTTTGGAAGAGCGTCAACTTGCACTTGCAGTGGATCCGTTTTGAAGGTTTCCTGACCCACGGTTAAATTGATAGGGGGAATTTTTAGGATTCCAGTTTTTAAAGGACGCAGAAAATAGGAATACTCTGCTTTGTATTGATATTGAACTTGGCCGTTGACGTAGGTGACTCTTGGACTTTCTGAACGGAAAAAATTTACGACTTCCCAATCTGCGAGCCCTTCAATGCTGGGGGGGGCGAGCCTTCCTGAACTTTTGCTGGTGACTGAGATTTTGAATTGGATGTTTTCGCCATTGCGACTTCTGTTTGGAGTCGCGCTAACGGATATGATCGGTCGATTTTGGGCTACCGCAATACTGGTGGAAAATGCGATAATAAGAGCAGCGAAACTCCTGAGCAACAAAGACATAACTCAAGATTTTATCAGGACTTTTGCTTAAGACACAGTCCTACCATTGCTTACCGCGTCCAAAGCTTTGACCGTCCTGCTTTCCTTTGCCCTGTTGCTGCTCCTCGGCATTTTGCTGGGCTTTGCGCATCTGCACATCTCGTTCCTTACTCCCAACACTTTCCAGAATCTTGGCAGCTTGTTCTTTGTCGACATCGGTTCCCTTGAATTCTGGCTTCTTTTGGCCCTGCCCGTATTTGGGATTCTGATCTTTTTTGTCGCCTTTGCCTTCTCCGTCTTTGGATTCACCATCTTTTGGGTCATCTTGGCCGCCGCCACCACCACCGCCACCGTCGGCTGGAGGCTCAGAGAGAAGTCGTTTGATGCCTTCTTCAATTTCTCCGTCCAGTTGCTCTTCTTCGGGGCCTAGCGTTTGAGCCCTGTAGAAAGCTTGAAGCCCCTTGGTCTTCTCTTTGAGGATTTCATGGGCTAAGGCTTGTTCGAACTTTAGGGATTTGAGGAAGATGTCGTCCTTTGGGGTTTCTTCTCTTCCCTTTAGATAATCTTTTTCTATCGCCAAGAATTCTTTCAGGGCTTCGTTAACGACTTTTTCGTTGATCTGTTGTTCTTGGTTTGAGGCTGGAGGTGCTCCATCTTCTCCTTTTGGAGGTGCTTTGGGCAGGGCCATGGCAAATCTTGTCGCCGCCCAGTTAAATCTCAGTCTTAAATCTGAGGCCCTATCTGCAAGAGCGTCTTCGAACTGCAAGCGGCTATCGGAAAGTTCTCCATCAAAAAACTTGTCCACACCTTTGTTGTTTTTGTAAATCGTCCAGGGCATTAGATTTGCTTCTTCAGCTTTTGCCGAAGGAGTCAAAAGTAAAAACAGAATTATGGAGCCCAGTGAACCCTTTCTAAAGATTCTTCCGGCTTCAGGGAGGAAGAAGTCTAACAACAAGAATAGGAAAGCTATGAGTAAAGGCCATTGAAAGCGATCTTCTCTATCTAGCCTTGTTCCCGCTTCAACACTATCTCGCTTGTAATTTGCTAAGGCTTCTTCAAATTCTTTCCAAGCGTCTACACCGTTGGTGAGGTAAAAAATTTTGCCTCCAGTTTTTCCAGCTACTTCTTTGATGACCTTGTCTTCAAGTTTGGTGATAACATTCTTGGACGGGTTAGAGGGGTCTTTCAGATATTGGACGCCTCTTTCACTTCGAATGGGGATGAGGCCACCTTTTGCAGTTCCAACGGCGAAGGTGTAGACGGGAACACCAAGTTTTTCAGCTCGTGCTACAGCTCCATTGAAATCTGAACCTGTTTCTTCTCCATCAGTGACAAGAACGACGACTTTGGCTGCGAGATCTTCAATTTCGATTCGATCTTTCACTTCTTCTAGGCCAAGAGAGTTGAGGCAGGCATCTACGCCAACAGAAAGATTGGTGGATTGATCGCTAATATAGCTTGGAATCATGGGGTCGAGAAAGCTAAGAATCGCGTGGTAGTCCGTTGTTAGGGGGGCGGCTACGAAGGCAGATCCCGCAAAGCCAACGAGAGAGGCTCTGTCTCCTGCCATTCTTCCCATAAAAATGGAGAGTTGGTTTTTGGAAGACTGCAATCGATTCGGAAGAACATCCTCTGCGAGCATGCTTCTTGAAAGGTCAATAGCAAAGCATAAGTCCAGGCCTTGAGCTTTGATAGGGTTTTCTTTTTGTCCCCACTGAGGGCCGATTAGAGCGATCACAAGAAATAGGTATCCGAGCACGGAGAGTGTCGTTTTCAGCGTTCGCCATTTTGGTGCCGTGAAGGCACCAGGGATGTTGAAGACCTTCAGTTTTTGAAGGGCTTTTTTGCGCCAGATAATATTATAGAAAGTGAGGAGGAGTATAGCGCACCAAAGCACTAGGAATACAAAGTAAGATGGATTTGCAAAAGTAATTCCGAATTTATCAATCACGGAAGCTTCCTCCATCTGGTATTGAGGGCCACTAACTCAAGAGTCAGGAAGAAAACGGCGGCCAGAATCCAGGGCCATGCTCGTTCCGCAGTTCGAACATAGGTATCAATCTCAACTTTTGTCTTTTCTAGAGCATCAATAGTGTCGAAGATGTTTTCTAAAACGTCACGATCTTCTGCTCGAAAGAAGCGTCCTTGGGTTCTATTGGCAATAGATTGAAGCAGAGGTTCGTTGATTGCATCGGTGAGTGTCTGCCAGGTGACTTGTTTCCCAAATACCGGATCGTATCTTTCGACGGGAAAATCGACTTTTCCTTTTCTACCAACGGCAATCGTGTAGACACGAATGCCGTATCCTTTGGCGAGTTCTGCGGCAGTTTCTGGGTCCACACTTCCCATGTTGTTGTCTCCGTCAGTGACGAGAATTATGATCCGACTTTTAGCTGTGGAGTGTCTCAGGTGGTTCACACCAACGGCGAGCGATTCACCAATAGCGGTTCCATCTTGTAGGTATTTGTTGTTTGATTTCTGGAGCGACTCTTTAACGATTTTGTGATCGTTAGTTGGGGGAACGGCTAGGAAGGCTTCTCCAGAAAATAGGACGAGACCAATACGATCATCGATTCTCTGATCAATAAATTTTTCAAGAACCCTAATGGCGACGGTTCTTCTGTTGGGTTTGAAATCCACAGCATCCATAGACTTAGAAAGGTCGAAGCTGACAATCATATCTACCGCTTCAATGGTTCTCTTCTCTCGTTGGAAAACTTCTTGAGGTCTAGCTAGTGCAAAGATGATCAAGCTTAGAGCTATGAGTCGCAGAACATAATGAACACGAAAGGGGGACGGGATTCGAAATCTCGGACGCTGATCGACCCAGCTTGCCGTAGGTATGAATAGTCTGCTTCGCTTACGAATGCCTTGCTTAATAGCCCACCAAGCCACGAAAGCTAGGAGTAGGGCTAGTAAGAAATACTCTGGATTTGCAAAGCTCATTTCTTCTTCAGCACCTTTCGTAGTTTTGAGGGTTTCGGCTTGTTGGCCTCAGCGGCCAGCTGAATGTTAATTTTATTTATAAATAGGGAGGAAAACTCTTTGAGTTGTCGTAGAAAGGCAGCTCTTAGGTGCGGAGCTGGTTTGGCATCAGAATAATCTACTTGGCTCGACTGCATGAATAGGGACTCCAGCTGCGCGATTTGTTGAGGGTTCATAAGGCTCGGTTGTCTCGCTACGTTTTGCTTGAGTAGGGCGATGAACTCTTTCCTAGTCGCACCTGGCGCTTTGAATTGATAGAGCTTCTGGATGAGTGGGCGGAGGTGTTTGATGCCATCACCATAAAGGAAACCAGCGGTTTTACTGTCATTGCCTTCATCGACTTTGTCACGCTCAGCCTGCACAAGAAAGGCCTCCATTCTTTGAATGGGGTTCTTGCGAATGCGGACATTGCGACCAAATGCTTTAATGCGATCTTTGTTTTTGCGGATCTGAAAAACTCCGGCAATGATTCCGATGATCGCTAATATTCCGAGAGCAAGAGCTACCCAAATCCAGCTGGGGTAGCCAAGCTCAAAAGGGGCACTGGGGGAAAACTCTTTTTTAAGTTTTTCGGGATTTGGTGGAATAATTTCCACGGTCCAAGTTTGATCAAGCCCTTGGCACAAAGCGGGTAGTTCGTGAACCCCAACTTTGATGGGGCCGAGTAAAATGCTTTGTCCATCAACTTGAATGACAAATATATTGGGTTCTTTGGCATTGGGAAGAAGGTCTCCTGTTTTTACGAGCGGAGTTTTTCCCTCAGGGCAGGTGATGGTTTGGCTGCGACCCGGAGGTATGAGAAGATTCTGGGCCATAGACTAACGCCGCCCTCTTTGAATTCTCATTTTGAAAAATTTCTGTAGAGCGGGAACGAAGTCTTCTTCTGTTGAGATATTTACGAGATCGACACC
The DNA here is from genome assembly GCA_964640545.1 of uncultured Bacteriovorax sp. Classification (GTDB taxonomy): domain Bacteria; phylum Bdellovibrionota; class UBA2428; order UBA2428; family UBA2428; genus JBGSZX01. Next base: position 7,803 of record CAZXHL010000056.1, on the reverse strand, counting down.
AAGCCTTTTGAAGTATTGGTTGACGGCCATTTTTCTGGAGTCGGCATGGCCTTGAATGTATCTTCTTAGTGAGGCTGAACTTGTATCAACGGTGACGGGTCGATTCTGCTCTGCTGTTTGAATCTCAAGAAATCCAATCTCTGGGATTTCATGTTCCTGAGGATGATCCACGCAAATAGCGATGAACTCATGCCTTTGCGCGCATCTGCGTAGGAGTCGTTCATCTGGCAAAACCTCCATGTCCGTTAGCAGGAAGATAATGGAGTGCTTTTTTAGAACTCGGTCAATGTGTTTGAGGGCTTTGTCTGGATCGGTGCCATTGCTTTGTGGTTCGTAGCCCAAGACGTCGCGAATCACTCGCATGACGTGAGTTCTGCCTTTTGAGGGATTAACGGTTTTTTCGACCTGGTCGGTAAAGATTACCATCCCGATTTTGTCGTCGGCTTCAGCCGCAGACAAAGCTAAAGAGGCTGCGACTTCTGCGAGTCGCTCCGCCTTCTGTTGAGCCCAAGCGCCTTTGCGAAGGGAGGCTGAAGCATCGACTAGCAAAAGAAAGTTTCTTTCACGTTCTTCTTCGAATGTTTTTAAAACGAGATCGTTACTGCGGGCAGATACGGTCCACGATATATGCCGAATGTCGTCGCCGTAAACATAGTTTCGAAATTCACGAAACTGCATACCGCTTCCACGGAAGGCGGATTGATACTGTCCAGCTAGGCCGTCCTTAATCAGTCTTCTAACGGAAAGGTCAATAGCCTTTACCTTTTTGAGAAACTCTTCTGGTGTCACGAGATCCTATGGTGTGGGAACAAGGGCCAGTAATTGTTTGATGAGGTAAGGGGGGGTGATTTCTTCTGCCTGTGCTTCGAAAGACATGACGATCCTGTGTCTTAGAATGTCAGTAGCAACGGATTTAACGTCGTCAGGAGTGGCAAATCCACGACCTTCCATAAACGCCTTGGCTTTCGCGCCTTTGGCTAGAGAGATTGTGGCACGAGGTGAGGCGCCAATAGAAATATACGGAGCAATTTCACGTAGGTTCTTCTTGGTGCTGGCTTCGCGAGTCGCAAAGACGAGGTCGAGAATGTAGTCTTTGACTTTTTCATCCATAAACACAGCTGAACAAATATTTCGTGCCTTGATGAGTTGGGCCGCGCTTGCGACCGGCTGGATCTCAACTTTTCGCTGAGTGGATTGCATCTCAAGAACTTTTCTTTCCTCAAATCGATTGGGGTAGCCGACATGCACTTTGAACATAAAGCGGTCCATTTGTGCTTCGGGAAGTGGGTAGGTTCCTTCTTGCTCAATAGGGTTTTGCGTTGCGAGAACAAGGAACGGATCAGCAAGCTGGTAGCTAGTTTCGCCTATGGTGACTTGCTTCTCTCCCATGGATTCTAGTAGAGCCGCTTGAACTTTTGCGGGAGCACGGTTGATCTCGTCGGCAAGAAGAATGTTCGTGAACACGGGGCCTTTTTTGGCGCTGAACTCACCCGTTTTTTGGTTGTAGATCATCGTTCCCGTGAGATCACTTGGTAGGAGGTCGGGAGTGAACTGCACTCGATTGAAATCAACATGAATGGCTTGAGCCACCGTCTTGATCGTTAAAGTCTTTGCCAAACCTGGAAGTCCTTCAAGAAGAACGTGTCCCCCGGTCAGCAAACCCATAAGAATTTTTTCAATCATGTCGGCTTGTCCGATAACGGTTTTTGCGACTTCAGTTTTCACTTGGTTAATGAAGGCGCCTTCGTGTTTAATCAATTCTGTCAGTTGTGCTACATCTGGATTCATCGCTCTAATTTTATTGCGGATATGGGCTGCATCCTAATTCCTATCGAGCAAAAATATGGCCAGTCAACGCAGAGCATTTTTAGAGCCAAAATGACGATGTGTCAGTGTGATGCCGGGCTCACCTTAGTGATATGATGATATTCCTATGAAAAGTTATCTGAGATGCTTGGCGGGAGCGGTCGTCTTTAGCGCGGCCTGGTTTCTGTTTTGCTTTTTGTGCACAGTTAACTGGCAGGTGTCATTGTCTCTATCCTTGCTGAATCTCGTCTTATGGCCTTGGCTTGTTCCTTTGGCCTTTTTTGGGCTTTGTATTTTGACGAGGCGAATCGAGAGCCAATCTTGGGAGCAAGTCCCGGATCTGAAAAATGAGGTTCTGGCTCGAATTCTAAAGGGGAACGAAATTCCTATTTCTCTGTGGGTCTTTCATGACTCCTCGAAAGAATTTTCTCTCTATCCGCTGACAGTTCCGAGCTTTTCGGGTCCGCGTCAAGTTGTCGTGGTTTCGCATTCCTGGTTAGAAAATTCCAACGCAGAGGCACTTAGGGCTGAGTTCAATTGGGTTTTGCAGCGGCTGGATAGCAACTTTAAGTCGAAAGGCTATTTGAGACTTTTTCAAATGGCTTTTTGGTTCGGTCAGATTTTTTGGCTCGAGCTTTCCATGGTGCTTTTGCACTATGTGATGCGAATTTTTGGTTTTGAAGACCTGCCTCGACCTGCTTTCTGGGGGCAGCGGTTGGCTTGGTCGGTTAAGAGACGGTGGTTTGGTGAAGAGGACGGTCCGACTCACGGCAGCTTAGGGCTTCAAGGGCCGTCGTTGCGCGTCACAGATGATCCGACGTCTTGGAACTACCTGAGCCTCGGTGTTTGGGGATATTACTCTTCTAGGGCCATGCACCCCGCCTGGCGGTTTCTTATGGATGCTGAGAGTTTGATCCCGGGTTGATTAGCGCAATTTACGAGTGCTATGAATAAGGGGCTATGTCTGAAAAACTAGACACCTCAAACCCTGCACTTTTTTCTAGCTTCATTATGGGGCTTGCATCAGCGGCCATGGTCGAAATGGGGATTGTTGATGATCCACATGATGGAAAGCGACGTTTTAGTCCGGAAGATGCTAGGCAGCATATTGATTTGCTCAATATGTTACAGCAAAAAACCCGAGGCAATCTTGATGAGAATGAAAAGCAACTGATTGATCGAGCCCTCGTGGATTTAAAATATCAATTTGCGAAATTGGATTTGTCAGGCGGTTCTTCCGCACCGTCTTCAAAGGAGTAGAAATGAAAAACAAACAACAGTTAGGTTTCTTGTCTGTATTGGCTGTAATCGTTCTTGGCGTTTCGTGCGCCGATTTGCAAAGCAAAGAACTTTGGAAGGAAGATGTCGTTGTTGGTAAAGAGATTGTCGGTGAAGAAGTGCACAAGATCAATCAGGCCTTCACGGGTTTGGCTGAAGTCTTATCTGGCTCTGTGGTGAGTATCTCGACCAAAACAAAAGTCATTCGAGATCGTAGATACAATCCGCAAGCGGACGTGTTTCGTTACTTCTTCGGGAATCCTTTCGGGGGCAGAGGGGGCATTCAGCCGCCACCACAAGAGTCGAGTTCTCTTGGTTCTGGATTTCTGATTAACGAGGATGGTTACCTTGTGACGAATTCTCATGTCGTCACTCAGGGAGGTCGTCAGGCCGACGAGATTTTTGCCAAGTTCGCAGGAGACTCTGCGAAATTTGAGGGCTGGCCCGCAGAAATTGTGGGAGTAGACCCCACGACTGACGTGGCTGTTTTGAAACTCAAAGAGAAACCCAAGGCTCTGTATCCTGCATATTTTGGCGACAGTTCTAAGTTAAAAGTCGGAGAATGGGTGATGGCGATTGGGAACCCCTTTGGGCATTCCCATAGTGTGACTTCAGGAATCGTAAGCGCCTTGGGGCGTGCGGTGGATGACCTCAATACTCGCTCTAGCTTTATTCAGACAGATGCTTCCATCAACCCTGGAAATTCCGGTGGACCTCTCTTCAATATGAAGGGACAGGTCATTGGGATCAATACGGCTATCGATGCCCGAGCCAATGGGATTGGTTTTGCCATTCCTATTGATCTGGCTAAAACTGTGATCAAGCAACTCATTCAAAAGGGATCCGTCGATATCGGTTGGATTGGAATTTACATGGCTGATCTTACGCCTGGTATCGCGAAGCAATTGGGTCTCGCGCAAGCAGATGGAGTGTTGATCCAAGACGTGATTCCTGGGGAGCCAGCGGCGAGTGCGGGAATGAAGTCTTATGATGTGGTCTTGGCTGTGGATGGCAAAGAGGTGTCCTCTACAGGAGAGCTTTTTAAGGCTGTTGGTAACAAAGCTATTGGCGAGTCCGCAAAAATTCTTGTCCATCGCAACGGCAAACAGGTGACTTTGAATGTGAAAATTGGCAAGCGCAAGACCGAGCAAGAATTAGCTGCAGCTCGAGACGCTCAAATTCGTGGTCGCCTCGAGGACTCCAAGGGGATGTTGCTTGAGGAGATCAACCCGCAGGTTCGGAGTATGTTGGGCTTAGAGGCAGACGTCCAAGGAGTCTTTGTTCAGCAGCTTGTGAGCGATGGATTTGCGGCTCAGGCGGGAGTTCGCCCGGGGGATGTGATCGTCGAGATCAATCGCAAGCCAGTGACCTCGGTAAAAGAGGCCGTTGCATTGCTGAAGAAGTCTAGCGGAGAATTTCTGCTAAAGATCCTTCGGGAAGACTCGACCATTATTATTTTAATCGAAGATCAGTAAACTATCGGCATCAGACGAGTCATCTGATAGATAAAAAATATGCGTTTATCTAAGGCTTTTTTTGTCACATTAAGAGATGACCCTCGCGATGCAGAGGTGATCTCTCACCGTTTGATGGCTCGCTCCCACTACATCAAGAAGCATGGTGCTGGTGTCTATTCTTACCTTCCTCTTTTGCAAAGAAGCTTGAACCGATTGACGGAAATTGTTCGCGAAGAATTCGAGAAAATTGACCTTCAAGAACTCACGATGCCTTACGCGATTCCGGGAGAACTTTGGAAGGAATCGGGTCGTTGGAGCAAGATGGGCGCTGAAATGGCGCGCTTCAAAGATCGCAAAGACAATGATTTTTGTTTAGGGCCGACACATGAAGAAGTTGTTGTCGATATTGTTCGCGGCCAAGTGAACTCCTACAAACAGCTTCCTTTTACGCTCTATCAGATCAACACCAAGTTTCGTGATGAAATTCGTCCGCGATTTGGACTTATGCGCGGTAGGGAATTCATTATGATGGACGCTTATTCCTTTGGTGCCGATCGTGAAGAGCTGGATCGCGTTTACGAAGTCATATCTGATGCGTATTGCAGAATCTTTGATCGCATCGGACTCACATACGTTCGTGTTGAGGCTGACACTGGAAATATCGGCGGTGATGCTTCCCATGAGTTTCATGTCTTGGCACAATCTGGCGAAGACGAAATTCTTTCTGCAGAAGATGGAAGCTATGGAGCTAACGTGGAAAAGGCTCCCACGCCATCACCCCAACTACAGTCAAAAGTAACTGGCAAATCTTGGGGAGAACTCACAGATAGTCCTATTGAAGAAGTTCCGACTCCTGCTAAATCTACAATTGATGACGTGGCAGATTTGCTCGATTGGCCGACTCATTTATGTATGAAGACTTTGGTGTTTCAATTCCGCTCCTCTGAGGCGGGAGAGTGGAAGCCTTTAGTTGTGTATGTGGCGGGCAACCGCCAGCTCAATGAAGTAAAGCTTAAACAAGCTATGCTTGCAGACAATCTCAAGGTCCAGGATCTGGTTCAGATGCCAGAGAAGGATGTGGAAAAACTTTTCGATGCTCCTGTTGGCTTCTTGGGGCCGATTTCGAAAAAGGAAGAGCTTCTTAAAGCGAGAACATATTTTGACCGTGAGGTTTTGGTGTCTCATGGGCTCGTTTGTGGTGCGAATAAGAAAGATTATCACTTGCGCAACATCGAACCCAAACGTGACCTGGCGAAGCTCTATCCTCATTCCATAAAAAACAATGATCTGGATCTGGTAGCCGTAGAGGCGGGAGAAGTCTGTCCTCATTCCCCTTCACATGCTCCCTACAGAAGTGATCGTGGAATTGAAGTAGGTCATATCTTTAAGTTGGGCACGGTTTATTCTAAAGCTCTAAAAGCTGAGTTCACCTCTAAAGAGGGTAAATCTCAGCCTTTTGAAATGGGGTGCTACGGACTAGGGATGACGAGAACATTGTCCGCTGCGATCGAGCAAAATCACGACGACAATGGGATCATCTGGCCCAAGTCCATCGCTCCTTACGATGTGATCGTGATGAGTTTGGGTCGTAAAAAGGATGATGAAGTGTCTGTCTTTGCGGACAAACTTTATGAGTCACTCAGATCGAAGGGGCTGTCAGTTGTTCTCGATGAACGAGACGCCGGGCCTGGAATCAAATTCAAAGATGCAGACTTGGTTGGCTATCCCCTAAGAGTTGTTGTTGGTGGCAAAGGTCTTGAAAAGCAGGAGCTTGAATATTCCTTCCGCAAAACCGCGGCCGAAAAGCACGGCTTAGCTTGGACGGGCGATGTGAACTTTGATGATTTAGCTAGTAAAATCAATAATTTATGGGGTTCGATTTAAATTACAAAGTTGCCCAGCTTTCAATTTGCGCACCGCATCATAATCTGCTAAAAGGCGGGTTGTGAAGCCTATCATCTCTAAAATCTGGAACCTTGCTGTTTTCTCTGCTCTTTTGTTGAGTCTTCCTCTTTTGGCGGGAGGGGCGAATCCACCTCCTCAAACGTTGGATGAAGAGCCTGTGATCGAGCAAGATGCCATTTCCAAATTGAAAGAGTTAATGGATGAACCGGAAAGATTCATCGGCATTGAAATTCTCGAAGCTCAAGGAACCAAGGAGTTGGAATCTTTCTTTGGTCACTCTGTCATTCGACTTGTGGACAATGACGGTGATGCTTTTAATGACATCGTTTTTAACTTCTATCCTGTCATGAAAACTGAAGAGGGCGAGGAAGTCGAAGGAACTTCGTTTAAGGCTTTCATAAAACACTATCAGCTAGGTGTTGAGATGAACACCTTTCAGAACATAGGTCTTCGCTATATCAAACACTATGGAAGAGAGCTGTATCGTGTTCCCGTGTTGAGCACTCCAGAAAATAGACGCAAGCTTTTGCTTGATATCGAAAAAGTCATCAATGATCCTGAGCTTCGCGGACATTACACGGCTATGGGCAACAATTGCTTGGGCGTGATTCTAGACGCCTTAAGAAGATCGGGCTTTCCGACTCCCTCTAGGCACTCGTTTTTGCCGGCGGGAACTCGTTCCTACTTTAAGGACGTTGGCCTATCACCTTATCCAGAGACCACTGTTTATACGGCGGACGCGCTTCTGGCTAAACATGCTCAAAACCTGGATCAGGCTGAGTCGTTGTTGATGCAAGAAAAATTTGAAAAAGCGCTGAATACGTTGAGTGTTGAAAGTGCTTGGGTCGCTCTGAGCTTGAAGGAAAGACATGAAATTCCAGATGACTTTTATGAGATGATCCTGAGAAAAACGTTTGAAACCGAGGGGAGCGTGCGGATCAGAGATCGGATGTTTGGAGCTGCCGCTTTGGATCCTATGCTCTATAGCCTTTGTTCATCGATGGAATGTGCCAGCGCTCAGATGCAAACCCTAAGGCCAAAGATGAAGATCATCGCTCCCAAGGCGAAAGACACAAAACAAATGGTGAAGATGATGCGTGGAGAGTTCGTCGATGAGAAGCCGCTGAGAAGAGTAAGAACCCCGCAACGCTCTCACAACCTTCACAAGAAGGTCGCGTCCAAGTTTGTCGAATGGCACGACCTTCGTGATGATATCGAATTGCATTACGAGCTTTTGTATAAAGCCGCTCGCTAATCCTTTAACTGTGCGCGCTGAAGTGTTGTAGAGGCCGCATGAAATCTGCAGTGTTGGCACCAAGTATGCATTGGCAGCTGACATGCAATGTCTATACTGTAA
>CAZXHL010000055.1:0-16933 GCA_964640545.1 uncultured Bacteriovorax sp. | reverse complement strand
CCCCGACCGATGCACTATTCGCACTTTCACTTGCCGCAATACCCTCGAGACTTCCATTCCCAAATTTTTCGGGAGTCTTACTCAATTTTTTAGCAAAGTCGTAGCTCAAAAATGAAGCAATTGTTGACCCAGCCCCTGGAAAAACTCCGACGACAGTGCCCAACACGGAAGACATCGCCAAAACTAGTTTGGCTTTCCATAACTCTAATCGCCCCGAGAAGGTCGAAGTTTCATTTTCATCAAACTGTGGGTTGCTCCAGCCTTCAGCTATACGCTCAAAAACGACGCTTACAGCAAAGAGCCCTATCAATACAGGCACCAACTGAAATCCGTCATAAAGCTCATCAAAACCAAAGGTAAATCGACTGACGCCAGAAATCGGGTCCATTCCAACAGTGTTCATCGCCAAGCCGAGGCTTGTAGCCACAAGAGCCTTAAGAACATTGCCCCGCCCCAGAGACGCAATTGTTGAAAGACCAAAAAAAGCTAACGCAAAATAATCGGCTGGCGTAAATCGTATAGCAAATTGTGCCAACGAACTTGAAAAGAGAATCAACATCACGACCCCAACAACTCCGCCTATCGTCGATGCCCACAAAGACATCCCCATCGCCTTAGCCGCTTGTCCTCGCTGAGTAAGCGCGTAACCATCAATTGCCGTTACGGCACTCGCAGGAGTTCCCGGAGTGTTGATCAACACAGCCGTGATCGACCCCCCGTAGTTGGACGCCAGATAGATGCAAGTCAAAAAAGCCAATGCCAATGTCGGATCCAAGGTATAGGAAAAAGGAACAAGCAAGGCCACAGATGTTGATGGAGATAGTCCCGGCATCGCCCCAAATACAATCCCCAGAACAACGCCAGCCACTACAAGGATCAACCGTTGCATACTTGCCAACCCAACAAACCCAGCGACTAGCGATTCAATCATGATAGACCAGACCAACTTGAATCTGGAAAACTCAAGCTCATCACCCCCTCAAAAACAAAAATTAGAAGTCCAAGCCAAAACGAAAGTAACAATATATATTGAAAGGGTCGTCTGACCTCGAAAAGAAATAAAACTCCGGCCAATAGCATGGTTGAAGCAACATAAAAACCTAAAAACCCAATTGAGAAGTAAAAGCAAAGCAGTAGTAAAGCAAAGGCGAGAAGCTTCGACACGCGCAAAGGCAGACCAGCCACATTGCGATCTTCATTCAAAGCTTTAGCAGCTCCCAAAGCTTTAGCTAATCTTAGATGACTAAAGCCCTGCAATAGCACGAAGAAAACCATTAGGGCCAAAACAAAACGTGGCCAATACATGGCCTCATTAGCTCCAATTGACGTCCAGAAAGAATAACCCAAAAGTGAGAAGCTCACCACAAACAAAGAACAAAGCAACAATCCCTCGCCCTTCATTCTTCGCTTAGTTCCTAGGTTCATAGCGATAAATTTTTGAGAGCTTCTTTAAACTCTGCAAGATCTTTTTCGGCGAGGTCTTTAAAAGGCTGACCTAGAATCAAATCTGCTCTGGCACCACCATCTTCAATGCCACGAATCCATTCGGGGTCTTTGTTTACCTTTTCTAAAAGATCGTTATAAAACTTTATCGCCTCAGGCTTCATTTTCTTGGAAGCAATGAAACCTCTCCAAATAATTTCTTGATCCAATCCGCTCACCCCAAGCTCCTTGAGCGTTGGCACATCCTTAAACTTCTTCGTCAATCTCTTCGGAGAGGAAATGGCTACAATTTTGAGCAAGCCCTTACCTAAGACATCTGAAGGATTGCCAACATACACGACCCCCTGCTGCCCCATCAAAGCGGCCATCGCCTTGCCACCACTTGTATAGGGTATCCACTTTGCTTTGATGCCTAACTCTTTCCAAAGCTTTGTGGCCATGATGTGATCGTTTCCTCCACTGGCTGGCCCAACCCAAAGTTGCTCCCCGGGACGATCTTTCGCATCTTTTACCATCGCATCCCATGTTGAAATGGAGCTTTCTGAATTAACAATAATCGCCTCTGGATCGGAATCCATAGAGGCTAGCCAATGATATTGATTCAAATCAATGCCCGAAGAGCTACTAGCAATCTTCCCCAAAACAGATTTCGTAATGGCACCAATCATATAATCTGAATGCCGAGCTCTTGCGATATGCTTCATGGCGATCAAGCCACCAGCACCGACCTTATTCACAACAACAAATGTAGCTGAGGTATATTTGGATGCTACTTTCTGAAACTTGCGGGCAAAAACATCAATCGCACCACCGGGGTTCGTATAGACCACAATCTCTATAGGTCGCTCGGGAAAGTTGGCCCTTCCCCACTGCGGAGCTAGAAAAAACATAAACGCAAATATGACTTTGTAGAAGCGGCACATAGTCTATAAAGCGCTGTCTAGGCGATCAATGCCATCGGCGCAAGGAAAGATGCTAACTTTGAGGATTTTAAATCGAAAAAATTTAACCCAAAAAACTAAAGGTAACGGTTAATGCGAAAATTGATGAGATTGAAGGTTCTTAAGTTCAATCCCAAGATTCTTCTTCATTAGCAGCTTCAGCAGCAGGCTCGGCGTCTGAAGCTCCAGACATTTCCGCATCACCCGCACTATTCACAGCACTATTGGCAACACCGAGAGCAGCTCCTGACTGGCCCGCTTGGCGATCAAGCACTCGGCTCGCAAAGCTTTTCGTTTCTGGACGCTCAATTGGCTTAGACCAGCCGTAAATCAATGAGCCTAAAAGCACCATTCCAACCAAGAAGACCACCGTCGCAACAGCGATTCCACCTACTTCGGATTCTGAATGAGAAGTCGAATTTGTCATGAGGCCACACTAGGCTTTGCAAGAAACAAAATCAACATGTCGACAGACGATCTTTGCGCAAAATATCCTCAAAAAAGGAACCATACTCCTTTTGGGGGTGACGGAGCTGAATTTCCAGCACCCAAAGCCCCTCGCTCGGCTCAAACTGCGCCTCTGCCAATGTACCTTTGTGATGGAGAGCATGCGGGAAATCAGCCACCCGGTGCCCCAAACTTTTCATATTTAACTCCCAGCCGAGATCTCGAGCTTGTCCCTGGGCCCACTCATACAATTTCTGACCGGACATCTTGGCCTCAAAGCACTGCTTTTCGCATTTCAAAAACAATTCCCTAGAGGCTTTGGCGCAAGCTAGCTTTTCAGGATCATCCCCAACAACAAAGGTCTGTCCCGCATCTCCCTCATAACCATCTATAACAGGCCCGATGTCCACAAAGAAAATATCATCATCCTTAAGCACATATTCAAAATCAGAATCTTCTTTAAAAGCGGTAAGGGTATTGGTGCCAAATCGAATTCGATTTTTATGCCATTTCTTAGATATACCATGCGCCGCAAATAGCTCATCACATAACTTGATGGCTTCTTTTTCTTTCAATCCAATTTTAATTAATTTTCTCAGCTCTTCGACAAGTTCCCATGTTTTCTCCTGGGCCCTTAAGAGGGAGCTCATCTCAAAATTATCGCCCACACCTTCGCACGGAACTTTGGACGGAACTTTGGACGGAACTTTGGACGGAACTTTGGACTGGTCCTTGGAAATTGGGCACTTATCTTTGATTTGATGATCCATGATATTTCCTAACGCGTCAGTAAAATTCTCGCAAGCCTCTTGATAACGAGAGCACAAAATAAGAGCATGCCAACCTTATGAATTTAGAAGCTTGGTTTAAATCATCTCTCGAAAATATTTCTTTAAAATCTGCAGAATCAGTTATCAAACTAGCTGCTGAGGGCGCAACGGTTCCTTTCATGGCCCGCTACCGAAAAGAAATGACTGGAAATCTCGACGAAGTTCAAATTCAACAGGTTCTAGACGCCAAAGAAAACTGGGAACAAATCACAAAAAGACAAGAATACATTTGTAGCGAAATCCTTAAGCAAGAAAAGCTTACTGACGCCCTCAAAAACAAAATCATGAGCACCTTTGTTCTCGCCCAACTCGAGGACATCTACCTTCCCTTCAAATTAAAACGCAAAACCAAAGCTGTCATTGCCCGTGAAGCTGGTCTTGAGCCGCTCGCAAACTGGATTTGGGAACAAGGGAGCACCGGCGGATCTGTGTCTCCCGAAACTGAAGCAGTTAAGTTCATAGACAAGACCAAAAAAATTCCTGATGTCGAAACAGCCCTCAAAGGTGCTTGTGACATTATCATTGAAAAGCTTTCCGAAAATGTCGAGAACAGGCAGTACATTAGGGATCAATTCTTTAAGAACTCCTATGTCCACAGCAAGAAAGGCACGAAGGCCCAAACTCCAAGCAAGTTTGATAAATATTTCGAGTTTAGTGAAGGCGTAACTACGCTACAAAAAAAAGAAAACACACACCGTTACCTAGCTATGCGCCGAGGCTGGCTGGAAGAAGAACTTTCTCTCAGCATTAGTGGAGCCCCTGGACAAGAAGAGGCCTTTGAAGCACAACTCATCAAACGCCTAGAAGAAGAATGCGGAGCCCACAAAAACTCAGCTTGCGCTGAGACCCTTAAAAAATGTGCCAAGATGGCATTCAAAGTTTACATAAGCCCGAGCATCACCAACGAACTTCACAAACATCTCAAAGACATTGCAGACTCTGAAGCGATCCAGGTTTTCTCAAACAATGTCAGCCAGGTTTTACTGTCTCCGCCATTGGGATCAAAGTGTGTTCTCGGAGTAGACCCCGGTATTCGAACAGGCTGCAAACTTGCCATCGTCGACCAATCTGGAAAAATGCTTCATCACGGAGTCTTCCACTTGCAAACAGGGCCCCAGCAAGAACAAGCAAAAGCTGCTTTGCCTTCGCTACTCGATCATTTCAAGATTGAAGCCATTGCCGTCGGAAACGGAACCGCGGGCCGCGAAACGGAAGTTTTTTTTAGATCGGCACTCAAAGGAAGTCCTCACTCTAAGATTCCCGTAATACTAGTGAACGAATCGGGGGCGAGCATCTACAGTGCAAGCGAAGTGGCTCGCAAAGAATTTCCAGATTTAGACCTTACGGTTCGTGGCGCGATCTCGATTGCCCGAAGGCTTCAGGACCCGCTAGCAGAACTTGTCAAAATCGACCCGAAAAGCATCGGCGTTGGACAATATCAACATGATGTCTCGCAACCCGCCCTTAAGAAAGCACTTGAATCGGTTGTCGACACCTGCGTGAACAAAGTAGGCGTAGACCTCAACACCGCATCTGAATATTTGCTCGCACGAGTCTCAGGGATCGGGCCAACACTTGCAAAAAATATTTTGAAACATCGAGAAAGCAACGGCCTCTTTAAAAACAAAAAAACTCTTCTTAAAGTTGCGCGTTTTTCTGACAAGGTTTTCGAGCAAGCTGCAGGATTCCTTCGTGTGATGGACTCTGATCATCCTCTCGACAAAACAGGAGTTCATCCCGAGCGATACGAAGACCTTGAGCTTCACGCCAAACAAAGTGGCATCAAGATTTCAGATCTTCTTGGCAAAGAGGGCGCAAAGATTCTCAGCAAAGCCAAAGAGCTTAAAGCCAAGTGGGGAGATTTTACGTTCAATGACGTCCTTCAAGAACTGGAGAAGCCAGGCCGCGACCCTCGCGACGCTTTTGAGGCGATGAGTTTTCGCGATGATATTTCGGAGATCAAAGACCTTGAGCTAGGAATGATTTGCCCTGGAATCGTCACGAACGTCACCAATTTCGGAGCTTTTGTGGATATTGGCGTTCATCAAGACGGGCTCGTACACATCTCTCAAATGAGCCATAACTTCGTGAAAGACCCAAGGGAAGTTGTTGAGACAGGGCAAACAGTCAAAGTCAGAGTGATTGAAGTTAACCAAGCCAAAAAACAGATTGCACTAAGTATGAGACTTGAGGAACAAACTTCTTCTGCATCAAATTCGCGCCTACAAGGCAGTCCTCAGACTCAAAAGCGAGGACAAAGCTCCGGCGGAGGCAAAGCAGCTCCGAGAGAAGACTTCAAAAACAATCCCTTCGCAAAATTAGGACAGCTCAAGAGATAAAACCTAGAGTTTTAAAAATTCGTTGATTTACACTTTTCCATGACCTACTAAATGGCCATGGAAAAGATTCAAAATCTCAACATCGAAAAATTAATCTCTCAATTTATCACGCAGTTTATGAATTTCCTGCCTGATTTGTTGCTTGCGATTGTCTCGCTCATTGTCGGTCTTTGGTTTATCCGCAGACTAGTTCACTTTATCCACGTCCAATTCGAGAAAAGGAAATTCGACCCAAGCCTAGAAAGCTTCTTAGAAGGTTTCGTTAGCATCATGCTTAAAGTGGCTCTTTTTGTATCTGTTGCAGAAATGGTCGGATTTCAGACAACATCTTTTGTCGCTATTCTAGGTGCGGCAGGTTTAGCAGTGGGCCTCGCCCTCCAGGGCAGTCTCTCAAACTTCGCTGGCGGAGTCGTGCTATTGATCTTCAAGCCCTTTAAGACGGGTGATTACATCCTTGCCCAAGGAGAAGAAGGTACGGTTCAGAAGATCGATGTTTTTCACACCTGGCTTAATAAGCTCGATAACCGCAGGGTTATCCTACCCAATGGCGCTTTAGCGGCTGGAACCATTGTAAACGTAACCGCGGAAGCCATTCGCCGTGTCGACATCACCGTCGGCGTCAGCTATTCAGCTAACATTGATGCTGTTCGAGAGATCTTGAAAAAGATTGCAGAAAGCGACCCACGAGTCCTCAAAGATCCCGCTCCATTCATCGCGGTTTCTGCCATGGCAGACAGCTCAGTCAACTTTGCCTTTAGGTCTTGGGTGAAAACACCGGACTACTGGGGCGTGTTCTTTGACTTTCAAGAACGCGTAAAAAAAGCGTTAGACGAAGCCAAGATCAGCATTCCGTTCCCTCAGCGTGACGTCCACATTTACAATCACGACGCCAAGAACTAAGACACTCTTTGCTTTTTGGTGGGCGGCGGTTAGAGTTCAGATATGAACAAGAGTGACTTTCAGATCCCGAAGAATCGAATCCAAACAAAACGGTCTAGATCTTCGGGAGCCGGAGGCCAGCATGTTAACAAAGTCGAAACCAAAATAGAGCTTCGATTCGAACTGATGAGTGCAGACTGGATCCCCACAGCAGTCCGTTCGAGAGTGGCCACATCTTACGCGACACGAATCAATTCTGAAGGTGAATTTATCGTTACTTGTGACGAAACCCGAAGCCTCGTTCGCAATGAAGAACTCTGCTACCAAAAACTTCGTGAACTTATACTTGCCTGCTGGACGGCACCAAAGAAAAGAATCAAAACCAAACCAACCAAAGGCTCGCAAAGACGCCGAGTCGAAGAGAAGAAACAGGTTGGCTCCAAAAAGAAGAATCGAAAAGCCCCCGGTCGAGATGACTAAAGAAGATCAGAGGCTTTCGAACGCCCCTTGATTCGACCAGACATCATTTAGAACTCTAACTTCACCAGGTGTGCTGTTTCTAAAAACTTGGTTAGCAAGTCGATCGAGGCCTTGAGATCGTTTTTGTTAATCATTTCATTTGCACTGTGCGCATTTCTCGTGGGGATCGATAGACAACCAACGGCTCCGCTCCCAAAGAGCTGCATGCCCATCGCATCCGTCCCGCCAAAAGGAAGAATCTCGTTCTGATGAGAAATCTTGTGTTTTTTAGCAAGAGCGCGAAAGTGCTTCACGATCCCGTGATTAGAAATAGCACCCATATCATTGATTTTGATGGCGACACCCTCACCCAAACGAGTCACCTGATTTTGGGGCGCAACACCTGGAGTATCAAAGGCCGCGGTAATGTCGAGGGCAATTCCAATATCTGGGTTGACCGATTTTGCCGCCCCTTTTGCACCTCGAACACCTACTTCTTCTTGCGCACTACCAAGAGCATAAACATCACAAGCTAACTTTTTGCCTTTGAGATTCTTCATTACCTCTAAAACGATATAACATCCGACACGATTGTCGAAGGCTTTAGACATCATGGTCTGACCCTGCTCTACAAAAGGACCATCCATGACGATGGGGTCACCAACTTCAATAAGTTTTTCTAATTCTTTTTTGGTGTAACCTGTATCGACATACATATCAGTGATCGAAGGCAATTCATTTCGAGTTGATTGTTGGCCAATCTTGCTAGCCGATTCAATCACTCCAGACAGAGTCTTCTTGCCGTAAATGTTTACTCTTTGCGCACAGATATTTTTCGGAATATGTCCACCACGACCAGAGAAATAAACAAAGCCCTTTTCATTGATATGAGAAACAACAAAGCCAATTTCATCCATATGACCAGCGATCATGATCTTGGGTGCATTCTTTTTATTGGACTTTTTAAACCCCAAAACATTTCCGAAACTATCAACTAACACGCTATCGGCTGTTTTTTTAAGCTCTCTTGTCATGATATCAATCACACTTTGTTCTCGTCCTGGTATTCCTGGGGCCTGGCATAGCTCTTTTAAAAGTTTCATTTGACCATATAAATACGAAACAATGCCCTCCGCCATCTCTTTCCCGCTCGAATCGAAAAATTTTTGGCGATAATCAGCTCAGATTTTCCGCGCGAACTCCCCCCAGAAGCGTTAAAATTTAGGCATGCAAAGATTATCTGGCAAATTTGGCCAAATTCTCCTCCTTACTGTTCTGTTTTCAACCTGTGCACAACGAAGCCCCTCCTCAGAAGAAGTTCAAAGCTCTGACGCCGAGGAAACAGAAGTACAGCCAATTGTCCTACCAACCCGAGCCCCCGAGAGCTGTGCCCCAGACGGCGTTCCGGTAACACCCCAGCTCAACAATGAAGTCATCTCTGAATGGGGAACTTTGATCCAAAAAAGTGAGGATAAACAAAACGAGTTTATTCGAATCGTGAAGAACAAAGCGGAATCAGGCTACGCCCTCTGGTATTGCGAAGGCAGACAGCCGAACGACGGAGACTACAACAAAGTTCCGTGTTGGATCCTTAGCCAAAATGCTTTTGAAGCCGAAGCAACTGACAAAAAGTTAAAAAATTGTGACCTGTTTGATCTTCTCAAGAACAATGGCTTTGGATTGCCAGGCTCCCTTAAGATCAAATATATGCTTGTTCGAGGCCCCTACCCTGTTCAATTCCCAATCGATTCAATGGGCACAAAAAGATTTTGCTCAGGGGCACGCAATGCCTTACAGAAATGTCTCGGCCGCTAAAACTAAACACACTCTGAAATTACTTAAAGAAGAAAAGCAAATCCACTAGCCAAGGGCATCGACAACCAGAACAATACCCTATCTTTCAGTGGGGCATTCTCAAGGAGAACTTCTTTCTCTACAAGGTCCCTATTAACAACTGACTTGGAATGAGTCATGCGATCCAAGACAGATTGCTTTGCCTCACGCGCTAGTTCAGGCTGATCTTTGCACACAACTAGCAACTCTGAATTGAGATTCGCAGATCTAGGATCGACGTTGTAAGTACCCACAATAACTGTCTTATTGTCTACGACAGCACGCTTCGAATGGATCCCATACCGACCTACCTCATGGTACTCAGGCGCCCGCCCCCCATAGACCATTAACTCTATTCCTGTCTTAGAGAGATCGTCGAGTGTTGGCCAAAGAGCTGCAACCGTGTAAAAAGCGTCGGTCGAATATAGACTATTGCTCAGCAATCTCGTACGAATTCCCTTCGACACCATAGATTGAATCAGGTCCAGCCCTTCCCGCCTCAAGACCACGTATGGACTTTCACCAATGACTTCTTCTTCTGCCGACGCAAACAACTCAGATAGCACATAGAATACTCTTCTGTTTTCCTGTAGGGCTCCAGGAAAATCTGTGACGAACGTTGTGTCCCTACAGATATGAGGCTGCACAAGTGAACTCGGAGCTGATCTGAGAATGCTATTTGCTTTTTCACCAAGATCAACGTCCTGGACAAAAAATTCTTTTAGATGAGCGAACTCCTCTGGGTCTAAGTCCGTAGAGCTAGCCTCAGGGCTACTCGCATATTCCGAATTCCAGTAAAGCTCAAAGCTAGACAAAGCAGCTCCAACAATTTCTCCACTAACAAAGATGTCACTATCTAGAAAGTTATAGGACTGGTGAAGATCGAAATATTCGTCTGCAATGTTGCGGCCCCCGGTAATCATCTTTTTACCATCGACGATTAGAAGCTTTCTATGACTACGATGTTGAACTGCGAAGATCCTCTCTAGACCGCTAGTGTTGTAGTACCGAACCTCAACACCACGCTCCTTCAAATAAAAGGCATACTCTGGCCCAAACACAAAAACAGGCACAGAGAAATCTACTAAAAGTCTTACCCTTACTCCCTCTTGCGCCTTTTTTAAAAGCTCATGTGTGATCAATCTAGCTGCCCCATCCAAGTTATAAATAAAGAATTCGAGTTCAATGCTTTTTTCGGCAGATCTGATTAACCTGATTCTCTCCGCTAGAGACAACTTTCCATGATCCAAAAGATAGATTTCGTGAGCTTCCTTGCTGTTTTTAAAAATGGATTCCGCCAACGCACGATCTTGGCCGGCCCTCCACTCGCCGAAGCTTAGAAACAAATAGAACAATATATACAAAGTCACCGGGAGCCCGATCAATAGGAGGCTACCAAGCTTTAAAACCTTCAAACGCATACGACAAATAGTAGCAACTAGACCGAGACATTCAAGCAGCAGTCCTTAAATTCAAGCATTTGGCTGTGAGCCTTCAATTCTTCCCCACGCTTAAAGACCTTGTGGTTCATTTTACACAAAGCCATCCTTGTCTGGAGGCTAAGCAGAGTGATGAGGCTCAGGTCTACGCACAGAACTCTAATAGCAGTGTTCTTAATAACTACCACTCTAAACATCAACCAAGCTTCTGCAAATTCTCATAGCTCTCATTCTTGGAGTGAGGCCTGTTTAAAAGCCGAAAGCGTTCTTGAGAAAGGAGACCTCATCTTCCTCGATATCCCAAGCATTCTTTTCCGCAAGGTGGCTGAAGGCAGTGGGAGCTGGACCTCTTATGTGGGAATGGCCCTAAAAAGTGGGGTCGAATAGCTCTGAATAGTCCTTAACGATTGATGACCAAACTATTTAACAAAGTAGCGCAGCTCTTGCCTATCGAAACTGTCTTAACGGTACTTTCCATTACGAAAGGAACAGGACGCAAACCAGCTGCTTCAAATCTCTCGATCGCAGGATTGAGCATTGTCTTCAAATGGTGTTCAGCATCAGCCCTTGTTGCTGTTCCATCTCTAAGCGAGATCGCTAGTTCATGGGCGTAAATCCAAGGATTGTCTTGAGTCGGATCTCCAATGCCACTGCGAGTGAAACCCCAATCCTCATAAGGCACTCTAATTTTAGGGTCAGGCTGAACATAATCAGCCGACTTAGGGTCTAGCAAAATCTTCGTCCCATAAAAATGTCTTGCTGGCTTTGTAAACTTGTCTTCAACAAGAAAAGCTCCAAAATCTAGAACGGCGCCATCAGCTGTTCCCTGGATGTTAATCCGCGCATTGGGCGATGTTTGGAGCGCGGCACCACCAGAGCTGATACCATAACGTCTCAAGACACGCTCAATCTCGAGCGAGCGGGTCTCACCTAAGAGACTGTATTCTCCCTCACTACGCCTGTGCGCCTGCCGAAGAATACTTCCGGCGGGAGCCACCACACCATCGACATGCTTGATGTCGAAACCCAAATCAATCACAGCGTAAGATCCTACAGTTTCGACCGGAGCATCTGCATGACGAAACACATTCTCAACAAGTTTTTGGTAACTAAATTCACGAATGGATTCGCCAAGTGAGGCTAATCCATTTCCACCGTTTCGGCCGTGATGATTATTGTTGGGATTCAGTGAACCTGCGCCTTTTATGTCGATGAGTCCCTCCGGAGTGTCGACAACAATGGCTCGATTATAGTCTTTGGGGCGATAGGCATTCATTTCACCCTTGGTTTGAATTGATGTGTTGACTTTGCTTTGTGCTGCCTGAGGTTTGGAAATGACAGCTGTATTTTTTAACAGCCATTGATCTATCTCTTCATTTGATTTTGCTGCGAGCCCCGGAAAATCTTTTCGAATCAAGTCATAGTCGGCAAGAATGACCCTCGCGGTATTTACAACTTCAACAGTTTCTCTTTTGGGAGAGAGCAGTCTCTTGGGATCCCGCAATGGATCCATGGCAGAAGCTTGCCCCGCCACTAAGGCCAAGCATAGGACTCCGACAATTTGCCTAAGATATTGCATCTTTTTACTTTTCGGAGCTTTGGATCGGAAAAATTAGGTCCAAATACAATTAATTAGAGCCTCATTTTTGCCCCTGCTCAATGAAGTCTAGGTCCCTAGATAAAAAAGCTCCGTCCCTACGTTTGAATCCGGACTTGGCAAAATCATGTAGCCACTATAAGGCGCGAGGATCTCCACACCAGACGATCGGGTGGCTAGCAAGTCCCCCTTTTTGATAGGATCAAAATTTCTCCAATCACGCGCGAGACTGTCTCCCGCATTTTCTCGTAAAATAATGTCCTTCATCTCAATGGCAATCGGTTTCTTTGTGGAACCGCTAGATGATTCAGGAGGAATCATATCCAGATACTTAAGTGCAGCTTTCACACTTTCGTAGCCAACTTGCGCAGACTCAGCTGTACCGTGGCGACCACACTCAACCAATGCATTAGGGATATTCAATTTATCCGCAAACGTTTGTGTACATGCCGATCGAAATTGCGGCATCTTTCGATAGGCCGCTGGCCACCCCTCAAGCAAATAGGGCAGTCCTAAAGACTCACAAAACACTCGAGATGCCTCAGTGGATTCATTTAGGAAAACAAAAGGATCTCCCTCTGATTGCATGCTATGAAGATCTAGGAAGAAATCTGCCCCCGCAAAAAGCGGGCAAAGAACTTGAGCCAGTCTTTCTTCGTAGCTTTTAACATTCGAAGAAACTTCAAAAACTCGATTCAGATTTTCTTCGACATACCTCGCCCCATTTTTGAAGGCTTCCGGATTACAGACAGGCACCCAAGTGACAGTACCTTGCTTCAATGAAATTTTTCCCGAATCAATATCAAATCGAATCCGCTCAAGAGCTTCAGGACCACATGTTTCATTTCCATGTATCGCACCAAAAATTAATAAATGAGGTCCCGAGCCCTTTGATAGACTACACATTTGAACGTCTTCATTAAGGACTTTCTGATTAAAAAACACTTCTTAGCCCTCTCATAAAATACGACTACCCCACAATAGCCCCAATATGCGCATCAAACTAGGTGCAAAAGAAGGCTGTCTTGGTGAGGCTCTCGTTAATTTCTTGCTAAGACCGAACAATTTGAAGGCTTTAACATTTATTTTCAAATTTATCTGAACCTTTTTGCCTCCGACTGCGTCTACACTATGAAAGCTAGCCATAAAGGTCTAGAGGCCGCTTAGGGGGAACAATGAAAATCGACTACAAACTTCTTCAACTATTAGCTCTCGTTTTTACAATGGGGACGATTAACGCGCCCACGGCCTCAGCAGATGAGGTAGACGAGAAATCAGAAAAAAAGGCTGAGCGCAAAGCCAGGCAACACAAGCGGGCCCTCAAACATTTCGATGCAGATGGCGACGGCCAGCTGAACAATGAAGAGAAAATCGAGCTCAAGAAAAAACGAAAAGAAAAACGCATGAAAGTGTTAGAAACTTTCGACGATAATGGTGATGGAAAAATCGATGAAGACGAACGCGGCGACGTCAAAGAATGGCGCAAAGAACAAAAAGAAGAACGTAGAGAAAAGCGCAAAGAGCGTAAAGAGCGCTCGCAAGACTAAGCGTTCGAGCCACTAAGCTTTTCATTGATGGGCATCGCAAAATACATGAGCGGGCCCACAAAAGGCTGCCTTTATTATAGTTTTGGCTCATTTTGGGGGAGCTGATACCAATCTAGGCTCGGAACACAGTTAAATGCTTGCGAGAAATCGGCGTGGTGCCTATGTTTCCGGTCAATGAACACCGATATTAGCAATTTTCCCTATTTGCATGGCTTTTCGGATGAAGAGCAGGAGCGCCTATTGCGCCAAGCCGACTATTTTGAACATGCGCTTTACCGCAATGTTGATTTTAGCGACTGCGAACGAATTTTAGAAGTAGGGTGTGGTGTCGGGGCTCAGACGGAAATTCTTCTAAGACGTTTTCCACGGCTTCAAATCACGGGCATCGACTCGTCCGATAGACAGCTCGCCACTCTTCAGAAGCGCATGGAAAAAGGTTTTTTAGGCGCCGAGCGTTTCAATTTTCAGAAGGCAAATGCTCAAGACATGGATTTTGAGGGACGAAAATTCGACGGAGCTTTTTTGTGTTGGATACTTGAACACATTCCACAACCTGAGAAAGTTTTGTCCGAGGTGAAACGCGTTTTAAAAAAAGGTTCGCCTGTTTATATTTCTGAGGTCATGAACTCTTCGTTTTTTCTAAATCCTTATTCGCCCAATACGTGGAAGTACTGGATGGCTTTCAACGATTACCAGTGGGAAAATGCTGGGGATCCTTTTGTGGGAGCGAAGCTAGGAAATTTGTTGCTGAGTCAGGGTTTCCAAAACATCCAAACCAAAGTTATCTCTCTACACTTCGACAACCGGGAGCCCGAGAAACGTCGGCGCACGATTCAATATTGGACGGAATTGTTATTGAGTGCGGCTCCGTCCCTGCTAGCAGCAGAGTGTGTTTCAAAAGAAATGGTGGAGGGCATGAAGGCCGAACTTCGTGCCGTCTCCAAAAACCCCGAAGCTATATCTCACTATTCTTTTATGCAGGCGAGGGCCGAAGTTTAAACAAACCCTTGAACCCCTCAAACAGATAACACATAAGTTATTAATATTAATATACAATAAAATGTACGTACATTTTATAAATCAATGATATAATATACCTATGCTTAAGAAAATTTTCAAAAAACTCGATGAATGGATTGTGGAAGAAAATCGCCGAGCCTTAGACGAAGGACTTGCTCCGATACAAGAAACAATGGTGCTAGTTATTGGGCAAACTGCTCTTCTCGAAGCCGACTTAAATATTCAAATCAACGCCACCATGGATGTCGACACCTACAACGAACTAACCCACAGAGTTCGAGATAAGCTAAATGAATTGCTAACCAGCATCCACAAAAGCCTCGACCCCGAAGGCCACAAAGCTTGGATGCCAGAAGAGACTCAGTATCAAAGCATTTATAAGGGTCAGTTCGTCGATGCAAAAATAGCGGAGCCTGTATTCATCATGCTTTCAAAAGCAAAAATGGCGCCCACAAAAAACAAACAACTCCTAACGGATTATTTGGCCAGCGAAGACTGCGATGATCGCATTTATGATTTGGCCGATAAATACAATGTCGATTTGGAGACGATCTTATGAACCAGCGAGAAAAAATACAGGCTCTCGCCAAGAAGAAAGCCCGAAAACTAAAAAAATTAAAGCAGGATCCCCGTTATAGAAAAGTCATGGGCCGCCTAGCCCATGAAAGACTTATCGACACCCAAGTCAAAAAAAGCCCCAGAAGATTTACGGCCCAAGAGGCTCTTTGGGTTGGCGAGAACATTGAACCTAGAGTTTTGGAATTGCTTCCCGCGATTGTCATTAAAAAGCCAGCAATCTTAATGACAGAAGATTTTCCCGAAGATCTAAGAACTGCCGTCAATAGCCTTCGAAGGGGCGAAGCAAAAGTTAGCTTCAGAAATATTCCCCTAAAAAAATGTGACGGCTGGCTTCCACACATAGGAAGAAAAGGCGCCTACCCCACCGCCACAAAAAATTTCAGACTCCGAAGAGAAGATCTCGAAACTTTAAAGGCCCTGAGCCAAAAGCTAAGTCTTTCAGAAGCAGGTGTTATCAAAGAAGCTCTAAAGTATTTTGCCCAAAAACACGGTAACACGAATTGAGAAACTTGTAGTTTGAGCGAAGCGCATTAGACTTAAAAGGTGCTGAGAAAAACATCTTCAGATATTTCACCCCGTGCTTGGGCCCTTGTTCCCGCTCTCTATTTTATGGAGGGGGTCCCCTATGTCATCGTCAATCAGCTGGCGACGATCATGTTCAAGAAAATGGACGTGCCCAATGATCAGCTCGCACTTTGGACGAGTTTGATCACGTGGCCGTGGATGCTCAAAATGTTTTGGGGACCTTTCGTGGACCGCACCAGCACCAAAAGAAATTGGATCCTCGGCACTCAAGCCGTCATGCTTGGCTTGCTTGCCGTGATGGGCTTTCTGGTCATGCAGGGAGCGGGCTGGACCATTCTTCTCGCCTTACTTGGGGTGATGGCCGTTTTCTCGGCCACTCATGATATCGCAGTCGATGGCTTTTACATGCTAGCGCTGAACCCGAAAGAACAGGCATTTTTTGTAGGCATTCGTTCCACAGCCTACCGACTCGCTATGATCTTTGGAACCGGCTTTCTTGTCTATCTCGCAGGAGTATTTGAACAAAACGGAGAAAGCGTTACTGCTGTTTGGTCCAAGGTCTTATGGATCGGCGCGGCTGCCTTCGGGATTGGATTGCTGGCTATAAAACTCAGCGCCCCTAAGCCGGATACGGACCAACCTCGTAAAGGCCCCAGCATTGGCTATGAGATCTTCAAGGAATACTTTGCGCAACATCGCATCGCCGTGATCCTCGCCTTTATTATGTTCTACCGCTTCGGCGAATCGATGGTAGGAAAAATGAGTGCACTCTTCCTCATGGATCCTGTAGCAAAAGGAGGCATGGGGCTCCCGACCACTGACATTGGTTTTATTGGCGGCGTTGTGGGAGTTGTAGCGCTCACGCTTGGCGGAATTATCGGCGGACTTGTGCTTTCCAAGTGGGGCCTCAAGCGCTGTCTGTGGCCTATGGTCTTGTCCATGAACATTCCAAACTTCTTATATCTGTGGGCGAGTCTCACATTCCCGCCAACCTACATGCTCTATGGCATCGTGGGTGTGGATCAATTTGGCTATGGGTTCGGATTCGCAGCTTA
>CAZXHL010000054.1:0-16961 GCA_964640545.1 uncultured Bacteriovorax sp. | reverse complement strand
AGCCCACATTAGTGTAAGGGACTCTTCCCTACTTACCTCGATTGATCTTTCAGATATTGAATCCCCAATCTTAAGATTAAACGCTCTACCAAGCGCGACGATCCCATCCATGTCATGCCACGAAAAATCAGATCGATGCTTTATTTTCGATACCTCGAACCTAGAACTCTGGAGATTAAAATAGTAGTCTAGGAAATATGGAAAGACTTTTCTTCTCTCTTGTCTTTGCTTTGTGCTCGACGGTCGTGCAAGCAGAAACCGCCACACAATCTTCCGAGGATGAAGCCGATCTCACCCAGAAGCGTTACGCTCCAAGGGCGTTAGGCGCGCCAGCCTATCTAGACGAAACCCACCCTGACCATCTTGCCCTTAGAAAACGAAGGGCAATGGCCGAGAGTGGCGAAATTGACGCCGCCATATATCTTCCCATAACCGGAGTAACAGAGTCTGAACTCAAGAAAGACAGAGATCGAGCTTTAACAGAGTTAAAAGAGGATTACACATTCGCCATTAAGCACTCCAACCGTTCAGGAAACAATCTTCGCCTGGAGCTTGCAGCTGGATCAAGCTTTCTAGAAAGCCAATACGAAATCGCTCTAAAAAAGTTAAAAAAATCAGCCTCCAAAGAAAAAATCAAAAACAAGGGCCTTAAAATCAAATAAATTCAGCCGCTTGAGGGCCCGTCTTTTTACCCCCCCAATATTAAGCTTTAAGCTCAGACTACCGATAACGATCTTGTATGTGCAAGATCTACAAATCTTTGGTGTCTCAATTGATGGGAATAGTTTGGCTGATACTTCTAGTATCAACGAGTGCTTTTGCGCAAAGTGAGGCGGCCAACACAACATTGTCGCCGAGATATGCAGAGCGAATGCTTTCTGGGCATTACGAAACAATTGCCAAAGAAGCACTTAAAGACATTGTTCCAAATGACAAATATAAACTACTCATCGACGTTCGAATCGATACCCCAGAAGACTTGAAGAGTATTCCGCAAACTAGCCAATATGCCCCACTTCCTGGGACCATCAAGACTCAGGCTGATTTTTCAAAGAACGTGCTTCTTGGTCAACTCGAGTCGATCAATCAACAGCGAAATATCCTCCTCGTTCTCGATCCGGAATACGAACGAAGCCTAACCGAAGGCGATGAGCTCAAAGAGCTTTTAAAAGAAACTTTGATGGGTAAGCTGAAACTCAACATTGCTGGCGGAACAGACAAGATAAACATTCGAAGCATTGGAATCTCTGGGGACAAGCCAAAAGACCGAATGCCGGCATCTGCACAGCCCGCCCCTCAGCCCTTCAACTGGGTTGAATTTCTTGCCTGGACCCTAGCTATTGCCGCAATTGCGTCCTTATTGTTCTTTTTCTTAAAGAAATACAAAAAAGATTCTAGTGATCTCTCGGCCACACAAAACATTCCCACAGAAGGTGCCCCTATTCAGATCGATCCAGAGCAAGCAGCTCTCGATCTTTTTGGTAGCGATGCGGAGGCGGAAGAAGACGCAGAGATTGAAGAGCCGCAATCAGAAAACGCTCCTCCCAAGAGAGACATTCAATCAGAGGCCGATCCGATCTCTCCTTCTTTACTTATACTTCCGACCTCGGCCAATTCTCAAGAGCTCGTCGACGCCCTCAAAACTTTAGTGGCAGAATATCCAAAGCTCACATCCGAAGCCTTGCAATCATTTTTAGATGACTATCCAAGGTTTACCTACAGGGTTGGTTACATGATTGAACTACTAGGCTTCGAACAAGCCTTGATGCTCTTCAAGGGAGTATCACAAAAACATTGGAAGACCATCGGCCAGTATATGGCTGAGTATCCTGTTTCAAACGAAAATCCCATTGACCTCGGCGAAGCTGCGATGCTCTATCGCTACCTCATAGCTCGTATAGTTGAGCACAAAGGTCTTGAGTCTGACATGGGTGTCTTTGCCATCGAAGGATATAGTGCCAACGATCTAGCCCGTGCCCTCGAGGGAGAAGACGACAGATTTGCTGCTCAGTTTATCTCGGGGATTTCTGACGCTATGGCAGAAGACATTCTCAATTCACTCACAGTACCAAGAAGGGCAAAGGTCCTCACAATGTTGTCGACCATCGATTCTCTAGATCCAGAGACAGTGAACTTTATTGAAACCACCATTCAGCAGAGACTTTCAGAAGAAGGTGTTCAGCCGATTACAATCTCCAACGAATCGAGAATCTTTACCTCACTATCCAACTTATCTGCCTATGAGGAAGAAAAACTTTTTGCTCAAATGGCAGAGTCGGATCCGGGGATTGTCCTGCGATCGAAGCGCTTTAGGCTATACCCTGAACATCTCAACTATCTCCGCCATAGCGTCCTTGAGGAGGAGTTACGCTCCTACCCAATCGAGGCTATCGCAGAAATGATGAAGGGCCTGAACCATGCGGTTCGTGAAGCCATAGTTGGAGCACTCACGGAGAAGAAAGCCCTCGTGGTTGGAGACATGCTCACAACCTTGGAACAAGCGCCCAACGGGCCGGAAAATGCCGACGCAAGACGTGCCTTCTTGGACAGCATATATGAGAAGTACTCGCACGGCGGTGCAGACTTTATAGACAATATTTTTGAAGAAATGGAAGCCGACCCAGGTGCGGCAGCGTAAAGGATAAAGAGGGAAGATTTTATGAATATTTCAGTAGTTCTGGGAGTATTAGCCGCAGCCGTAGTTGTTTGGTTTGGAGCCATCAAGAGTGTCATCGACCCCATGATCTTCCTTGACTCTCACGCCCTAATCCTTGTTCTTGGAGGCACAAGTGCCGCAGCGTTAATCGCTTTTCCCATAAGAAAGATTTTTGGATTGGCAAAAGTCCTTGTTACAAAAGTCTTACTCAATAAAACAGTAAAAACGAAAGCTCTTGTTGAAGAGTTCGTGAAAGCGTCACAAGTTGTGAGAAGTAATCCAAATGAGCTAGCCAATAGAAAAGCTCCACATCCATTTATCGAAGAAGGTTACCAGCTTATCGCAGAAGGTGTTCTTAGCGATAAAGACCTAAAAGAAGTCCTGAATCAAAGAAGTATGTTTTTCAAAAAAGACTACTCGGCCGATGCAAAAATTTGGCTGGCCCTATCTAAATTCCCTCCTGCATTTGGACTACTAGGTGCTGTATCGGGAATGATTGCGATGATGGCTAGCCTTGAATCTCAGAAGGACAACATCGGTTCAGCAATGGCCGTAGCCCTTGTTGCGACGTTCTGGGGTATTGGCTTTGCCAACCTTGTCCTTCTCCCTCTAGCCGATTTCTATCAAAAACTAACCGCTGACGACTATGCCATGAGATGTGTCGTTGTAGAGGGACTTATGATGCTAAAGCGCCGGGAGTCCCCTCTTGTTGTAGTCGAAAAGCTTAACTCACACCTTCCATTACACGAGCGAGTCCCTTCCGATGCTGCAATCGGCGGCATGGGTAAAGCAGCATAAAGGAAGTTTAAGATGGCAACACCTCCTCGCAGACAACCCGTTCCGAAAGGCGCGACCAAGACAGAAGAAATTCTTTACGAAATCGACAACCATTCTCACCACGAAGAAGAAGAACACTTCGAGGAGCCGAGTGAAAAATGGCTCGTCGCCTATGCAGACATGATGACTCTTCTTTTTGGTTTCTTCGTCCTGATGTATTCGATGTCTAACGTTGACCAAGAAAAATTTGCTCAAGCAGCGGCATCAGCTTCTGAACGCTTTGGCAAGGTTGAAGGAGCAGACGGCTTTGGTGGCAGCTATCAAGACCCTACGGAATTATTGAACCGGTCGTTAGAAAAAGAGATTAAAAGTGTTCCAGGCCTAGGCAAAGATGTTGAGGTTCAAAAGGGACACATGGGGCTAGAATTAAACTTCCGTGGCAAAGCACTTTTTGCAAGTGGGCAAGCAACTCCATCCCCGCTAGGTCTTCGCCTTCTCCAAGAAGTCGCAAAACAAATCAAAGAAACTGGCTCGCAATTCTCAGTACGGGTCGAGGGACACACCGATGATGTGCCTATCTCGACCGCACGCTTCCCGTCCAACTGGGAACTCTCAGCCGCTCGAGCGATTGCCGTCATCAAAATCTTTCAAGAAGCTGGCATCCCCCAAAAGCAACTGGAAGCTATTGGGTACGCGGATACGCGCCCGATTTTACAAAACCGCTCGCCAGCGGGAGAAGCTCTCCCTCAGAACATGGCTAAAAATCGTCGAGTCATGGTTAAGCTTCAACGAATCTTTCAGAAGTAATCAACTAGCGAACGGCTTCCAAAAACTTTTGCCCTCGCTCGACGACTAACTTGTCTATTTTTGTTCCGTTACTCAGAACAACAGTATACTCTCCTGGCTCAACCACATGTGGCGCATTTGTTGTAAAAAATCCGACGGAATCCTTAAACTGTTTCACCTTCGAAATATCCTTATTGAAAGAAGCCCTCGACGCCGTCTGTGATTTATTAGGGTCGTAGTACCGGAACAAATCAAAAGTAAGGTTATCTCTCGTTTGAATTTCGAGGAGTGCCCAGTTTGGAAGCTGTAGTTCAACCCGAGCCGCCGGGGTTACAACCTGATTTAGCCATTGGAAGGCGAGACCAGAAGTCGTCATACCATAGACATTATACTTTCCAATAGGAACCTGAGCCTCTTCTCCTGCCATCACTCGATATTTGCTTGAATCAAGGAGATTAACGGCCTCGAGCTCCACCCCTGGGAAATCTAATTCCAGAACCAACGCCCCTTCTCCCTTTACAGTTAGAACCTTCTTTTCTTTTTCTTTCAGTTCGACACCTTTAAAAAATACTGGAGGATCATAATGCACCTCTACATCAAATACCCCCACGGGAAGACTTGTTCCTACAATTCCCAAGAATCGGTAGCGCTTATTTTCATCCGTGCTTAAGGTGGCAGTTGCCCAGGCATCTTGTTGTGGTCCTCGAACCTTTAAGGTTTGAACCGTCTCCAACCCTTCTAGCTTTCTTTCATAATCTTGGTCGAACTGGGCCTTTAGAGCCGCAAGCTTCCCAAGAAATTCATCTGGTTTTTTGACAAGTTCATTCTCCCCTAAACAAGAAAGAGTTTTGAATTCTTCAATACTACTGGGGTTGTAGGTTAAGACATAGATCTGAACATCGAGCTCTTTCTTCAGGATCTTAGCCACCTTACAAGGATCACCTTTACAGGTTTCTGCGCCATCCGTAATTAGAAAGATTCCCTTGGGCCCTTTAATATTTTTCAATCGCTCATAAGCCAGGGCCAAAGAAGCTGCCAGCGGTGTCTTACCTCGAACGGCAGGAAAAATCGGGTTTACCCGCGACATGATCTCCTCTGGACTTTTGTATTCATTATCGAAGATGTGCTCAATATCTCTACAGGACCATGACTTTCTATGACCAAACGCCGTTAGGGAAACCGCCGCCTGTTCTTCTTGTAGGGATTGAGTGACCAAAGCAAGCATTTGCTTAGCCGTATTGATTTTAATCTCTCCCTCGATTTCAGCCCCCATGGATCCGGAGGCGTCTAAAATTATCTCAACATATTTTTTGGGCTTAAAGCCAAGCCTGTTCACCAGGGCTCCCGGATTATCCGCCCTATCCTTCGATGGCCGAGCCCCGCTATCCTCACTTGAGCATCCGTTAAATAAGCCAAATATAAAACTAAGTAGTAACGCTTTTTTCACCATGTATATTGCCTTCCAAACGTGAAACCCCAAGAAAAATAGTTGCCGCTAGTTTCGGTACCCACTGGTAACCCTGTTGAGGGCCCTTCCGGCTCTCCCGAGAATGTCTCGCTTGCCCTCGCGAATTGGAACCACGATCCAAGCTTAAAATCTGTTAACCAAATACTAGTAGAGCGCGTCACAAGGAAGTGCTCCACATAGAATTGAAGCTTGCTCCACTTGCCAGACGATCCACGCTTCCATTCGCCAATATCTTCTGCACTTGAGATCAAGTTGTAGTCAACAGCTAGCTTGCCTCGTCCATACTCCAAAGCAAATTTTCCGCTAAACACGGAAAATATATCTCTCGGCAGAATATATTTAAAGTAGAGTCCAATCGGAACCGCCGAGTACTTAGAATTTAAAATAGCCTCATCATCATTTGTTGTTTCAAACTCGGCACTCTCCATTCCCAACTGAACCCCAGCAAGCGTGTAAGAACCCAGTGGCTCTCCCCAGCCCAGACTTAAAGTATTTCCCTTATATTTCGTTTCAAAACTATCCGCGAAAAACCCTGTAGTGCTTAGAAAGACAGACCAAGTCGTATAGTTTAAATCAAAATTGTTCAGACCAAGCTGTAGGTCATAACGATTTCCGTAAGTAATGCGTTGAGAACGCTTGAAGGCATTATAAGCAGTAGATGAGCTCTCCTTTAGAAAAAGCCCCTGACGAGAGTACCGCGCTTCTGCTCTCCACTCCATAATCCAGGGTACATCCGGCTGCGCGCCCAACTCAAGCCATCTTTCTTCAATGGCCGGGTTCTGCAGGGTCTGAACAAACCACTCTGAAGGTTTGGTCATGCTATCTGCATAAAAGCGAAAAAGTGCATTGTCCTCGAAGATGGCCGAACAATATCCCGTCTCACACCTTTCAAGAGTTCCCCTCTGCACACTTGCATGAGTTCCTCGATCTCTATTGAGAAATAAGCCCACTCGCCCATCTTCTTTTGAAACCTTGTAGGGGTTTTCCAACCTTCGTAGTTTGTCTGGAATTCTAAAATTAACCCTTACCCGTTTTGCACTTCCAATTTGTTGTGGGTTTTTAGCCTTGTTTTTTTCTGCGGCACTCGCATCTATGCCGTCGTCTCTCACTGCAGACACCCCATCCACAAACTCAAGGCTCGTCACTTCAAGCCGAACGGCGTTTCCAGTTTGAGCCCAAGTGTTTCCTGCCCCCCAAAACGCCGTTAAGCACAGAATAACGCCAAAACTTTGACGCTTTATAGGCGCACACTGCAGCATTTTTCCATATCTCAAAACTTTTGCACCCTTTGTCATCACTTCTTAATTATTTATTAAACTATTAATTTCAGTCTACCGATCTAGATTATGCCGTGAGAAGAAATAAGACACAAACTTCTACCTGTAGCTTCTTAATAATAGCACTGCTACTGTTATCTGCATGTGGCTCTCGCTACGCCGTAAAGACGTACCCAGAAGGCGCAAAAGTTGCTGTACAGAACGTCATCTCAAAGGAAGTTTTTGAGATTGGTGAATCACCAGTCAACTTTGAACATCTATCCAAGTTTGGCGAAGGCTTTGTCGTCAAAGTGGAAAAAGAGGCCTTTGAGCCAAAGGAAATTTTCATCGCCCGAAAGCCGGGGGCGAAGTCAGAATATCAGATCAACCTTAAGCCAGTTCCACAAGATGAAGATGCCAAGACAGACGAAGAAAAAGACGAAGAAGAAGAGCTCAAGAAACGCTTAGCGTTGCTAGAGAGAACTTTTGAGATCTATAAAGACGCACTATTTTCTCAGAGATATTCAGGATCCCCCGCATCATACGACCGTCGAAAAATCGATCTTTCTGTTGGTTTAGTCGCCAAGGCCCAGCAGCTCATTGAACAACAAAAGCTCGATGAGGCTAGTGACGTGCTCGACCAAATCCTAGAAAAGGACGCGTATTTGGTCCAAGCGCACGTTCTTAAAGGAACTGTAGCCTATCTGAGACAAGACTTCGATAGAGCCATTTCCGCATGGGAGAGAGCCCTAGAAATCAACCCGTATGAGAAGCTAACTCGTCAATACCTCATTACAGCCTATGAAAAAGTTGGAAAAGAAGTCCCATTAAATGCAGACGAGATTGAAATGGTTGATCGCACTCCGGCATCTTCGCCATTATCTCCTGACCCACTAAACTTGCGTTTAAAAAATCGCTAACCTATTCTATCTGGATATGAATCAGAAAACTTTGCCCTCAGGCCTTTTGGCTTTAGCGACAACCATCTTCCTCTTGGCCACCCTTCTTGCCCCAAAAGCACAGGCGCTGCCCGTCTCAGTAGGAATGACCATAGGAAAACCTCTGGTTTTCACCGACCTCAATACGAATGAAAGAAAAAGCCTGGGCGCCAACATGAGCTTCTCTGGAGATATGGGCGTTTTTATCCCTGATTACCCCTTTTCGGCCGGAGTCTATTACGAAGCCTTTTTCTTCACCGACTTCGGATCCATTCCCATTTCTAATGGGGGCCTGCAATTCTCCTATTATCCTTTTGGCAAGCCTATTGAAACAGGGAACGAGTCTGGGAACACTCGAATCAGCAATCTTGGAATGTCAATTTATGGAACCTTTGGGACTGGTTTGACCTTTATGAATATGAGAGACCAAAGTGAGGCTGCATCGGCCATCTTTGGGGCAACCGCCTTTAACATGAGACTCTCCACCACCCTTGAATATCCTTTAAGCGAATCTATTGCCGCAGGCGGAACGATACTCTATCAAACAACATTTGGTGCCGAATCTACCGACGCTGACCCCGTTCGAGTAGGCTTTACTGGCTTTTCACTTTTGGCGCGACTCGTCTTCACTATCAACTAAAGTATTTTCTCAGATATACCGATTCTTAACATTAGGAGAGGGAATTCCTATGAATTGGTACGACAGAAACAGATCTACGGTTAGTGCACTTGCACTGTCTTTTGGATTGCTTACACCTATAGCCCTAGGCGCAATATTTTTTTGGGCCCACAAGACTCAAGAAAGACTCAACTCAAATATCGAGTCTCAATGGGTAAAGCATCAAACAACGGCACAGCTCATCAGAAGAGACATTGAAGATCTTGAAAATCAAATCCAAAGAACAACGGGTAGAGTTCCCGTTGGAGAGTTCTCATTTTTTCCTTCTCCCAAGGGACTCAAGGCAACTCATACTTCTCTCATCAATCAGTCGATTAATATCTCAACCGATGGAGCCCGAGCCTTTGAAACCTTCTTAGATGCCCACCAAGAAAACAGCTTTGTCATCCTCAACAAAAGATTAGAGCCCGTTTCTTACTCTAAAGAAGCTCGCGCCCTATCAATGCTTGCAGCTTCAAACAAAGCCTTTATAGACACAAGAGCCAAAAAGCCCGTACTGTTTAGTAATTTTGATTCTCCAGACTTTCAAGGGCCCGATGCTTTGAAGACGTATGTCCACATGCCTCATTACTCATTTTTTAGCTCAAGCATATCCGGAACCGATCTCCATCTTTTGAGCTTTGTTCCACTAAAAGGATTTTGGGCTTCTACTATAAGCTCTCTCGCTTTCGTGCTTGCCGCCGTGGCAGGGTCATGGTGTCTAGTATTCGGATTTCTGATCCACTCCACTCGAAAGCAACAAAAAGTTAACTCGTGGGTAAAGAAGGTTTTCGAGGGATTAAGAGTTGGCAAGCTGGATTCAGTGACATTAAACTCAAGCCTTGCAAAAAATGCTGAAGTTTCTCGAACAATTACCGAGTCCCTGTCTGAAGGACAAACTCTTAAAAAACTATTTGCTGCCCATTGGATCGACGAGACAAGAAGGCTCGCGACATGGACCCACTTCAGCACAACCCTAAGAAGTTGGGCAGAGGGTGTTTCGATTGACAGAGAGACCCCACCAAAGCACTGGCTCGTCGGAAGTGCCAAAGTCAGTGGGCCGACCATTGCCGAGTCTT
Organism: uncultured Bacteriovorax sp.; assembly: GCA_964640545.1. Classification (GTDB taxonomy): domain Bacteria; phylum Bdellovibrionota; class UBA2428; order UBA2428; family UBA2428; genus JBGSZX01. The sequence goes on along the minus strand of CAZXHL010000054.1, from coordinate 7,343 downwards.
TTAGTCGTTCCCTTGTGAAAAGCGGCCAAAAACTAGACATCTTTATCTTCCACGCTGACGAGGGCGAAATCAACTTCATCGTTAACTGTGAAAATCTTAAGTCTGGAATCAAACACCTCAAAACAGGGGTTGATTCTTTTGCCAAATTCGCAACGATCAATTCTTATGATTTTTCCCTATCAACTTACTTTGTGACTCAGGATCAAAAAATAGACTCATTCGAGCTTTTAGAAAGGTCCTTAAAACGTGCGCGACATCTAGCTGAGCAATCTAGAAAGTATGTGGGAACTCGAAACGTTGAACTTCGCTCAAGCGTGAGTGATTCAGTACTCTTTTTTACCGACGCTACTTCAAGCAAGGCCCCACAAAGTACAATTCAAGTTGTTCAGCAAGCGGCTCAAAAATTCGTAGCCCCAACGAAGTCCCTTGCAAAGAAGCGCTTACCGGTTCCTAAGGCTCGCCTGGAGAGCACCAAGAAAAAAATTAACCTGCCGCCGCCGCCGACTCTTCAGAACAGAATTCGCGCCAAATCCCTAAACACAACAAATTCTGGCCGCGCCTTTGTTAGAGTGTCAGACGCTCTCGGAGAATCGAGCTGGGTTGAGGTAAAGGCACAAGGCAATGAGAAAGAAGTCTAAATTTATAAACTTTGTCTATGCCGCCTGCCTTCTTCTCTTTGTTTTAGCAATTTACAAACTTAATGTTGCAACCGAAAACACCATTGGACCCTTTAGCGGGGACGATCTACCCCGAGAATTTTTCTCGTGGGTGCCTTTTTCGAAAACAGATTTAGCGGATGCAAAGGAAATTTATCTCACGATCGCTTCAAGAAAAACCTCTTATGTAGCTGTCATCCACTTCCCTGAAAAGGAACGGCTTGCAGCCTTTATTGAGAATAACATTCAGTACCGAAGCCGAGAACGTTCTTACCTAAAATGCAGTAGCGAACTCACTGAATTTTGTAAAACAGTTGGCCTAAAGGAAAGCCAAACCTTTCTTTTGCACGTCATTCACCAACCCATGCTTCAAAACCAAAGCAGCTATTGGATTTTCGACAAGTTCACACAGCGGGTGATCGGCACAAATGAGCTCCCTCCTCTAATTAGATTCAGCCAAAATTAATATTTCCTCTTTTTCCCACAACCCACCGCACAAAAGCCACCCCGCCTAAGTCGGCGTTTTTGTTGCGCTAGCGCACTTTTAGTGCGCAAAACCAGCCTAAGGTGTCGTTTTTGTTACAATATGTAAGGTGATTTAAGTTGGCCTTTTGAGGCCAAAACCGTATCACTAGTTTCAAGAAAGCCCCCAAGGAGGAAAATAAAATGATCAAGAAGATACTAACCCCCATAGCAGTAGTAGCAGTTTTGGCTTCAGCCCCAGCCATGGCCGCAAACCTTCAATACAACAAACAGGTCGTGAAAGACGCCCTCCAATTGATCGACCAAGCAAAATATCAGTTTCCTGGCACAATGCTAATGAACCGAGCAGAAAACAAGCTTCGCTATGTTTTGAGCGACGTTCGGGACCTTGCTCCATCACCAGCTAAGCGGCAACTTAAGTCTGCCCTTGATGATGCGATCGAAGCCTTGAACAACAACTACATGCCAAAGTTCCGCAAACTAAACATTGCTGAGACTGAAGCGACCCAAGCCCTCAAGCTCATCAATCGACTTCAGCGGCAAGATGACAGCGCCCAAGAAGATCTGACAGAAGTGATTCATATGGTGAACAAAGCTCACACAGCTGTTCACGACGACAACATGAACCGCGCGGTTAGACTTCTTATGAATGCTATCGACGAACTCAATGATCACAGAGGTGACCACAACCTTGTTAGCGCGATCCGAGAAGCTCGTCAGACGATCCGCGTCCTTGAAGATCGCTATGCTCGATTACCTGAGAAAAAGCGTACCATGAACCAAGCTCGTCAAGAGATGATCCAACTCATCCGTAGCTCTCGTACTTTCCAAGACGGTGCTGGAGGCAACGAAGTTGAAAGATTCGGCAGGACTGGTGTCTTCGCAAAGCGATACTTCTCAACTGAAATCGTTTATGTTGGAGTTCACTCTGGCAGCTACAGCAAACTTCTCTTAACGGCTAAAGACGGCGACATTCGAATCCAAAACATCCAAATCGAATTTGGAAATGGAAACGTTCAAACTGTCTACGGCGGGTTCGTTTCAGAAGGTGAAACGATGAGAGTCGAACTCAACGGACGCAACGATCGCAAGATCCGAAGAATCAAAATCACTGCAACGTCTCAACGCGGACGATACAATGATGCTGGATTCTTGGTCCTTAAAGGCAAGTAAATCCTCCACCACACTACTTTAAAAGTAGTTGAGACCTCCCGTCTTCGCAGGCGGGGGGTCTTATAGTTTTCAAGGGTTTAGATCCGGGCCCGGCATCTTGACGCGGCGCACTATCCATTGTATAATCCCGCCATGTTGAAAAAGTTGCTGTTGTTAGCCGTCGCCGCCTCCCCCCTCCTTCACGCCTCAAATAGCAGAACATGCTCAGATTCTGACCTTAGGCCACTAAATTCACTTTACGAATTCACGGTCTTCTCGAAGACCCATATCCACTCTCAGAATAGTGATATTCTCGGCAACGTTGGAGCCGGCTCGAACGTTGACCTCAGAAACTTTTATATTGATGGCGTTCTTTGGTCGTCCTCTAGCATTTCGCTGAATCAAGCCAATGTTCGTACTGAAATTGCAGCACCACGCTTTAACAATCTATTTCGCACTGGTTTTCGCAAAGTTCGCCGAACAGACCCTTTCGGAGGGCAACAACTATTGCAGCACAAGAACACTTTAGATGACCTATCCCACAGGCTGAGATCTTTTGAGACGAACCTTGGTGCTTCGGTTAGAGGTGGTGTTTTGGACCTAGCCGTGATCGACACCTCCTCGACGGTTCAAGCCATTACTCTAAACTCATCAGACTTTGAAAAAATTCTAGCGTTAAACTTCACCGGCCCGAAACATGTTGTTTTTGTAATCAATGTTCTTGGCTCCGAAATAAACGTTAGTCACTTAGGTATCCACGGAATCGAAGACAACCGAACAGGCGTTCGCCTCCTTCCGAACCAAATCATCTGGAACTTTCCAAATGCCAGTTCACTCACCATGGCGCGAAGCGGAACCGACCTCAGCCATAAAATCAACACTCGCTCTCACGGCGTCCAGAACCTTGGCCTACCAGGATTTATTATTGCCCCACACGCAAGCGTCCAGATCAGCGACATGGCGATCACCGGCGGCATTCACTCCAAGAGCGTTCAACACATCTATGCTGAACGGACTCCTGGAGCCCAAGTCAACGGCGACTACCCACCGGAGTGGGAGCGCATCTTTAACTGCCAGAAAAAGTAACCCCGGAGCAGCACCAGCCTTGGCCTGCCCTCTTCCGACCGGCTCATCACCGCATCACAAACGCTAAAAACAAAAACTCAAGTTTTACTTGGCTTGACATACCTCTCATGGAGGTATTTAATACCTCCATGAGAGGTAGCCAGAAAAAGAAAGCCAAAGCGCCTTCGAAGGCACTTCCGCACCTCCCAAACAATCTCACCGCAACTCAACTCGTGACCCTTTTTTCTAAACCCAACGATAGGCGCAAAACTTCGATCGCACTTTCCGCCTCAATTCTTGAAGAATTCAAGGCGGCTATAGGGACTTCCGAATGCGCATCAATGTTGGAAATTCTTATGGATTCATTCACGAAGAGCATTGCAAAGGATGCACGCCGATGACAACTCTCACAGACACACTCTTCCAAAGCTCGACCACACTGGCGGCAGCTCCTTCGGACGTTGTTGAAATCAAGCATTGGCAACTGGCCAAACAGCTTTCTTCCTTGCTCGAAAACATCGGCTCACTAGGCGTAAAAAAAACAACAGTTAAAAAATTATTTTCTCAGCAGAGACAGTTAAGAAGGGCTCTCTGCATCGGCGCAAGCTCTACCAACGAATTCTCCCCCGAAACATCGTTTGTAGAGCTTGCGCAGTTCGTTTCATTCTTGCAGGTAAAACTGAAAAGCAGCTCAAGCCAAGAAATGATGGACCAACTCACACCCAATCCCGCCCACGCAGAGATGCCAGATAATATCTTGCAGTTCAAAAGAAGCTAAGCGAAGTGGCGTGTGTTCCAAGTAAACGTATGAAAATATTTAGGAACACTATTTTGTTTGCCGCACTCTCCACGCCGACCGCTTTTGCCGTCGTGAATGCAAGCTCAACAGCTGAAACAAACGATCTAGTAAGGCTTGAATGGAAAGGCGGAGTTAGTGTCTGCACGGGCTTCTTCATCAGAAAAGATCTCATCGTTACAGCGGCACACTGCTTTTATTGAAGTCGAAGACTATCAAGCTTTTGAAAACAAATTCGGCGCAATCTCTGACGCAACCGAGTTATCTACCTATACAATATTTGGTGCGGGCAAGGTTTCCCTCAACGAAAAAATTTACGGATATAAAGCTGGAGAATGCAAAGGAATCAGCCTTGGAGAATCATTCTATTGCCTTGGGGCCTCAAAAAATAAATCAGAACTGTTTGGTGCATCAGTTGCCCCCAACGATTCAGGCGGCCCCATTACTGACAAAACCGGTAAAATTGTTGCCATAGCAACACGCACAACTCTCTCGTGGGCCTACAACACAGTTTTCCCGGCCATCAGCACAGGCGTCCTACTCAAAACCTCTGAGAATAGAAATTTTCTAGAAAAGTTTTTGTACTAACGGATTAGCTCAGGCGTCAGCACAAAAGCCATTTGATCTTCCCACCGGCCGTTTTGAAACCAGTAATGCTTTCGAATCCCCTCTTTCAGAAAACCACACTTCAAGGCCATGCGATGTGAGGGGCGATTATCAATATCTGCAATAGCCTCTAAGCGATGGAACTTTAAATCCTGGAAGGCCGCTTTAATGATTGTACGCGCGGCCTCCTCCGCATAACCTTTGCGACGAAAGTTATTGATAATGAAATAACCGAAATTTGCTAGCTGATATTCACCACGTGCGATCGTCCCGAGATCTACCCAGCCAACCATCTCACCAGTCGACTTTAAAAAAATGTTCCACACATAAGCCTCATCGCTCGCAGCCTGCGCCCTCATCCTCGCGACATTTCTTGCAAAGACCGCTTTTGTTCGTCGAGCTTTAGGCAGAGGATCTTTGTCAAACTTGTCTTGCGCAGGGAGCGAATTCTCCAGAGATGCAATCCAGGCACTATAATCACGAAGCGTAAGCCTCCGCAATTCAAGCCGCCGAGTAGAATAAGACTTTTGTTTCATGCCGGAATTTATACCACATCAACAAATGGTCGCTGAAGCTGCTTGTCGTGTCGGCTTACACGCTTTTCCAAACTATCAATTTCTTTTAGAATCCAAGAGTTATTGGAAGCAAGCTCTCGAAACTTTACGAAGGCCCTCATAATCTCAATATTTGCCTGAATAGCCACCTTGCTTCGCAACACACTCGAGAGCATGGCAACACCCTGCTCCGTAAAGGCATACGGAGCGTATTTGATATTTCCACCGCGCTTCAAGGTCACAAATTGTGACCTTGAAAGAGCTTTCGTTTCTACCTCATTCAACTGAAACATAAAATCCTGAGGAAATCTGCTCACATTTCGCTAGAGTTTGGGGTTTAGCTCTACAACCTCGAACAAAAGTCGTAGTCGACAACAGGCTTACCCGCCAGCTGAAAGGCGCATAAAGCGACGTCATTTGGGTAATGATAAAGTGTATTCTCCCCCTTACCAACCTTACTGTTGGAAAGCACTACGACACCAAAAGTCCGATCGTGTGAAAACATCATCATAGCTTGAGAGGCGCCAGTAGCACCTCCGTGATACAGCACCGTTTGAGGAGAAACGCTCTCCCACCCATAATACGCTTCCTTTGGACTAGGATTGCACATGTCTGCATGTTGTTGCTCGCCTTCCTTGCAGATGTTGCTATTCAAAAGCCTTGTTGCCTCGGGAAGAATCTCTTGAGTTTTCTCAACAGTTTCTTGTATTCCTGAAGTTTCAGGCCGCATTTGAGCCAGCAAGTATTTCTTCATGTCTGAGATTGTCGACCGGATTCCCCCAGCCGCCGATAGCCCAGGAAGATGCCATACAGAGGCCTGCTTCCAGTTATCCGTTGCTAGATTTTTTGAATAAACTTGAGCCAAATTTTCACATGAACCATCCACATCGCATGGCATTTCAATTTTAGTATCGTTCATTCCAAGCTTCTCTAGAACTTGCTTCCGCAAGAATTCTTCAAAGCTACTGCCATTTTGTTCTCCGAGGATTTCACCCAAGAGCCCTGTACCAAAATTAGAATAGGAATAGAAGATCCCAGGTTCTGTGAAATACTCCGGGAATTCTTCAAGCGTATAACTATATTCCGTAAGAAATTTATAATTGTTCTCACGACTCGTATTCTTATACGGGTCAACAAGGTCTGCGTCCAAATTTACACCAAAACACTTCAGATCATTTGGGTCAGGCAATCGAACTGTACACGGAACTGAAAACTTGATGCCTGTGTGGGTCATCAAATCTCGGATCAAGATATCTTTACCACTGGGCTTAGGAACGCGAACGGTCGAAGGCAAATATTTCGAAATTGGATCTAACAATTTTATTTGCGATTGCGACGCCATTGCGAGACGAAGAAAGGTTTTGGAAATAGACCCAATCTCGTATTGAGTATCTGAGTCGGGCACTAGTTTCTTTTCAATGTCGCGATAACCGTAGTGTCCAACAAACTCTCCAGCCTCTGCATCAATCACCAGGATCGAAAGACCCGCATACTTTTCCTTGCTCAGCCCCTCCAAAAGGAGCGCATTCATTCTTTGGCCAACTCCTTCTTGCCGAACACTAACGCTAGCAAAAGAAAAATGGCTAAAAGTAAAAACTAAGATAAGGGCAATAAATTGTTTCATTTCGTCTCCCAGCTGATGCAAAATCATCAGCCGCATCCTAGGTCTATCAGAATGAATTATTTGATAAAAGATTTTTTCCGTATACGGAAGACCGTCTACAGGATGCGGTATTCAGCTTAGCCGAAGGCTATGTTTTCGACCGAAGGGAGAAGGCCATTAGAATGGCGCACCCATACCGCAGCAGTCAAAGCGTGACATTTAGTCACCCTTTGACTCGCATGCGGGTGGCATCGAACATCATTCGATCCCTCGAACGAGAGCGCCAGTTAAAGAAATCCCTCAAGACAAGGCGGACGCCGAAGAACGACGAGCACGTGCGAATAGCACGCGCAGGAGAGATGAGAAGGACAACGGGTTCATCCCGGTTAAGGGTGGGTAAGTAGGCAAAAGGCAGTTTCTTAGTTTGA
>CAZXHL010000053.1:0-17123 GCA_964640545.1 uncultured Bacteriovorax sp. | reverse complement strand
CGTTGCTCGTCTTATAGAATCCGCTTGATCAAGACCCGCTCAGCGCCCAACGTACCCAACACCACATGGACATGCAGCTTTCTTTCGAGGCACCAACTTATTCATTCTATTTTTAAAGTCTTCGTTATCTTCCAGCATAATTAATAAACAACCAGATGCGGCTGCTTGCGCATCAATCTTTAAATTATCTTTTTGCTTTTTTAATCTCACGAGCAACCTATCGCCAAACCTTAGCAGTTCTTGCATCATATAAATTTATTTTAACTTTGAATTTATGCCTGACACTTTCGATATGATCCAACGCCTCTTCCGAAAAAACTCCAATATACACACTTAAAAGCTTTTCTCTGAACTCTTTGTCTTTTTTTCGCTTGGCCGCCCTATTTATAGCTTCAATAATATGCTCATCATAGTCACCAAAGTTAAAGCCGAAAGTAACAAGCGAACCTTCTACTCCTACAAGAGCCTCATAACATGCAGAAAGATATCGATTATGCATTATATGAGTTAACTTATCTTCCCCATCCCCTGCAGCGACAAAAACAGGATACTCTCCATCCTCCATTCTTCCCTCAATGTTATGAAGTAGAAAGTCTCCGTTATACTGCTCTTTTACAATTTCGGTACCAGTATCAAAGAGCGGCAGGGCTCCATGAAGATAAAAAATGCTCTGTGAATTTCGACCCCAATATAACTCATCACTATATATTGGCGTCGAATCTTTGTCGTTAGGATCATCTAGCCTGTCCTTCCCAAAGCCATCGCTGTTATCCAGCCCACTCCTCATTAGCACCCAATATAGCAAAATATCATAATTAGTTGAAAAAATTTTCCCGCCATTCTCCATATAAGGTTTCATAAACTTTGCACACGTGCCACATTCTTCATCCGAAATTTTAAAAACATGTTCAGGATGCATTTCCTTAATTGCAGACAACAAAGAAGTTTTTAATTTAACATGGGCCTTTTTAATTTCCTTTGGCAGGTTTTTGTCCTCACTAAACAAGGCTGCTAACTCACAAAAATTATCAAGCTGTCTCATAACAGTTTCGAAATTTTTAGTTTTTACAATGTCGAAAATTTTTTTAAGAATTGGATCGTCGGTTTTATCAACAAATGCCTGCAGAGCATTATAGGAAAAAATATCAGAATCATAGGCCATACTAAAGCCATTTCCCAATAGTAAACTTGGACTTCTTTTATTTTTTAAGAGGTACGCAAGCACTTCATCGTAATTCATTAACTCCATCTTAAGTTCCCCGCATTTCGCTCTAATAAAAATATATCTATTTGAGAGCATTCTTTTCTTCTCATTTAAGTTAAGCTACTTTCGAGTATTCAACTCAATCTGTGCCTGACAAAGTGCAACCTGCGCCTGAAGACGAATTGAATAGGCTTTTTCTTCAGCAAGATTACGCCCAAGGAATATCCAATTAATAGCCCAAGGACGGCCATAAAAATTGGACCAATTCCATCTTTAAACCCCAACATAAACCCAATAACAGGAAAACAAAGCAAACCTATAAAGGCGCCAATTATAGAATATTTTAAAACTATTCTTCCTGCAGCTCTGTAAAGCCGAGTTGCAAAGTCGTGGATAAAGTCAGAATTATAATTAATGGTTTCCATAGCAAACAGGTTACGACTCAAAATTAAAAAGAAAAAGTGTCAAATAAAATTTGTTTATACAGGTTTTGAGTACTTACACGAAAGGGCACACCCCAAGATAACTAAATAATTTTAACATAACAGATTTAGCAAATCAGACAATTCCCCTCAACGACGCTAAACTAACCTCCATGTTCATAGGACACTTCGCAGCTGCCTTCGCGGCCAAAAAATTTGCACCCAAAGTCAACCTAGCCATTTTGTTCATAGCCTGCCAATTGGCAGACTTGATTTGGCCTGTGTTGCTTTTGCTAGGTATCGAAAAAGTCTCAGTAGATCATTCCGCAACAGCGGTCATGCCTTTTGATTTTGTCCACTACCCCTACTCTCATAGTTTGCTGATGCTTACGGTCTACGCCGCCCTACTAGGCCTCACCATCAAAGCCCTATACAAATCAAACAAAGCGGCCCTCATTGCAGGACTCACAGTTATATCGCATTGGGTGCTCGACCTCATCACCCACAGACCAGACATGCCCCTAACCTTTGGCGGCGCAAAATACGGATGGGGTTTATGGAATTCTGTACCCGCGACATTGATCGTAGAAGGATTGTTCTTTGTTTACTGCGTTTATCTCTACAAGAAATCAAAAACTGATTCCGCACAACCATTCTGCCCCGCACAGAAAAAATCATTCTACGCTCTTGTAGCGTTCTTAGTCCTCGCCTACCTAGGCAACCTCTTCGGCCCCACCATCCCACTCGACACCCCACCCGCCGCCATAGCAGGCCCCGCACTAGCGATTTGGCTTCTTGTGATCTGGGCTTATTTCGTAGATCGTGCGTCATCTCAATCCCAGGTATTTTCATACACCCAATTAGCGTAGTGGCATAAACATTGAATGGGCCAATAGGACCATGATGATGATTCCGTCAGATATAAACCACCAATATCATTCTAAATAACAAATATTGCCAATATACTACTTGGTAGTATACAACACTAGGAGGTATAGAAATCTGTAACGGAGAAAAAAATGAAAGCTAAGAAAAAACAGAAAAAGAAAAGTTTCGGCCAAATTCTAATCCAAGGAATGGAAGAAGCTTTAGAGTTCGAAAAAGGTAATTCTAAGAAACTTAAAACTGAATTTGTCTCACTTCCACCGAAGCCAAGAATCATCAAAGCTAGTGAAGTTGCAAAGATCCGAAAGAAGCACGGTCTAAGCCAAGATCGTTTCGCAAAAGTACTTGGAGTCAGCTCTGGAACGATTCGTTCTTGGGAGCAAGATCAAAAAGCCCCAAGTCAAGCAGCACGAAGATTGATTGAAGTTTTCGAAGTGGCACCAGGCGCCTTTCAAAAACTTGGATCCAAAAAGGCAGGCTAAGCAGACTTAGTCGAAGCTGCAGAAAAAACTAATTGGCAAACTTGTTGCTTAGGCAGCAAAGTGCCCAAAAATTCCGACAAAACAACGCCATTGACAAAACGTCCCAAAAATGGGACACTAACTCCAACACCTAGCAAATGGCACTTAGTCTTAATCCACGATACGGCTCAAAAAGAGATCTATTCATGGCCCATTGAGGTGAAGAAGGAGTTAGGTAGTGTGCTTACATTAATTCAGAAGCGTCTCCACATTGGAATGCCTGACTCAAGGTTAATGCCTACTATCGGACCAGGTGTGAGCGAAATTAGATTAAAGGATGGTTCAGCTGCCTACCGTGCGCTGTATACCCTTCAAACAAACATTGGAGTTTTGATTTTTCATGCCTTTAAAAAGAAGACTCAAAAGACACCTAAGAAAGAAATTAAAATAGCAAAACGTAGGCTCAAGACTTTTTTAAAGGAACTTAAAAAATGAAGAAGAAGACTAATCCGAAAAACAATTATTCATCCGCAAAGAACCCACGTGAGCTTGGGAATCTACTAGGACTTTTAGGCGCTGATGTCGCTCTGATGGAATACAAGTCTGAGCTCACAATTCTTGCAGTAAATGCCATTGAGTCCTCAGGCCTTCAAGTAAACGAAATTGTAGAACGCTCTGGAGTAGCCAGATCAAAAGTTTCTGCGGTAAAAAATGCCGCTTCGGTTGGAGTTAGTTGTGATTTACTGATAAAGATCATTGCAGCTACTGGCGCCAAGATAGTTCCACCTAGAGCAGCCTAACTTGGCAAATACCGACAACCATAATATCCTCGATTACCATAAGTGAGAAGGACTACAATTAGGAGCCAATGACATGATAAAAAATCCAAGCCCAATGCACCCTGGACAGGTTTTGCAAGAAGTTTACATGAACGAGATGGATCTCAATCAAACAACTCTTGCACAGCTCCTAGGTTGCTCACCTCGCAAGATCAATGAGATCGTAAACGCTAAACGTGGCATCTCAGCAGAGTTTGCTCTTGTTCTTGAGAAGAAACTCAAAACCTCAGCGAATATGTGGGTACGCATGCAAGCTGAGTGGGACCTTTATCAAGCAAGAACAAAGGCAGCGTAACGCGGTCATCAATGTACAGAATCAATGTAGTAGGCAGCTCAGGTAGCGGAAAAAGCTCGCTGTCTAGGAAACTAGCAAAACTTTTAGACGCCCCATACTTTGAAATGGATAAGTTGTTTTGGTGTGGGAACTGGCAAGAAGTTGAAGATAAAAAGTTCATCGAGGGGATCAAGACTTCTGTGAGTCACGATTCATGGGTTTTAGATGGTAACTACAACAGAACACGAGAAGTAAAATGGAAAAACGCCACACACATAATATGGGTTGATTATTCATTTACTCGAACCCTTTACCAGTCTTTAAAACGTTCTACCCAAAGAATCATCTCTCAAGAGCCTCACTGGGAAGGCACGGAATGCAAAGAAACATTCATACGAACGTATCTAAATAAGAATACTTCAATCCTGTGGTGGATGATAACAAACTACAAACACAACAGAAGAAGATACTTAGACCTTTTAAAAAATGGAAATGAATTTAATGTTCCAGTGATTCACCTTCAATCCCCGGAACAAACAAAAAACTTTCTAGAGAACTGCACGTCAATACTCAAAGATACCCATCGAAAGTAGTTAAAATTATCTAAGGCGGCTAATCATTAAAATTTCTTATCCCATCTCAGTGATTGGAATCTTAGACATCTGCCAGCTTCATACTAATATAACTTGAATGCTCGCAGAGATAAAACTTACTGTGGTGATTGATGGTTGATTACGCATCTAAGAAGAGGGCCAGCAATTCTATCGAGTCTACAGCATTGGAAGCTCAACTCTTAGAAAAGGAACTTTCTTCGATCTTAACTGAACAGAAGCATCTTAGTCCCGAAAAACATTTAGGGCAAAGAGGTCAACACAATTCTATCCTGATCGTGGAAGATGAAACAGAATTTCGAGAACTGATGAGAGACTATCTCATAGACGAAGGATACACCGTTCTTGAAGCATCCAACCCCAATGAAGCCTTCATCAAATACAAAGAAAACATGGAGCATATCGATACGCTGATTACCGACCTGCGTATGCCCGAAGGCAGCGGCTCCGATCTCATCTTAAAGATCAATGAATCACATCTTCGAAAAAATTGGCTTAGCGTGATATGCCTTACCGCTTTCAACGATCTCCCCCTAAAGAAGGCCTACCGCCTAGGCATGGATGCCATCCTACAAAAACCGATCAAATGGGAAGACCTTAGAGCAGCTATTGAACATTTTTCTGGAAAACACCGGTCAAATTACACCAATCTAACTTCTCCACTTTCAGAGCCTGCTGCTGACTTGAGCTTGGAAGTCGTAGCCCATATCCGCAATATTGAAGAACGCGCTATCTTTCGAACAGCTTGTTCGGAACTGAAGCTGCCCTTCGCCTCCCCTCACAACAACGAGGAAAGCCTCTCTGAAGTGAGCTCAGATCCAACGAAAAAACTTTTGTTGATCGACGAGCGTGACCCTTCTTATTCGCAGCTCCTAAGGTCATTAAAAAGCATGTCATATGTCGACTCCCTTCCCATTGCATTGGTGTTAGAGGCGCGAGAGCACACATTTCAAGAGTATTTCAATCATATGCGATCCGGAGTGGACTTCTTTATTCCCAGACCATTCGGCCCCGCAATCCTAAAAAAACTTTTTGCAAAGATCCAAAGCCAATGTGAAGTCTTCAGAGACACTCTACAACAACAACGTCGCGCCATTCGATATTGGGACCAAGAAGATTATCAAGCTTTTATCGAAGAACTGGAGATTGTTGGATCTCGTGCACCTAATTTTTCGGTTCTTAAGTACTACAAGGCTGAAGCGATTCGACTTTTGAGTGGAGGGTCTGAAGACAAGCTCCTTGAAAGCTATGAGATCATTCGCTCACTCCTAGAGGAACGACCGAAGGATCAAGATCTGCTCAGAGAATTTATCGATACATCAATTCAGCTTGGTCGCGCCCGAGAGGGGCTTGAAAAAGCAATGTTGCTCCTAGGTCAAAACAGATTTGAAGATAGTTTTGCATCGATTCATGCCTGCTTAGGCTCTTGCCTCACACAAGATGGGGACAGCTCGCCACTTTTTAGCTGTGCTGAGGCATTCTTTGCAATCAACCCCAAACCAACCGAGAATCAATTGCGATTATTGAGCAGACTTTTCAACGAACATTATAAAAAGTTTGATCAATCGATCATGGCTGCAGGCTACCTTCAGATGCTCAAAACCTGTCCTCAGCTTTTTAGATACCTTAGTCCATCAGTACTAGACATTCTTTTGCAATCAAAAGACCAAGATAACTTTGGATTGGATTCAAAAATTTGTAGAGAGCTACTCGCGATAGTTTTTGATATCGATCCACAAAATGAATTGGTGGTTGAGCGCTATATGCATCTTTTAATACGAGAGAAAGATTTCCAAGGACTCAATACCGAAATCGGAAAACTAAAACATCGCAGCTCTGTGCATTTTTTCTATTACTACGGAAAAGCGATGATAGCAGCTCACAATAGAGACTTTGAGTCCTTTCAGAGATGGATCTCTATCTGCAGAGAAAAAAGCAAGACACAAACACATCGAAAGCTCATGACAGATCTTCTTAAGAGCACACTTCAAACAATAAAAACGGCTTCCAAATAGTTCCCCTTGGTATACGCCTGCTCGACCCCCACCTGCCCCACCATCTGCATATATGTCTAAGGAATTTACACTTGTCCCCAACATGTCTTGGCTCCTTATTTCTATACCTGTATTATCAATATCTTAAAGAGCTGGCCCTAACCTTGCTTGAAACACCTATACGGGGAAATTTTTTTATGGGGCTCAAATCGGTCTATCTACTTGCAACGATCACAACTTCTTTATCTGTCACAGCTCAGGTTGTGCCACTTAATGAACTCGACAAATCTCTTAGATCTTCCCAAAGAGAAATGGCACAAAGCCACGTGGAGGATTGTGTCGATGCGAAAATCGTTGGAAGCGTGAGAGACAAAAGAGCCACGGACCGTCAGTACTACTGCAACGAATACAAAGCCGGAAAAACAGTACTAGGGCTGAGCCCAGAAAAAGCAAGAAATGAACCAAATTCACAACGTCGTCAAGAAGGACTCAAAACCTGGAAGACAAAGAAGAAGCTCTTCAACACCCAGATATCGGTCGAAGGTCAAAAACTAAAGTTTGATATCGATCTTTATCGTTCTCCTGAAACAGATTCCACCAAGAAGCCTACACGTGTCGTGCTTCCCGATCAAAGCAAGGCTAGCATCCAGCTCAAAACCGTTCTAGGACACCATCTTTACCAACTCCAGCCATCACGTGGTGGTAAAAATTTAGACATTCACCTCTGCTCATTTTTCCCTGGATTACGCATGCAAGGTCAAAGCGACTCTGCAACATTTAAAAAGAAGTATTTTCTTTTTACGGCAAGCGCCAAAGTAACCATCAATCCGGGAAGCTTAATTGTCGATCATTTTAGAGTTTGCTCAAAATTTCGCTTCAACCCCGCTCAAGAAGCCTCACTCACACTACTCAAAGTGGGTACGCCGGAAATATTTGGCGTACGTCGTCAAGGTTTAAAGGTCGATGTTAAGGGCAACTGGCTCGTAAACCTTGCCGATTTTTATAATAAAATCTCGAACTCTAAGTCCATCAAAGATGCCATCAGAGACCAAGTTGAAGACCAAGATGGTAAATTTGTTGATAGCCTTCTTAAAAATGGAAAATATCTGGATTCCTTTTCTAAACCCGTCCAAGACTTTATTAAATCCAAAAGTAGCCAGATCATGGCCAAAGCAAATCCTCAAATCGACTCACTTATTGAGTCATCGATAAGAAGCACCTGCGTGGAAAGTCTAACGCCCTACGCCCAACTAGGCCTCAATGTCAAAATGACCTGCGCAAACTTTGTTGCCAAATACCAACACTCCAGAGCCTTTCAATACAATATTGAGATTAACAATTCAAAAAATAAAGCCATTGCACACAGCCGTTGGAGATCCTTCGAGAAGGGTTCCAAGAATTCCAGCGAAAGCCTCGTTCTGGGAATCAAAAACCTAGACGCCTTACTACAAAGAGAAGCTCGAAAGAGCTTGGCTCCCTAAGGCTTTGCAACATCATTACACCCTTGATTTTCAATGCGGTAGCCTATTCAAGAGCGCTCTACATGTTTGCATGATCAACTTAGGTCGGGTGCTGTTTTCGGCAATGATGTTTCGAATGTTCCTAAAAATTTTTCCAGCGCGATCTTGTTTTTGATGTCGTATTTTTTCTAAGTCAGCTATTTGATCAGTGCCCAGCCCAGTGTAGGGGTTTTTGTTGGCCTGGTCTGTCCTAGGGGGACTCAATCCAGCTTCTACGGTATATTTGGCGAGGGAAAAAATGTCTCGTGTGCTGTCATCTCGTCCGGTTACAAAATTGATCTTTTTATGTTTGGAGGTGAAGTCCATTAAGATCCATTCTTTGTTTTTGGCGTCAAAAGCAATCTGTTCGAGATGAAAATCGCCAATCGCTTTGTAGCCACTGGTTTGCTCTGCAAATTTATAAAGAGCTTCTTCAGCATTTTTTATATCTTCTGGTGAATGTTTTTCTGGCTCCAGAAAAAATGATTTCATATCAAAGTCAGTTTTTACCAACTCAACAGCAACAAACTGATCTTTAAAAGCACTATATTCCTTAGGAATTCTAATTCCGTCTTTTTTGAGTTGCGACATTCCATCTCTAAATTCAGTTATGTAAGACCTAAAAGGAGTTTCATGCCTCACCAAGTCATAGCTCGTGCTACCAACATCGATGGGTAGTCTGAGTGCCACTGGAGTGTCGGCATCAGCTCGGGCGCGGTAAAGGGGAGTCACCTTTAAGACCTCAGTTGTAGCGCCATGTCCTAAATAGCCTTCAAATCTGAATCGTCTTCGTCCCTGGTCAAAAAGAAGAATATCGTCAGGTTGCAGTCCCATTAGAAGCTCTTTGTAGTTACTAACTTGCTCTCCGCTCGGCAAATACAGTTCAACGTCTTTGCAAACCGCAAGTTCGGAAAAGAAAGAAGCCAAGAGCACGACCAAGATACAGCTACGGCCCCTCAGAAATGTGAGTAATGCTTTCAACTCCAGTTATTATAGAGCGTTAAATTGCCTCGCAAGATTAAGAATGGATTAAGCTAGAATTAGTATCATCGGCAAAAGTACCGGTACAATACCAAATTAGTTGATCGTTGGATGACAACTACTGTCATTTCCGACAAATATAATGTTGTACCCGCAACCAATGAAATCGCTATGAATACAGAGGCTGCTTCCTGTCTGAATTTCGTAAGAGTTCGCGAAGACATTTCACTCGTAAGAGACCTTACCTGTGAGGAACTCGTTGCGTACCCCGGGAATGAAGTTGACTACTGCAGTGGATTGATCAGTGAGCTCAAAGGAGCCAACCAAGATGCTGTTGTTGTCGTAGAAACTGAGCAATTGGTTTCTTATTGTGCTCCAGAAGAAGTTAAAGACCGCGGTCAAAGAGGACAAAGAGGTCAGAGGTAAACGTTCGTTTGCTTTTGTTAACAAGGTAAACAACCGTTTGCCTTTTCAAAGGGGCCTTCGGGCCCCTTTTTTTTACTTATTAGCCAAGGATAGTTTCTCATGTTTCCTTATAAAATTTTTTTTCTAGCTGGTGTCATCACCTCACTTCTACTTAGCAGTTGCGGATTCAATAGGGATTTGCCTCGACTAGATCCCCTCTCTCAGGACCCTAATGTTCTCAGGTTTTTGGAATTAAAAAAAAGGATGTCGGATGATGAATGGAATGATTTTTTGATGACCATTCGATCAGGAGATGCGTCTAAAAGATACGCCGATATATTGAGAACGTCTTATCAGCTACGAGATGGATGGTCCGTTATTCAGACTACAAATCAGAAGATTATAATTCTCACAGTCGCCATCCCAATACTCAATATATTGTTGGAGTGGAGACAGAGGTCATCGTTCCCGCCGGATATACGACCAATACAAGTGGCAGCAATCCTGCGAATCTGATCAAAAAAACTTATCAATATGATTTAGAATTAGATAATGTTGGCAATTTACTTGGTGGAGAATGGCATTCGACTCATCCCGATTTTCTTTGGGCCTTAAAGAAAGGATTTCGTCCGAAAACTTTTGCGGATCGCATGATTGGAGAAGAATGGAATGGCGGCGAAGTGCCTCCAAACTGGACGGATATCATCAGGCAAAGCTCCCGCAAAGGACAGCCCATGGGATCGATTGTGTATTGGCTCCTTGAGAAGTCGATCTAAGTTTTACTTCGAGATTTTGAACGAGGCCTACCACCGGCAGATCCAGAAGAACCACGCTTTCTCTCGCCGCCGCCAGAAGGGCGACCTCTAGAGCTTCGACCTCTTGGAGGACGAGAGCCGGATCTATTGCCACCACCGCCGCCCTGCCGAGGAGGTCCACTACCTACTGAGCTGGCACTAGCCGCAGCTTCTGAATGGAAGGGTTGGTCGGTCACAACCGTAATATTCTGCTTAGTCGTACGTTCGATGTTGGCTAGGAAAGGTTTTTCTTCGCCGGTCACTAGAGAAATCGCCACACCGTCTGTGCCAGCGCGAGCCGTTCGGCCAATGCGGTGGACATAGGACTCGGCTAGATTGCCAAGGTCATAATTTATAACATGGCTGATGTCATCGATATCAATTCCGCGGGAGGCGATGTCGGTGGCTACGAGCACTTTGACCTTGCCTTTGCTAAAGTCCTCGATGGCACGTTGCCTTGCTCCCTGAGCCTTGTTGCCGTGAATGGCGGCAGAGGGAATACCTGCTTTGTCTAATTTTTCAGAAACACGATTTGCTACATGTTTCATTCCTACAAACACTAAAGTTCTTTTTAAATCCTTATTTTCAAGCAAATGAACGAGCAGTGAAAGCTTGTCTTGCTTCTCCACAAACATAACTTCTTGACGAATGCGTTCCACAGTCGTTGATGGAGGTGTCACCTCAATCTTCTTAGGATTGTTCAATATTTTATTAGCTAAAGTCTGGATGGAAGGTGGCATGGTTGCCGAGAAGAATAGGTTATGCCTTCGGCTGGGAAGCATGGGAATGATTCTCTTGATGTCATTCATAAAGCCCATATCAAGCATACGATCTGCTTCATCGAGAACAAAGATTTCAATTTTACTCAGGGTCAAAAGTCCTTGCTCGCATAGGTCCAGCAAACGCCCTGGAGTCGCTACCAAGACATCCGTCCCGTAGCGAAGGCTTTGCACCTGTTTATGTTGCCCCACTCCGCCGTAAATAACGGCATACTTATGTGGAAGATGTTTTCCGTACAAACTTAGGTTTTCGTGGATCTGGATCGCAAGCTCGCGAGTCGGCGTGAGGACCAAAACTCTCGGACATCTTGGGGTAGCTTTCAACTTTTTTTCCTGCAGGATATGAAGGATCGGCAAACAAAAAGCTGCTGTCTTTCCTGTTCCTGTCTGAGCAATACCGAGCAAATCATGCCCTTCAAGAATTAAGGGAATCGCCTGTGCCTGAATAGGAGTGGGCGTATCATATCCCACATCCTTAAGAGATTTCTGGATAGGGTCTATAAGTTTGAGATCTTGGAACTTCTTCACATTTCCTGTTGCATTGCCTGTTGGCTGGGAAGCTTTGATCGACTGGCTAGGACGAGCCGGAGCATCACTTGAAGCCCTATTCGGAGTCTTGCTCCCAGCTTTATTCGCACTAGCTGCCTTGATGCCCTTTTTATGAGAGTTGCCTTTTTCGGGGGCATCTTTTGTCGGGGTGTCATTTGATTTTTTCGAAGGCTTTAACCAATCGAAGCGGGGCTTTTTAAATGGATTTTTCATCTATATTTGAGTCGTACTCATAGCTGTATAGTCTATTTATAAAGTAAAGTCCTAGGAATTCTATCGAAGATTGAGTAAAGTTTTCAAAACTAGGAGAGGCCTTGAAGAATTTGATTCCTGAGCGCTGGAAGCGTGTTTTACATCTGGCTTGGCCACTCATTGTTGCCAATAGTTTTTGGAACATTCAGCTTACGATAGACCGCGTTTTTCTAGGTCAATATTCCACCCTGGCCCTCGGAGCTGCCATGGCCGTAATGGGTGTTTTTTGGGTTCCCATGGCTCTTTTGCAGCAAACAGCCGCCTACTCCATCACTTTCACCGCCCAATACAAAGGTGCGGGACAGAATGAAAAAATTGGCTCAGCCGTATGGCAAGCCACTTACCTCAGCGTGATTGGTGGACTGCTATTCTTGGGATTGATTCCCCTGTCCGACTTTATTTTCTCACATATGGGACACAGCCCAGCCCTTCAAGAACTTGAAATAGAATACTTCAAGTCTCTCGCCTTTTGCGCCCTACCCACCGCCCTTGTTGCAGGACTAAGCGGCTTCTATACCGGTCTTGAACGAAGTAAGATGGTGATGTGGATCAATGGAGTCGGTATGATAGCCAATATCGTACTGGACTACCTATTTATCTTTGGCAATCTAGGCTTTCCAGAGTTAGGCGTAGCAGGTGCTGGTTACGCCACCGCCGGTGCCAATTTTATCGCCGCAATCTTTGCATGTTATTTCTTCTTTTCCAAGAAGACCCATGCGGAGTACGGGACTCGAAGTGGTTGGCAATGGTCATGGCCACTAATGAAACGCTTTTGCCGGTATGGGATTCCCTCGGGCGCACAATGGGCCATCGAGGGCCTCGCCTTTACCGTATTCCTCATTTTCATTGGCCAGCTTCCGAATGGTGAAAGTGCCCTAGTCGCTAGTGGCATCGCGGTTACAATTTTGATGTTAGCGATTCTACCTGCCTTAGGAGTGGGTCAGGCCGTATCTTCCTTGCTCGGTCAACATCTAGGAAACAACAAACCCGAAGAAGCGGAGAAAATCACCTGGGCAGGCGTGAAAATCGCATTCATTTACATCGCAGCGATAGCCTCCACATTTGTTCTATTTCCCAGCTTCTATCTTAGCTGGTTTGCTAGCGAGCAAAACCCCGCACAATGGGCGGAAGTCACAGTGATTGTCCCCTACCTATTGATGATGATCGCTGCTTTTGTTGGTTTTGATTGCTTCAACATGGTTTTGGCCTCGGCCTTAAAAGGTGCTGGTGATACGAAATATGTGACGCTAGTGGCTTTGTTCGTGCCTTGGCCGCTGATGGTGCTCCCCATGTATTTTTTCCGCACTCACGAACAAGGTGTTTACTGGGGCTGGAGCTTTGCCACTTTATTTATCATCACCCAGGCTATGGTTTTCTACTTCCGCTTCAAGGGCGGTAAATGGAAAGACATGCGAGTGATTGATATCTAATTTTTGTTAATGCATTCTTAACATTCACCCCCCCTTTTGCTCCTGCGCGGTCCAAATACAGACTTATTTTTCTAAGCCTAAAATCCGATATCTATAAGGTTACGTTTAAAGGGAGAAAGCAAAGATGAGGACAAAACTGATGCCCAAGGCAAAAATCCTCTTATGTGGGATATTTGTATTTGCAGCATCTTCCATTATTGCCCAACCCGACACATGCAGTGGACAACTCCAAGCCCTGCTCAATTCACGTGCTAAAGAAGTCAGTATTGGAGTCGCCCACATCCACAAGTATCGCCTCGATCCAGGCGATACCGAGAGAATGGTCAGCGTGCTGGTCCCCAACACAAACGACTTTCCGGGGTCAAAGCTTGCAGACTTGGCTGCACAAGATTGGGACAATCCCTGGCCCACTCAATTTGTCATCTCCGATGGCTACGTGTCGGCTAATTTTATGCATGTAGACCTTAGGCAAAATTCTCCCCTAAAACTTGAATTGAAACGAATGCTAAAAAAAATAAAAGACAACGGCATAGATCCACGAGAAGATCAGGAAACTTTCTTGCAGCATATTGCAAGTCAGACTCGAAACCTCCCGTACGGCGATGACCCTATGTCTCTAAGGGCGACCAACTACAACACATGGAACACGGCTCCAAGGTACAGCATGGGAGAAGAGACAAAAAATATTTTTGGCGATCACTTGGGCAAAACTCCAAGCGCACAGGTTTTTCCTACGAACGAAACTCGAGATCTTGTCGCCTTTGAGGCTTACGTGACAACGGCAGTATGTTCCCAGTGTATTCAACACGCAATGTTGGCGAGCTTGTTATTGAGAGAAGCCAAGATCCCTCACCGTATGAGAACCGGATTTGCCAACCTCCAAGGCCCTACGTATAACAACACGGGACATACTATCATTGAGTTAAAAGACGGCCGAATCCTCGATCCAACCTGGAACATCTTAGGCAAACCTAAAAAGCATGATCAATACCCTGAGTGGATCAGTGCAGGAACTCACTGGTGGACACCGAACGATCATTTTCCTTATCTAATCTTAGAACCGTAACGACACATAACGTCCCCATTCAAACAAAAGAGCCACCAAAGAACTACCTTCAGAGTTTCGAAAATTTACTTTACAGTGTACACTTAAGATGCAAAGCCTGATACGGTCTGCAATCAATCAAAGCTTAACCGCAGATTTAATTGAAATGATGCAATTAAGAAAAGAATTAAAAGAATGCAAACGACTCGTCGTTAAAGTTGGAAGCAATGTTGTCACTAGAGTTGACGGCAAATGCGACGTGCGTAAAATGAGAATCATCGTAGAAGATATCTGCGAGCTACTTGATGATGGATTTGAGGTCATCCTGGTAAGCTCTGGAGCTGTAAATGTAGGGAAAGCATTCCTAAAAAAGATGCTACCCAAGAAAAGACAGATTGACCTACAACAATCCGCCAGCTCCATCGGACAACCCAAGTTAATCAATAAATACTCTCAGCTCTTTGAAGATCACCAGAAAATTTGCTCTCAGATTCTTTTAACACACGATGATTTCAAAGACCGAAAACGTTTTTTACAGGCAAAGCAAACTATTGATGTTCTGTTACGAAACAAAGTAACGCCCATCTTAAATGAGAATGATTCTATCTCCTACCAGGAAAATACTTTAGGAGACAATGATCACCTTGCTGCCTCTGCAGCGCAGATGGTCAATGCTGACGCTCTCATCATTATTACGAGTGCAAAAGGTTTGTACGACAAAGATCCAATGGAGAAAGATGCCAAGCTGATTAAAATGGTGGATTACAGAGATGAACTCACTCATATCGATATGACTTCTAAGACCAATGCTGGTCGAGGAGGAATGGAGTCAAAGATCAACGCTGTTAGCAAAGTGACTCCTTTGGGAATTCTGGCCGTGATTAGCTCAAAAGATAACAACCGAATCGTTATAGACCCACTGACTAAAGACACGGGAACGATTTTCGGCCACGAAACGACCTATCAACCAGAAGAGAAAAAAGCTTGGCTGATTTCCACAAAACGACTTAGGTGCTGGATGGAGGTTGATCAAGGAGCCTATGAAGCGTTGATTGAAGGAAACTCCTTGTTCCCCCGCGGAATCAAGTCTTGCTCTGGCCCATTTTTTAAAGGAGACTGTGTAGATTTAATCTTCGAAGGGAAGTCATTTGGTGTCGGAATCTCCGAGTATGATCAAAGCGACGTCGACAAAATCATCAACAAACATAGCGACGAAATCGAGGCGACTCTCGGCTTCAAAACTTCTAGTTCAGTTATACAAAGTGAAAATTTAGCATTGATAGAGGACGGTAAAAATGAATGAACTTGCAAAACAATCAAAGTCCGCTTCCAAAGTTTTGAGAGGACTCAAGAACGATCAACGAAAAACTATTTTGTTGAAACTAGCAAAAAATTTGGAAGAACGAACACAAGAAGTGATAACGGCAAACAATCTAGACCTTGAATATGCGGAAGAAATCCAGCTAAGTCAGGCACTAAAAGATCGCTTGCTCCTGACTCAAGAACGAATTCTTGATATGGCGAAAGGTGTGCGGGCCATAGCTGCCCAAGAGGAGGTTGTAGGACAATTCTATCAAGAATTTATCAATGATGATGGCCTCAAAATCAAACGTCAAAGAGTGCCACTTGGTGTGATTCTAATGATTTTTGAATCTCGTCCAAATGTTGTGATCGACTGCGCCGCCCTAGCCCTTAAGTCTTCCAATGCCATTATTCTCAAGGGAGGCAAAGAGGCAAAGCATTCTAACGAGATCTTAGGTGTGATCATCCAAGATACATTAGATGGAGAACTTCCAAAAGAATGCGTTCAAGTTCTGGCCTCGGACAGTAGAGAAGAAGTGAACTCTTTACTAGAACTTGACGAATACATTGATCTCGTTATCCCCCGAGGCGGCGAGAAACTCATTGAACATGTTTATAAAAATGCAAAAATGCCAGTGATTGCCCACTTCAAAGGACTTTGTCACATGTACATCGATAAAGATGCTGACCTTAAAAAAGCTCTCAACCTTGTTCTCAATGCTAAGACTCAAAGGACTGGAGTCTGCAATGCCATTGAAACGCTTCTCGTTCATAGTGACGTTGTTAAAGAATTTGCCCCCACACTAACTAAAGAGCTACAAGGAAAAAATACCGAACTAAGAGCTGATAAAGATTTTATTGCAGCCTCGGGACAAGACCTCAAACTTGCTGAATCCATAGATTGGGATACGGAATACCTCGAGAATATTCTTTCGATTAAAACGGTATCTTCTTTGAATGAAGCTATTGAACATATTGATGTCCACGGAAGTTTCCACACAGAATGTATTGTTTCCGAAGACCGAGCAACTCAAAGTGAGTTTTTGAATCGAGTAGACGCAAGTTGCGTGGCCGTAAATGCCTCAACACGATTCAATGATGGCGGTCAATTAGGGCTTGGCGCCGAACTCGGCATTTCCACGACAAAATTTCATGCCTATGGACCCATGGGTGCAGAGCAAATGACAACTTCGCGCTATGTCATTGTCGGCGACGGCGACATCAGAAAGTAAGGAATGATTTATGGTTGATATCAGTATTGGTGTCATTGGTTGTGGCAATATGGCGAGCGCCATTGTTAAAGGATTTTACAACAAAAACAATCAAGTAAAATTTTTAACCTTTACCCCTACGTACACGAGAGCAGAAGCGTTAGCCCGTGAAGTCAATGGCACCGC
>CAZXHL010000052.1:0-17274 GCA_964640545.1 uncultured Bacteriovorax sp. | reverse complement strand
ATGGCAATCGTGCAGAATTCAGGCCGGGCTTTACGGGGCAATCCACTTTTGTGATCTATTATACAGGACAAACTCCGCCCGTTTATTTGCAGGATTTGAAATGCTCTCGAGGAGATTCTGAGGGGGGCGACCCCTTTGCACCGGCAGGTGGTGGAGAATCCGAGAGTGACGGAGGCGGAGCTGCTCCAGCAGCAGGCAGTTAATCCGTTGAATTAGAGAAAGATTCTATGAACAACAACAAAATTATTCCGTGTCCACATTGGGAAGAGTGTAGCGGATGTCCTTTGATTACACTGACGTATCAAGCTCAACTGGCTGAAAAAGAAAATATGGTTCTCGATGCTTTTCTCGGGGCGGGATTTTCTGAATCACAGATCAAGCAGAAGATGAAAAAATGCGTTTCCTCCCCCAAAACCCTAGGTTACAGAAATAAGGCGAAATGGATTCTTCAGGGCTCTAGTCAGTCTATGGATGAGTTAAAGATGGGGATCTATCGTGCTGGCACACATGAGGTTGTCGATATTCCGGACTGTTCTGTCCACGCGCCATTCATTAATGAAGTTTCTCATTATATTAAAGAGTCTATTGTGAAGTATAAAGTTCCCTTGGCCAACGAAGATTTCTCCGGTGCGGCTATGCGGTATTTGATTGTTCGATATTCTTTTCGGGATAAAAAGGTGATGTGTGTTTTTGTGACTACTAGGAAGACGGTTCCTGGCATCCCAAAAGTCGTAGAAGCTTTAAAGGCCGAATTCGGAAAACGCATTGTCGCGATCGTTCAAAATATTAATGATGAGCCGGGCAATGCGCTTCTTGGTGAGGCCAATCGCTATCTTCTGAAAAATTCGGAGCTGACTGAGCAGATGGGCTCGCTTCGCGTTTCTGTGGGCCCGTTATCATTCCTCCAGGTGAATAGTGTCCAGGCCAGCAAGCTTTATCTTCGTGTGAAAGAGATTGTTGGAAAAGGACCTTTTCTCCAGGGGCTGGATTTGTATGGTGGTGTTGGTCTGATGGGGATGCATTTGGCTGGTAAGACTGAAAATGTTTTGTCGGTTGAAGAGGTGGGGCCTGCAGCTCTTGAGGGTGTCACTGCAGCTCGAAGAAATAAGATCAACAACGTTTTGCACCTTTGTGCGGACTCCGCTGATGGGATTAAGACTTTTCACAAGGAATGGGGAATTCCTGACTGGGTGGTTTTAAATCCACCTCGAAAAGGCTGTGATGCAGAGGTGTTTACACTCCTAGCGCAAAAACCGGCCAAAAAAATTGTATATGTCTCCTGTAATCCAAAGACTCTTGCAAGAGATGCTAAAATTCTGTCGGAGCAGGGATATGTGATCAAGGCTATTGAGCCCTTTGATATGTTCCCTCAGACGGCACATGTCGAGACCATTTTGCTTATGGAGCGCGCCAAGAAGCGAGGCAGGAAGAGTCGAAGCTCTACGGCTAAGGCATCCGCTGCTAAGGGCACTAGGTCAAAAGGGTCAAAAACTTTACACTGATCTGCGCCATATCCTCGCCTTTATTAACTCTTAAGTTGATGCTCTTCGCATTAACACCATAGAATAGAGATATATGTCTGATGAAAGTGGTTTGATCGCTTCTGCCTTGTCCAAAACCTACGGGGATAGAGAAGTCGTTTCTGAGGTTTCAATAAAACTTAGTAGGGGGGAGATCGTCGGCTTGCTTGGGCCTAATGGGGCAGGAAAAACGACGAGCTTTTACATGATGGTTGGACTCGTGTTTCCATCTAAGGGTGAAATAAAATTAGACGGTTCAGATGTGACTCAACTTCCACTTCCCTTAAGGGCTCAGCGAGGAATTGCGTATCTTCCACAGGAAAGCAGTTTGTTTCAGAAGTTGAGTGTGTACGAAAATATCGCGATGGCCTTGGAGGCTAAAGGCTACCTCGGAAGTGAACTCGATGGACGATGTGAGGTGTTGATGAAACGCTTTGGTTTGTTGCGTTTGGCGAAAAGTTCAGCGGCTACACTTTCGGGAGGTGAGAAACGTCGTTGTGAGATCGCAAGATGTCTGGCTATTGAACCTAGCTATTTGCTTCTAGATGAGCCGTTTGCGGGGATTGACCCTATTGCTGTTGGTGAAATTCAAAATTTCGTACGGGAGCTTCGTGAACAGAACATTGGAATTTTAATTACAGATCACAACGTCAGAGAGACTTTGGGAACTTGTGACCAGGCGTATCTAATGAAAGAGGGTCGCATTTTTCTCGACGGCACGCCCGCGGAAATATCAGACAATAGCGAGGCGAAGAAATTTTATTTAGGAGAATCATTCCGGTTGAATTGATCGTGAATATTGAGGTGAGAAAAACAAAATGGGCTTGAAGCAACAAATGAAACAAACGCTGGGGATGACAATGACTCCCCAGCTTCAGCAGGCGATAAAAATATTGCAGATGTCCGTGACGGAACTTCAGCAAGAAGTGACGGATGCCTTGGTCGATAATCCCACGTTAGAAGAAGGCCCCGATCAGATGGAGACAGATTCCAGTGTTAGTAACATTGGTGCAGCTGGAGAGGGCGAAGACTCAAAGAACCCAGGAGAGAATACAAGCCCGAAAGATCAGATTACCGAGGGGGGAGACGACTTTGATTGGCAGTCTTATATTGAACAGAGCAGTGGAAACAGAGAGTATCTACCCACTACAAAGAATTTCAACCCAGACGAGCTCCCGAATTTCGAGCAAATTTTATCAAGACCAGGAACTTTGTATGATCATCTTTTGTGGCAGCTTAGATTAGTTGTAAACGATGAAAAAGAATTTGAAATTGCCGAAGAGATTATTGGTAACTTAAATGAAGATGGTTATCTCGTTGTGTTGGTGGAAGAACTTGAGCAGAAATGCAAAGTAGACCGAGCTGAAATTGAAGCTGTGCTTTATAGAATTCAGCGTTTTGATCCTCCGGGGGTTGCGGCTAGAAATCTAAAAGAATGTTTGATGATTCAAGCTGAACAGCTTGAATATCACGATGATATTGTGGATTTGATCGAAAATCATCTTGGTGAGCTGGAAACTAAAAACTACAATGCCATTGCCAAGAAGATGGAGATGGAACTGGAAGATGTCATTGAGATGTGCAAGATCGTCCACCAGATGGAACCCAAGCCTGGCCGGGTGTTTAACAATGCCGAGCCTAGTTACGTGGTTCCGGACATCTATATCGTACATTCGGGAGGGAAGTTTTCCGTTGTTTTGAACGAGGATGGGATCCCGAGATTAAAAGTTTCTAAGACTTATCAGGATCAGTTAAACAGTGGCGCCTTGAAGGGCGAGGCAAAGGCTTATGTTCGAGAGAAGCTCAAGGGGGCTGTCTGGCTGATGCGAAGTATCTACCAGAGACAGCGGACGATTTATCGAGTGACGGAATCCATTTTGCACCGCCAAATGGATTTCTTTGAAAAAGGACCTCAACACTTAAAGCCAATGGTTCTGAGAGACATCGCCGAAGAGTTAGAATTGCACGAATCTACAATTTCGAGGGTAACAACGAACAAGTTTGTTCACACACCACACGGAATTTACGAGCTCAAATACTTCTTCAACTCAGCGATCTCTCGTGGTGATGGTGAGAGCGACTTAGCGAGTGAATCCGTGAAACAGAAAATCAAGGAATTGATCTCATCTGAAAATACGAAGAAGCCTTTGAGCGATCAAGCGATCACGGCGGCGCTCAAAGAGAGCAATATCAATATTGCTCGAAGAACAGTCGCAAAATATAGGGAAGCTTTAGGTATTCTCCCGTCTAGCAAGCGGAAGAAATACTTTTAGATAAGGGGAGAAAGAAAAAATGATCGATAATTCAAAAATTGAGTCTAGAGTTGCGTTTAAGGGTATGGATTCGTCAGATGCCGTTAGAGAATATGCTGAGAAGAGGGCGAATAAGTTGGCGAAGCACTTGCACGTCATGACCCATGTTGATTTTGTGTTTGAAACAGAAAAAAACGATCATATCGCTCAGGCGCACGTGGTTTCCGGGGACTTTGAAGCCAAGGCTGAGGCGCGTAACTCCAGTATGTATGCCGCTATCGACGATCTGACGGACAAGCTTGTCCGTCAGACTCGTCGACATAAAGAGCGAATGACAGATCATTCGGCAAAACCGCATCATGGCGGGACTAACGAAATCGTCGAAGAAATCGAAGAATAGGGCTTTTAAAGCTGCAGAATCCGGTGTTTACAGACGTAGATCTCATTGCCATTGTGGGCAATGAGATCTATAAGTTTTTCAAATGAGCGAAATCACTCGTCTATCTAGAAATTATTTTTTTAGCTCTGAATCTGTAACGGAGGGGCACCCCGACAAAGTGGCTGATTCCATCAGCGACGCCGTATTGGATGCGTACCTCTCGGAGGATCCTGATTCAAAAGTCGCCTGTGAAACCTTGGTCACGACAGATCTTGTTGTTGTGGCTGGCGAAATTAAGACAAATTCCACAAAAACCATCGACGTTGACAGCATCGTTAGAAAAACGGTCGCTGAGATTGGATACAATCATGCCGACCTTGGCTTCAACGCCAAAACTTGTCGAATTGAAAACCATCTTCATGAGCAAAGCTCTGATATTCGGCAGGGTGTGGAGAGGGCGGATGAGCTAGGTGCTGGAGATCAAGGCATGATGTTCGGTTATGCTTGTCGTGAAACGCCAGAGTTGATGCCGGCCCCTATTGCCTACTCTCACAAGTTAACAAGAGAGATTGCGCGTCTTCGAAAGAGTGGGGAGCTCCCGTGGGCTAGGCCAGACGCAAAAGCTCAGATCACTTTAGAATATGAAGATCAACAACCGAAGCGAGTGCATACGTTGGTGCTTTCCACTCAGCATACGCCTGAGGTTTCGCAAGAACAGATTGTTGCTGATGTAAAAGAAAAGTTGTTCGCTAAGATCATTCCCCAAGAGTGGATGACTGAAGCTCCGAGAATGTACATCAACCCCACTGGCCGATTCGTGATTGGCGGCCCGCATGGTGATTGTGGTTTAACGGGAAGAAAAATTATTGTTGATACTTACGGTGGAATGGCTCCTCATGGTGGAGGTGCTTTTAGTGGTAAAGATCCCTCTAAGGTGGATCGTTCTGCGGCTTATCTTGCGCGGTATATAGCGAAAAATATTGTTGCGGCAGGGTTGGCGGATCGAATGCAGGTTCAATTGGCTTATGCCATTGGAGTTTCCGAACCTGTTAGTTTGTTGGTTGAGGACTTTGGAACGGCAAAGGTAGATTTGGAAAAGTTGGAAGCCGTCGTAAAAGAACTGTTTCCAACGAGGCCGGGGCAACTAGTAGATGCGCTGAAGCTTAAGAGGCCTATTTATTCAAAGACTACTTGCTACGGCCATTTTGGCAGGGAAGATGTGGACTTTACTTGGGAGGCTATAGATAAAGTTGATGAATTGAAGAGAGCCTTCAATTTGTAGGAAGAGTCCAGCAAGCTGCTTGGAGATCTTAAAATTATGTTAGATGCCCTTCATATTTATTTAGCTCTACTTTTTGCTCTAGTGGCTTTTCTGGTTGAGCTTCAGTATCGGGCGAAGTTAGGCATGCAGCCGGGCAGTGTTAGGGAGTTCATTCGCTGGGGTCAGAAGAAGAATACACCCAACAAGCGATATTCGGCATTGATCTTCGCTCTTTCGGCAGTGTTTTGTTTCCAGTTGTGGGAATCGTTCATTCGCTTTTTGTTTGGTGTTTTGCCTTCTTGGGCCTGGATTTTGGGTCCTAGTCTGGGGCTTCTTTTTTTGGTTGTTTATAGGCTTGTGCAATTCCGAGCTAAATCACGTGAGAACGTTGGATTGAAGTGGTGGTGGGTCACCAGTTTTGTGTTGTTCACTTGTTTGCTTTTGAATTCATGGGGAATGTTGATTGGCGTGCCTTGGGTCGCTTACCGTTCTAAATTTTTAGGAGATAAGAAATGAAAACAAAAATTGCTGTTGCTATATTTATTTTGTTAGCTGTCGCTGGGTTTTGGGGGCGATTTAATGCAAGCAAAGATGCGGGACTTGCGACAGAAGATCTTTCGGCTGAACTAGAGGCCATCGAAGATGGCGAGGGTTATAGTTATTCTAGTGATTCCTTTTCGGATGAGGATGGAGATCCAGGCGTTCTTGGGGAGGAGTTGGCTGAAGAAGGTATCCAGTTGGCTGGAGAGGCTAATCGTGAGCTCTTCAAAACTTTGGGTGGAGCTTCTTTCGTTCAGAAGTTTTGTGGTGATGTTAGCTGGGAGCAGGACATCGAAGACATGATGGATCAGCAGGACCCAGCTGAACAGCCAGCACTTAAGGCAGCCTTTGAACAGGGTTGGGCTGAGGCTGAAGAAGCCTCCAAGACTGAAACCATTCCATGTGAAAGTCTCTAGAAATTTGAGTTAACGGGTGGGCTCAGCTAAGATTCGTGTAGGTTACCCCCTATGCTTTATTGGTTATTGATTTCATTCCAAGACTCCCTTTCTGCCTTTAACGTTTTCCGATACATCACGTTCCGTTCCGGAATGGCCGCATTAACGGCGTTGCTTTTTGTTTTGCTTATGGGCAAGCCCTTCATTCGTTATATCCAGCGCAAGCAATACGGGCAGGCTGTTCGCGATGACGGCCCAGAAACTCACCTAAAGAAGCAGGGAACTCCTACAATGGGCGGAGTTCTTATTTTGATGGGGCTTTCACTCGGCTGCTTGCTTTGGGCGGATCTTTCCAATCCTTATATTTGGTTATTGCTAGGTATTACTTGGGCCTATGGAGCCATTGGTTTGCTCGACGATGCCAAAAAAGTTCTCTACAAAGATCCCAAAGGTTTGGCCTCTCGTTGGAAGATGCGTTTGCAGGTTTTGTCTGCGCTATTTGTGGCGTGGGGGTTCTATGTTGTGCAGTTTAGCAGTCCAATTTCTGGGCAATTATTTTTTCCTTTTTTCAAAAACTTCTCCGTCGAGCTGGGGCCTTGGTATTTGGCTCTTTCTGTTCTTGTGATGGTCGGAACTTCAAATGCTGTGAATCTTACTGATGGTTTGGATGGGCTCGCGATCGGCCCCAGTATTGTCAGCGTGGGAACTTTTTTTGTTTTGGCGTATTTGGGTGGAAATGCTGTTTTTGCCGAATACCTTCAGGTTCCACATATCCCTCGAACTGGAGAGCTAGCTGTTTTTTGCGCCGCGTTAATGGCGGCGGGTGTTGGTTTTCTCTGGTTTAATACTTATCCCGCGCAGATTTTTATGGGGGATGTGGGAGCTTTGGCTCTAGGTGGCGCAATTGGCGCGCTGGCGGTTGCTACTAAACATGAGATCCTTCTTGTGATCTTGGGAGGGGTTTTTGTTATGGAAACTCTTTCGGTGATTATCCAGGTTTTATCGTTCAAACTTACGGGGCGGCGCGTCTTTAAAATGGCTCCTTTGCATCACCACTTCGAACTTTTGGGGTGGCCTGAGCCAAAAGTGATCGTTCGCTTCTGGATCGTGTCGTTTTTGCTTGCGCTGGTAGCGCTAAGCACTCTAAAACTCCGCTAAGAAAACCACCTCAGAATTTTTACTGAGAATAGGAGTACAGAATAAGCATGTCAGCATCATTAGGTTTAAAGGGCAATAGAGCCGTCGTCATCGGAATCAATCCAAGTGGGATCGAACTCGTTCGTTATTTAGTCAATCAAGGTGCAGAAGTGACCTTGGCAGACGCCGTCGCTTGTGAAAAAGCACGCGCATTAATCGATGCAGAATTGGATGTATCCAAATTCAACCTCGAGTGTGGTGATTACAACCCTAAAACTTTTGAGAATGCGACTTACGTCATCGTGGCATCGGGAATTCCTTTGGACCTCCCTGTGCTTGAACTTGCAAGAACGTCTGGCGCTCGTGTTGTTACTGAAATCGAATTTGTTTCTCTTTACTCTGAAGTCCCTGTGATTGCGGTTGCTGGAACTAACGGAAAATCTACAACAGCCCATTTGCTTGAGAACATGCTCAAAAAAGCCGGTAAGAAAGTTTTTTCAAACGTGTCTCAGCCAATGGCAAAATACTTGAATAGCCAAGAGCAGGCCGATCATTTGATCGCTGTTTCAACTTCTTTCCAATTAGAAGGAACAAGCTCTTTTGCTCCGAAGATGATTCTCTTCACAAACTTTTCTGAAGATCACTTAGATAAGTATCCAAACATCGAAACTTATTTCTCTGCAAATCGCGAAGTTTTCAAGAATGCGACCGATGAAACGATTTTGATTTTGAATGGTCTTGATACGGCTGTTCAGCAGATGATCACTAACGTTCCTGGAAAAATTCTTTATTACTCATCTCAAGGGTTCCCTGATCACATGGCTGGTGGATGGGTGGCGCGCAATGAAATGAACATTCGCCGTTTGCCTGAGCTTGATGCCCCTGTAATCACTTTTGATTTGAAAAACTTCCGCATGCGTGGAACTCAAAATAAAGAGAACGCTCTTGCTGCAACATTGGCCGCGATTCAGCTCGGTGTTGAGCCTCGCATGATTCAGGAAGTGCTTGTGGACCTTCGTGGACTTCCGCACCGCTTAGAGTTTGTGAAGAAATTAAACTCCGTTGCGTTTTATGATGATTCTTGTGCTTCTAGTCCTAATGCGACCATGAGAAGTTTGCAGGCATTTAACGAGCCTGTGATTATGATTGCTGGTGGCCGTGATAAGAATGTTGATTATTCTTCTTTGATTCCTCACATTCGTCAGCGCGTGAAAAACTTGATTTTGGTTGGTGAAGCCAAGGAGAAAATCAACCGCGCGATTGGCGATTTCACAGAGACTTTCCTTGTGGGAACTATCGAAGAAGCTGTGATCGTGGCTTACCAAAAGTCTCGCGGCGGTGATGTGGTGCTTTTGAGTCCCGCGTGTTCTCCTGAAGATCAGTTTACGGATCACCATGAAAAAGGTGAATACTACCGAGGTCTGATCGAGCAAATTGCCATGCCTCGCCGTGCAAACGTATTGTAGTTTTGTTTTTGCCTTAGCTTTTTTTAAAAATATATGAATGAAACCCCGCCCTCAGAAATGAAGGTGGGGTTTTTTGTGAACTTCGTGTTAAGGGCTCACAGCATACAGAGTGTTGGCCGAAAAGAACATAATGTCATTCTTGCTGCTAGTTCTATTGCTTTGGAGTCCTATTAGTTGGGCCGCTAGAACTTGTGACGAGCTCATGAAACAGCTTGAATTTGTATACGATTCCGACACGAATAGCTTCCTCCTTCCCGATGCTGAATCACATCTCAAGGCAAAAGAGCTAACGCCTGTAGAGCTACGACTAAGCCGGGAGGCACGAAAAGAGTGGGATTTGTCGGAGTCGCTGGAAGAAGATGCTCGGGCCATTTTTGATGCAAAAGATATGAGCGACCAGGAAAAGCAAATTCAGTTTTTCGCTCTGATGGCGGATGCACGGCTGAATATGATTACTGAAAAACAGAGAACGCGTGTTTTGAAAACTCAGTTTGATGAAGGGGGTGGAGATTCGCTTTATTCGAGAACCGCCGGGGCTTTGTTGGCTAAATATGCAGGGCCACATTACACTCCTTTTCTAAACCGAATAGGAAAAGCTAGCGGCGAACTAGATGAAACCAGTGAATCGTTCGTATCGCTTCGATTGTTGGAACAGGCAATTCAACGAAATACTAAACCTGCTTCGATGGCATGGACTTTTCTTCGCAGTAAAGAAGCGCTAATGGCTTTACCAACACCGGCCACTCCACTAGGTAAGTTCAATATGGAGGCTCGTGCTATGGGGGCGCAGTGGGAAGCCGCTAGTCGAATGCCTCTAGTGGAGAGACAGAAATTGCTGGCTAAACTCAAGCCCGAAGCAGATGCTGCAAACGAGGCTCTGGCAAACGCAAGTGCCTTGGAGAAAATGAACCCTCAGAATTACGGCCCTCGGCGAACGGCGCGAGTTCATAACTTGGTGAGAGACGCGACGATTGCGGCATTGGAGAATGCACACCTGCCCAAAGATCAGTTTCTTCGAGAGGTGATGCCTGCGCATCAATTCAGGCTCGGACAGTTGATGAGAAGACACTATGCCGGGACTTGGCGGTTTTGGATTGTGGGGTTGTCTGGTGGTGCTCTTGGCATGATGGCTTCTTCAGACAAGGAAGAGGACCGGAAGTTCTATAAGGACAGGGTCCCTGCGATGGATTTGAAATTCTTTTATGATCAAATCGAATCATTTCTGAAAAATGATGAATAACAGTTTAACTTAGCTGTATACGGAACCTCACTGTATTTTGAGCTTATTATGGTGGCGACTTGCCGGTTTTTTGATTTGCTATATCTAGGAAAAAGACCAATTAGCGATATACTAAGTAAAGGATATGACGGGAAAATTTGTAATCAACGACAGGCTCTTCTTTGCGATTGTCGTTGCGTTGTCTCTTTTTGGGCTTGTGATGGTCTATTCGGCCTCAAGTATTATTTCCTTCGACAAATATCAAGACTCTTGGTTTTACTTTCGCCGTCAGTTAGCGTTTGTCGTCGCGGGTTTCTTCTGCATGGGCGTCGCCGTCGCTACGGATTATCATCGATGGATTCGCTCGGGTGGATACCTGCTTGGTTTTGCTATTTTGAGTTTGGTTTTGGTCCAAGTGCCCGGCATTGGAATGAAGGTCGGCGGCGCCACTAGGTGGATTGGGCTTGCTGGGTTTCGTTTTCAGCCCGCAGAGTTCGCAAAACTAGCATGTATCATTTACATGGCATGGGCGTTGGTGAGAAAGGGCGACAACGTGAAAAGTTTTGCTTATGGCCTTCTTCCTATGGGGATTGTGGCTGGAGTCCTTGCGGGCTTGCTTATGATGCAGCCCGATTTTGGAAACGCTGTAGTTTTAGTTACGATTTGCGGAGTGATGATTTTCCTTGCGGGTGGTCGAATCGCATATCTTATTGGAAGTGTGTTGGTGCTTGCGCCGGTCGCATTGAGTTTGGTGATGGGAGCTAGCTACAGAAAACGTCGCTTGCTGGCATTCCTAGATCCTTGGGCTGACCCTCAAAACACCAGCTACCAGATCGTCCAGTCTTTTACCGCGTTTTTCTCGGGTGGGGCTTGGGGGCAAGGTCTGGGCAACGGTCAAGAAAAGTTGCATTATCTCCCAGAGGTACACACAGATTTCATTGCTGCTGTCGTGGGAGAAGAGCTGGGTTTCTTTGCGGTCACTTTGTTAATCGGAGCTTTTTTTGTTCTAACTTTGCGCGGGTACCGCGTTGCTCTCAAAGCGCCGGATCGTTCAGGCTATTTGTTGGCGGCTGGGTGTACGACGTTAATAGGTCTTCAGGCCTCTCTTAATCTTGGAGTTGTAATGGGGCTACTCCCCACAAAAGGATTGCCTTTGCCCTTTATTTCTCATGGCGGTTCTTCTTTGATTATGACTTTCTTTGCTTGCGGGTTGATTCTCGCAGTGGCTAGGCAGTCGAAGGAAGTGTCTTAGTTATGACATCAAAGAAGATTTGGATTGTGGCTGCCGGAACTGGCGGACATATTTTTCCGGGCTTGAGTGTCGCGGAATACTTTCAAAAATCTGGGGACTATGAATTCGAATTTTTTGGAAGTCGAGATCGACTCGAATCGAAGCTGATTCCGGCCCATGGCTTTCCACTTAGTTATGTGAGTTCTGGCAAGTGGAAGGGCGGGGGGGCTGTATCGAAGCTTTTTGGTCTCATCTTTCTAGCGTTTGGAACCCTCAAGTTTTTTGTGACATCATTCTTTTCTCCAAGGGCGGATTTGCTCATTAGTGTTGGAGGGTATGTGTCGTTGCCTGTCGTGATTACGGCGGCTTTGCGCAAGGTGCCGATCGTATTGATGGAACCAAACATTCGAGCTGGATTGGCAAATCGAGTTGCCTCAAGATGGGCCCGGTTTGCGGTGGCTACTCCAGGATCAGACGCAAGCGTAAAATTTAAGTGCAAAGTTTTCGAGTCGGGAGTGCCGGTGAGAAAGAGCATGTCCGCCGTGACGGTTCGCGATCGAGGACAATTCATTCTAGTGCTGGGTGGTTCTCAGGGGGCAAAACCATTGACCGAAGCCATGCTGAAAGTTGCTAAACACCATGACTTTGCCTCTCTTGGTCTGATGGTAAAGATCCAGGTTGGGGCTGCCCATATGGAGTATGCTAAAGTTCTAAAAAAGAACTTGGGTTTAGGAGACGAAGTAGAGCTTGTGTCCTTCATAGATGACATGGCGGCAGCCTATCAATCAGCCGATCTCGTTGTGGCAAGAGCAGGAGCTCTTACCGTTGCGGAACTAGCTGCTGTTGGGATGCCTACGATTTTTGTGCCGTTCCCCCATGCTGCGGACAATCACCAAATGGTAAATGCTCAGATGCTCCGTGATTCGGGTGCTGCTGATCTGGTGGATCAAATGGCTGCAGATTTTGAGGCACAATTGGCGGATAAAATTCTGACTTTGACTCAAGTCGCGGATGCCTCTGAACACCGTAGGTCCATGTCAGTCGAATTCGCTAAATGGGCACGACCGGAGGCTGCCGAAAGCCTTCATTCTATGGCAAAAAACCTAATTTGAGAGTCTCTCCTAACTGGAGTACATCAGTAGTTTATGTCGATAATAGACAAGAGCCGTAAAGTTCATTTTGTAGGTATTGGTGGGGTCGGGATGTCCGGGCTTGCCGAGATTTTGTGCCTTTCAGGGCACTCGGTTAGCGGGAGTGATCTCAATGAAAGTGAAACGACTGAGAAGCTTTTGTCTCTTGGCGCGATCATTCAAAAGGGGCACGACGACAAGATCTTAAAGGATTCTAGACCTGATGTTGTTGTTTATTCCACCGCTGTAAATTGGGAAAATCCAGAACTTCTGTTTGCTCGCAAGAACAAAATACCCCTTATTCGAAGAGCTGAAATGTTAGCTGAGTTGATGAGGCTTCGTCGCGGTATTGCCGTGGCGGGAAGCCATGGTAAAACGACAACCACGGGACTTCTTTCTTTGATTCTTAGAGAAGCTGGTCTCGATCCGGCGGTCATCATTGGCGGAAAATTCGATGCGATTGGTTCTAATGCGACTTGGGGTGAGGGACAGTGGCTTGTCGCAGAGGCTGATGAGAGTGATGGGTCCTTTAATCGCTTGGCTCCCGAACTCGCGATCGTTACCAATATTGATAAAGAACACCTAAACCATTACGGAAGTTTCGAGGCGACTCTTCGAGCTTTTGAGGAATTTCTTGATCGCCTTCCGTTCTACGGAAAGGCCGTTTTGTGTAGCGACTGTCCCAATGTTCGAGAAGTTTTAAAGACGGTTAACAAGCCTTTTGTGACCTATGGTTTTGATGTCACGCAAAAGCCCGACTACTGGGTTGAGCTTCTTGAAGACTCTGCAACGCCTTCTTTTAAGGTTCATAAAAAAGAATATTTAGATGGAAAAGTTTTGGATAGCTCTTCTGTTTTTGAAATTCAGTTATCTGTTCCGGGTAGGCATAATATCTTAAACTCCAGCGCTGCGGCCATTATGGCTCTTGAGCTTGGTGTGGAAGAAGAGTCTATAGCTAAGGCTCTGCTCGGGTTTTCTGGAGTAAGAAGACGTTTTGAGAAACGCGGCCAGTGGAAGGGGGGAGTGCTTATTGAAGACTATGCACATCACCCCACAGAAATCGTTGCCACTTTACAGGCGTGTTCTGTGGCTTATTCCAAAAAGCCTTATGTTATTTTTCAACCACATCGATTTTCTCGCACGAGAGAGTTGTGGGAGGAGTTTGGTGAGTGTTTTAAGGGGGCGGAGAAAGTTTTTGTTCTGCCAATTTATGCGGCCTCTGAGGTCCGGGAGATCTGGGCAGATGAAGTCGACAAGCAAAATTTTGCAAGACACATCAAGCATGTCGAGGCTGAGTATCTTGAAGATTTTGACAGGGTAATCGAACGGGTGAAGTCCTTGCCTCAAGACGATCTCAGGCCTTTGTTGGTTTTAGGTGCAGGAAATGTGTCAAAGGTCATAGAGCCTCTTTTGGAGAAATAGTTTGGGTCATTTTCCAAAGTTAGAAAATGGACTGATAAAGGGGCAACTTCTTAGGGAGAAGGTTTCTTTTCAAATTGGGGGGCCTGCGGATTTGTTCGTAGAGCCTGTTGATGAGGCCGAACTGATTTCAGTCTTAGATTATTGCCATAAGAATTCTCTTCCTCGTTTTCTCATTGGCAGCGGAACCAACCTATTAGTTCAAGATGGCGGATTCCGTGCTCTGGTAGTCCACGTCGCGTCTCAGGCAGCTAAGAAGCAAATTCGAGTTATAGCTGAAGAGGCAGACCGTGCTGTCATTCGAGTTCCCTCCTTTGTCCTGAAAGCGCACCTTCTGGATTGGTCTCTCGAGAATGGCTATGAAGGTTTAGAGTTCTCATCGGGGATCCCCGGTAGCCTGGGCGGAGGTATCTATATGAATGCCGGAACTCGTTGGGGCTCATACGAAGATGTGGTGAAGTCGGTCCGGTTTTGGTCGGCGGGGCGGGGAGTGTTTGAGTTAAGTGCTGCTGAAATGAATTTCAAGTACCGGGGGCACGGCAATAAAGTTTTTGAAAGTGGAGCTATAGTTCTTAGTGTAGATATTGAACTTTCAAAGTCTAAGAATATTCAGAGTTCTTATTCTCTTGTGAGTATGATTCTTTCATACCGCGGATCTAGGCAGCCTTTAAACTTTCCCAACTGTGGAAGTGTGTTTAAAAATCCAGAAAACTCGGCAAAGGGGGCTGGGCGCTTAATTGAGGCGAGTGGCCTTAAGGGGCATCGCATCGGTGGTGCGATGATTTCAGATCAGCACGCCAATTTTATTTTGAATGTGGATCATGCTACTGCTGAAGATGTGAAGGCTTTAATTGCACTTATGCAACAAGAGGTAATGGATCAGTTTCAGGTCTCCCTGGAGCCTGAAGTGATCTTATGTGGAACAGAGAAATTCCTGGAGAAAGAACGTCTCGATCTTCCAGGAGCTTTCTGAAATCAAATTTAAAAATTACGGGAAAATGGTCTGAAGGATTGGCGTTTCGTTCCTCCCAAGTTGTGGGGAGGGGCTTGGTGTTTCCTTCAGCGTCGACGTATCGATGAACAAAAGCATCTTTTAGGTAAGGGCGTCCCGATGGTGACATCAGGAAGGCGTCGATCTGGCTATAAACCGCCGCTCTGCCATTCTGGTGGAAGCTGTGAGTAATCCGATCTGCATCTGACATCTCGGGTCTGATGTTGTCGAAGACATCTTCAAGAATGGTTTTGAGTGGAGCAAATTCAGCTTCATGACGTACGTCGCCGTTGAAGTCACCGCCTACCACCACAATACTGCGAGGGTTCGTCTCCATTTCTTTTCGCACAATCAATTCAGACACTTCATTTTGAAGTCCACGAAGGATTCTGCTCTCAGGATCACCATTGCGATCACGTTTTGATTTGAAGTGAGTTCCAAAAAAACTAATCAAAGGTTCATCGTTGTTGTCTTGCTTCGTGGCCCAAATTCGAAGTCCGAGAAGATCTCTCGAAAAGACTTTTCTATTCTGACCTGTTACCGGGTCCACAGCTTCAACATCTTTGCTCGTTGTGAGTTCGACACGAAAAGGCAGATCTCTTTTAACGAAATAGCCCACTTTAATTCCGCGCTGGTCATTAGAGTCAGCTAGAAGCGGTTCGTAGAGATCATTTAGTCTTAGTCTTGCAAACTCTCTCATCTCGGCCAGGTCATTCACTTCTTCAACAATAATGATGTCGAGATCGTTCTTTAGGATTGGGCGAGCTAGACCTTCCTGTTTGTGAACGGGTTTTTGATAGTTTCCATCTGCAGATCGCAAGAGGTTGTAGGTGTTGTAGGTTCCAAGTTTGAGTTCTTCAATTTCTCGGAGGTCGCGCTTGTGTTGGGCAGCTTGAAAACTTTCGGGGCCGACAACGGAGACGAGGGCTTTTACGCATGGATCATTTCCGAAGACCGTGAGGCTAAAGAGAGCCAGGAGGAAAAATAGAGGTCTAAACATGCGCACGGCTGCAGAGTACAGGTTTTTGCTGTGGCGCGTCGAATCCTTTGTTTTTTGTAAGTATTCGAATATATGGGTTTGAGGAGTAGTTCTTGTCGGCAATTAGCCAAAAAAGCTCTTTGCCAGGTCCCAAAGCTCGTTATCTACGGTTTTGAGTTTTCCAGTCGCTTCAGAGAGTGGTTTGCCTACGACTTTAGCTCCGTCCATGGCTGCCATCTGACCCCACTTACCAGCGTGTAGTAGGTCTACAGCGTGGCTTCCGAGTCTGGTTCCAACAACACGGTCATAGGCCGTGGGGCTTCCGCCTCTTTGGACGTGGCCCAGGACAGTAACGCGGCACTCAATACCAAGAACGTCTTCGAGCATGTTGGAAAGAGCTTGGCCAATGCCTCCAAGCTGTGGCCGACCAAAAGCATCTGTGCGGTCTTTGGCGATAAAAGTTTCTTCGCCTTTGTGTTTGAGCTTGGCACCTTCGGCGACGACAACAATTGAATAGCGCTTTCCACGGCTGAGTCGTTTTTCCAAAGACTCAACTAAATCTTCGACGGACATAGAATGCTCAGGAACAAGAACGGCATCTGCGCCGCCGGCTATGCCAGCGTAAGTCGCAATCCAGCCTGCGTGTCGTCCCATGACTTCTACGACCATAATTCTTCTATGGGATTCAGCTGTAGTTCTGAGTCTGTCGATAGCTTCAGTAGCAATTTCGACGGCTGTGTTGAAGCCGACCGTGACATCAGTTGAGCTGATATCGTTATCAATAGTTTTTGGGGCGCCAACAAGTCTCATGCCTTTTTGGTGAAGTTTCTCTGATACTGTGAGCGTGCCTTCACCTCCGACGGCTACGAGGCCGTGCAGGTTTAGGGCTCTGTAGGAATCAAAGGTTTTCTGAATGGTCTCTTCGTCTTTCAAAACGTTGGTGCGAGAGGTGCCTAAGAAAGTTCCGCCTTGGTGAACGAGTCCACTCACGTCGGCATGGTCAAGAATGACGAAGTCGCGTTCGATGAGGCCTTTCCAGCCTGACTTAAAACCGATGACATCATAGCCGTAGTAAAGTCCTCTTTTGGCAACGGCACGAATGACCGCATTTAAGCCGGGGCAATCGCCCCCTCCAGTTAGCACACCAATAATTTTTTTCTCTGACATTTGCTATGTAACATAGAACTCAATCCCCACTATGACAACTCCTAAAGCTTGGCCCAAAGCGGCTCGCATCATAAGGGAAACGCCGCTAAAGTGAGGGGCGTGCCTATCAAAAAAGAAGTCTTAATACTTGGCGAAAACCCTGAAGTACCGTTTGAGCGAAAATCTGTGATTTTGAGAGCGGTTGGAAG
>CAZXHL010000051.1:0-17804 GCA_964640545.1 uncultured Bacteriovorax sp. | reverse complement strand
AAATTCAAAATTCTCGCCCTCGAGCCTGAGTCCAGAAAAATTGAGAAGTAGCCCAATTGCAAAAACATAAAGCACAGGCAGACGCAAAAGTCTGCGCACGCTGTCCATGGGTGTGTAGTGACTTCGGGCTGTGATGTAGACGCCGAAAGTGGACTCAAAAATCACAAAACCAAATGCGATCATAACGATAATGGGGAAAGAGTCTGGACCTAGCAAGGCGATGGCCGCAGGAAATCCGAAATAACCAGAGTTCGCGTTGCCGCCTGCGTAAGCGAGAATATTACGCGCTGGCGATTTGAAGAAAAGTCCGCCAAGCATCCAGCTGATCCAGCAGATCACTCCGCAAAGCGCGATGTAGATGAAGGGAAGGGCTATGAGCTCAGGGCTTAGTTTGGCGTTAATAACGCCGGGAAAAATCGTGAGAGGAGAAAAAATGTAAATCATCAAAGGAGCAATGGAATCGCGGCTGACGCCCAGCTTTCGGCCGGCGAAGTATCCGAAGATCACGAACAAGAATAGTGGCGCTAGTTTTGCGCTCAAATGCCAAAATACGGAAGGCTCCATGTGTGTGAGCGGTCATAGCTGGGGAGTGGATAGCTGTAAAGTCTAGAAGCGGAAGTCTTTGGCTGGCGGGCTTGCTTTCACCTCGCTCTCATCTTAAAAATAGGAGGGTGTGGTCGTTGATCAAAAAGTGGCTTTTTAGTCTGGATGCGGAGAAGGCTCATAAGCTGACCGTTAGATCCGTTCGCATTCTGGGAGTCTTTGGATTTTTGCTCCGCTGGCTGACCGGGACACCTTCTCAGAAGAAGATGCTCTCAAAAGATGAATTCAAAGCACTTAATGTCCATACTTCAGGTCTCGATTTCCAACATGCTTTGGGGCTAGCAGCTGGCTTTGATAAAAATGCTGAGATGCTTAATGTGATTCAGGCGCTTGGCTTTGCGGCGATTGAAGTTGGGACTGTCACACCGAGACCACAGTCTGGAAATGAAAGGCCAAGACTCTTTCGTAAGCCAGATCGATTGGCCCTATTTAACCGGATGGGCTTCAATAACGAAGGAGCAGATCGGGTCGCGGAGAGAATCTCGAAGTTCCGAGCCAAGAATCCAAATACGAATTTGAGAATAGGTGTGAACATTGGAAAAAACAAAGACACCTCTGCTGCCGATTCGGCACAGGATTATGGCTTTTGTGCGGAGAAATTTGCGGAGCTTGCGGATTACATCGTAATCAATGTAAGCAGCCCCAACACTCCAGGACTTCGGGACTTGCAAGGGCTCGAGGCGCTTGAGGCGATTGTGAAATCTGTGAAGGAAGCGCTTAAAGACAAAGGTAAAAATGATCTTCCCGTGTTTTTGAAACTCGCACCCGAGTTAGGCACCGAACAACTTAAAGATACGATTGAGGCCACAGAAAACTGGGGAATCTCGGGTTATGTGCTCACCAATACTTGGGGCGGAACACACAAAGGTTTTACCGGAGGATGGAGCGGGCAACCCGTGCGTGATTACTCTTTGCGCGCTCTTCGCTATGCGAGAACCGCGACTCAGAAAACTATTATAAGTGTCGGTGGAATTTTGACACCGGAAGAGGCTGAGCTTCGACTCAGTGCGGGCGCTGATTTGATTCAGATTTATACGGGATGGATATACTCCGGTCCGAAGTTCCCCTCTGATATCGTTCGATTCCTGACACGATCAAAGAGCTGACATACTTACATAGGGTTGTTCCCTGATAAAATACTCCTATTGTGAGACGAGATTTTAGATTTTTATCTGCTTTTGTTTATGCTGGAATTTTTGCTTGTGGGGCATTTTCGAACGCTGCGCAAGCTGATGCGATTACGATTCGTAATTTTTCGGGAACTGATATTGGTACGACTCCGCAAACCTTAACGGGTACGACTTCCGAGGCGGGAACGACCCAAGTTATTCGTGTTGGTGTTGATGGCACGATTGCGGGGGGAGACAATGTTGAGATCACAGTTGCTGGAGACAAGTCCTTCGCTGAAGTGGTTGTATTGTCAGACGACGGTAGTGCTCTCATAGGGAATA
The DNA here is from genome assembly GCA_964640545.1 of uncultured Bacteriovorax sp. GTDB lineage: Bacteria > Bdellovibrionota > UBA2428 > UBA2428 > UBA2428 > JBGSZX01. The sequence goes on along the minus strand of CAZXHL010000051.1, from coordinate 15,750 downwards.
AGTTCACGCTTACTTCTGCTAGCTCTGAAAAAATACTGATTATTAAGGGCGTTGATGATGAGACTCAGGATGGCAGTGTCGCTGAAATTCTGAATTTCGAAGTTACGGCTCGAGTAGGGACTGTAGTTTCACTGGGGATTGAATATGATCTCACCGTCAACAACTCCGACAACGACGGCACCTCAGCGAGCACGGCGCCTAGCGAGCCGACTCAACGTTATCCGCTTACGAATGCAAACTTCGCCACAGATGAAAATTTTCTTTGGGAACATGCCTATGATCGAGAAGGCAACAACCTAACGTATCAACTTTGTGTGCGCGCTGATGGGGAAGATATTGCGAAGTGCGTGTCCGTTGATGACGACTCCCTTGTGCCCGGTTCAGGTGTTGCAAAAGTCAGCTGGCCTCTAGCTCTGGCCATCTTGTCGATGATGGCGCTCTTCAAATTCGGTCGACGCAAGAAGCGCCGGACGGCCACTCACATCATTCAATTCGCGCCTCAAGTCAGACGCAAAGCTCCAAGTGGCGCGATCCTCGTCTTTCTCCTCTTTATCCTCACAGCAGCGTGTGGGAATCAGGCTTTGATCGATGCCTTGCAAGTGAGTCCGAGACCTTCTGTGAAGTCTACATTTCCAGACCTGCTTGAGAACACGGATTACTACTGGCGGGTGTATGCCGATGATGGGGCGGGTAATGTGGTGCCCACAAGCAGTGAAATTAAATTCAAGGCGGTGGCTCCATAATGACTACTAAGAGATATTCCAGAGCTCGCTATTTCACAGGACTAGTGGCTTTGCTTTGTGTGTGCGCCACTGCTTATGCAGCCAAAAACAACTCTAAACTTCCTCCAAGACAAAAACAGACTAAAGAAGACGCACTTGGTGATAGTGAGGCCATGAAAGAAGTGAATCGTCTCACTCAAGATGAGCCAGAAAACACGGAAATGAGCGGTGCGCTAGCTCCTGTGACCATCTCAACGACAGTGATCAAAGACCTTCGCAAGTCTGAAGAAGAGGCGAAGAAAAATAAAGAATCTAAAACCGAAGTCACGGTTCAAAAACTTGATGAGATTCCGAAAGAGTCAGAGGGGGAGCCTCCCGTTCCTACGGCGGATGCCCCTGAGGTCAAATATTGGCGCTTCTTCAAAAAGAAACCTGAGCTTGGATTTACGACAGGCTGGGCCTTCACCCACAAAGACCTCGCGACTCTTGCGGGGAGCGGATTTGCCTTCGGACTCATGGGAACCCAAGAAATCGACGAAAAATTACAGGTCCAGGTGAGGCTCAATGCTAGTCATCACACCAAAGACGAGACCTCTCGGCGAAATAGGCTCTGGATTGTTCCTACAGAAATTCTCATGCTATTCACGAAGCAAGTCGGAGAGATTATATTCTACGTTCAACCAGGACTCGGGGCTGCGTATTGGAATTCAAGCAGCGCTCGCACGGTTGATGGCTATACTGAGACCGCACACGGGTTTGATTTTATGGCTTCTGGTGGTGTCGGGTTAAAGTATAGGATACCGAATCAAGACTGGAAGGTTGGAGCTGATTATAGCTTCGCTTATGTGTCAGGGTATTTCGATAATTATTTTTCAAGAATTATGGTCTATAGCTCGTATCAATTCTAGCTCCCTGATAAGCTACGACTAAGTCGTCATGTTCAAAAAATTATTCAAAAAAGAAGTTTTCTCATGGGCCCTTTATGATTGGGCCAATAGCGCATTTTCGACCTCTATCATGGCAGGATTTTTTCCGCTGTTTTACAAAAGCTATTGGAACGCGGGTGTTGATGCCGCCGTCAGCACTAGCCGCTTAGGATTGACAAACTCCATCGCAAGCATCTTTATCGTCATATCCGCACCGTTTCTTGGTGCGCTAGCCGATGAAGCTGGAGCCAAAAAGAAATTCTTGTTTGTGGCGACTCTCGCAGGTGCCTTGCTAACCGCCATGCTGGCTCTTGTTGGTGAATCGCAATGGCTGGCTTCTTCCATTCTATACGCTGTGGCGGTCTATGCTTTTTCAGTATGTGTGATGTATTACGATTCTATTCTACCGTTTGTTTCGAAAGATGATGACGTAGATTTTATTTCTGGCGCGGGCTATGCGATGGGATACTTGGGGGGAGGGATACTTCTTCTTATAAACGTCATCATGTTCAAGGACCCCGAAGCGTACGGACTTGCAGACAAAACTCAAGCCATCAAAGCGGCTTTTGTGAGTGTGGGGCTGTGGTGGTTCTTGTTCTCAATGCCATTGTTCAAATTTGTAAAAGAGCCCATGGAGAAGAAGTCCAAACCTATTGGTCAGATTTTCAGAGGCGCTCTAAAAGAGTTAAACGGCACTGTCAAAAAAATCCTTGGCATGAAAAACGTTTTGTATTTCATGCTCGCTTACTGGCTTTACATTGATGGCGTTCACACGATCATTAAAATGGCAGTGGACTATGGCGTGAGTCTTGGGTTTCAGACGGGTGACCTCATCACAGCTTTACTCATCGTTCAGTTCGTCGGTTTTCCTGCGGGATTCTTCTTCGGATGGCTTGGGCAGAAGTGGGATGTGAAGAAGTCTATTCTTGTTGGTATCGGTGCTTATGTCATCGTTATTTTCTGGGCTCTTCAGATGACCACGGTCAAAGAGTTTTTGATGATGGCGACCTTGATTGGTTTGGTGCAGGGCTGTGTGCAGGCCCTCAGCCGATCGTTATTCACGCGGCTTATTCCGAAGGAACATTCGGGTGAATTCTTTGGGTTTTATAATCTCGTAGGTAAAGCAGCATCAGTGATTGGTCCTTCGTTGGTGGGGCTAGTGACGCTCTACACTGGTGACAACCGTCTAGGCATTAGCTCTTTATTAATACTCTTGGTGGCTGGTGGGGCGATTCTTATATTGAAAGTAAAGAATCCCGAGCGAGTCCAGGAAAGTCTGTAACGATTCCATCGGCCCCATTGGCAATCAGTTCTTGCATTCGCTTGGGGTCGTTGATTGTCCAATAATGTGCTTCTATTCCCATGGCATGCAGAGCTTGAATGATTTTGGCATCACCTAGGTCATGAGTTTCGTATTTGTCGGGGATCTGAAAGGCGTTAGCCTTGCAAGAGTAGCTGGCGAGTTTCCCCGCAAGCATACCCTGCAAGAAAGCAAAGACTTCCCCGAAGCAAGCACTGGTGGGAATCGTGGGAGGAAGAGCGGCTCTCACGTTTTTCATAATTGTATCGTCTTCTGCTGCGATCAATATTCTATCCAAAGCATTGGCGCTCGCTGCGACTTCAAGAAGTTTTTGAATGGCATGAGGCTTTGCATCCTTGATCTCGATGTTGAACTTCTTATTGGGAAATGTTTTGAAAATCTCTTCCACACTTGGAACAAGAATTCCTTGATCGCGAAAAGAATGAGTTTGATTTGGGGCTTTGAATGTAAAGCCAGCATCAAACTGTTTGAGCTCTTCAAATGTCACCTCGCCAATATCCACATCGGCTCCGCAAGTGCGCAATAAATTCTGGTCATGCAAAAAAACGGGAACATCGTCAATGGTGAGCCACATGTCGGTTTCGATGTAATCGGTAACAGCTGCAGCGAGTTCAAAGGAGGGAAGGGTGTTCTCAGGAGCTAGTCCAGAGGCTCCACGGTGTCCTAGGATTCTTGGTTTGGCCTGGTCGAAATAGGCAAAATTTTTCTCACTCATCTTGCCTTTTATCTTAGGGCGCAATCTCTTCTTGGCCAGTAAGAATTTTGTTTTTTATGATTTGAGTCGGTATTATGGCTCAAAGCGATAACCAACTCCGCGAACGGTAATGAAATGTTTGGGCTTCTCAGGGTCAAGCTCGAAGGATCTTCTGATGCGACTCATAAAAAAGTCGACCGTTCTCGTTTTCGGTAGCCATTGAAAGCCCCACACATCTTTAAGTAGGGCATCTCTACTCAGGGCGCTTCCCGGATGCTCTAGAAATTTTGTTAGCAATTTGTGCTCTAACTGTGTGAGTTCGACCCAGCCCTTGTGCCCAAAAACTCTTAAATTTTTCGGGTCATTGCTCCATAGAGGGATGCTCTCAGCACCAGACTTTGGCCGGAAAGGCAGGATCGTCGCTTTTGTAAATCGTCTTTGCAGAGCCTTGATTCGAGCCTCTAGCTCTTGATAGCTAAAGGGTTTGGGAAGGTAGTCGTCCGCGCCTTCATCAAGGCCTTCGATCCGATCTTCAACCTCTCCTTTTGCTGAGAGAATCAAAATCATTGGAGCATTGCTTGTGGCTTTGATCTCCTGACAGAGGTCGATGCCGTCACCGTCTGGAAGCATCCGATCGAGAAGGCAGAGGTCATACTCTGTCGTGATCAATTTTTCCTGAGCTTCTTCGAGAGTTGTGCAATGGTCTACGCTTAGATTGAGTTTTTCGAGGGCTACTTTCATGGCCGTTGCAAGATGTCGTTCATCCTCTACGAGAAGAACTTTCTCGAATTTTACTCCGTCACTCATGGCGTGGATTCCTCGCTTGAAAGATATTCTTTCTTGCCTACTAGAATGAATGTGGCACCCTTGCCGGGGCCCGGGCTTTCTGCGCGAAGATCGAGTGAGAGAGATCTGGCTGCTGAAAGTGCGAGATGCATCCCAAGACCTGCTCCAGGAATTGCAATGTGGGATGTCGATTTGAGGCGTTTGAAGCGTTTGAAAATGTCGGCTGTGGAACTGCTCTGAAAGCCAACACCATTGTCTTGAAACTTGATCGTCCAAACGTCGTAGGGAGGCTCTTTACTGTGCACGAGCTCTGTCTTGATTAATAATCTTGCACCACTTAGCGGGGTGAATTTTTTTGCATTGTCGACGATGTTGCGGGTGATCAGATCGAGTAATTTTGGATCGACTTCGATATCAAGGTCTAGCTTTGCGCCTTCTCTCGTGATTTCCATACGGTTCTTTGCAAAAATTTCCCATTGTTGAATCTGTTTTTGTAGCCAAGTCTCAAGGTTGAGTTGGCTAAGGTGAGGGGTCTCTGCGAATTGTTCGAGCCTTGATGCTGTAAGGAGTCTGTCGATGTCGCCTTTTAGTCGATCCAATTCACTTTGATGTGCGTCCCATAGAGCTGCTTCTTCTTCTTTTTTGAGGGAGCCTTGGCGGATGAGCTGAGAGCTAAGCTCTAAGCTCGCTAATGGTGTCTTAAGTTCGTGTGTGACATTGGCAAGAAATTCTTTTTGAAGCTGATTGAGCTTCATTTCTCGAAGCACCTTAATAAAAAACAAAATAAAAATTCCGATAACGATGAGGAAGCCTAGACTTCCAAATACAACATTCAGCCAAGGCTGAGCGTCCATCGGAATGGAGGATGATTGGAACTTGGACTTCGCAAGAGCAATCATCTTGTTGTAGTTCTGGACTAAGGCCCAGTTGTAGCCTGTGCCTAAGCCTGCAATGACGAAAAGAACGATGGCGAGCAAAACGCCCCAAGGCCAGCGTTTCTGAGCTATTTTGGGGCGAAAATCTCTACGGATTGGCTTTGGCATGTTTCTGAGCTTTCTTCTTTTCGAGCTCTCGTGTCAACTTAGATTGCTGACGAAAGACGTCTTCGAAGAAAACTCTCGCCAGGTAGGAAGATTTTACAGTCCAGTATTTGTCGTGAACAGTGACGACCCCAATACTGAGTCTCAAATCGTCGTGTGCGGCATATCCCACAAACCAGTCCGTGCGGCCTTTGACGTTCTTCCCATCGAGAGACCCTGTTTTGCCTCCAAATTCAACCTCATCAAATTGCCTCGCGAAGCCTTTGAAGTATTTTCTGGAAGTTCCATGAAGAACGGTTTCTTCCATGAGGAGCTTCATTTGCCTAGCTGAGTAGGGGACGAGAACCGTGTGTGGCTCTTTCGGACGGCCTTGGTAAACGTAGATTCCATCTTCATCGCGAATGTCCCGAATCACGTAGGGAATCTTCATTTCCCCTTCATTGAGAATCGCAGAGGCTATCATGGCGCCATGAACAGGGCTCATCATTGTTCTGTGGGTAAAGCCCGCGGCACTTTCAACAATGTCCCAGCGGTTGCTTGGATCCAAGATAAATCTAGATTTTTCAATCAAAAGATCAGTTTCAACGTTTTTGTTGAACATGAAGTTCTCAGCGTATTTGAGTAAGTCAGTGCCACCCAAGTGGAAGGCTCCAAGTTTTCCAAAAACAGTATTGATCGACTGAGCGAAGGCCTGCCTGAGTGTAACGTGTCTCGTCCACTTGTTGACCTTTTCGCTATTCACGTTGCGCTTATAAAGTGTGGAACGTTTCCCGTTGTAGGGGATGATCGTTTCGGCGTAGGCTTTGCCTTCGTCGATGGCCGCGGCGGCTGTAATAATCTTGGAAATACTTGCGGCAGGGAAGGGAGATCGTATGGCGAGGTTGCCCATGTTGAAGTTTTCTTCATCTTTGACGAAGGACTCGATGGCTAATAGCTCGCCTGTGTCAGCGTTCATTACTGCGAACGCGCCGTAATCTGGTTTGTAGCGCTTCAAATATTTTTGGATGATTTCTTTGTATCCCTCGACTAGCGTGTTGCCCACGGACACATGAATATTTTCTTGAAGGTTTCGATATTTGGGAATTTCAAGTGTTGTAGGAACTTCTCCCGTAAGGTCCAGGTGCCTCGTGACGATTGGTGCGAGATATTCTGATGTGACTCTAAATGGAAACTTGATTTGTTTGTCAACAATGGCCCATGCGACGACAATCCCAAGGAAGACCAGCCCAGTGAGGGCGCTTCCAAAAACCAATATGGTTTTCTTTTTGTTTTCCCGGTCATGTGAAGAGTAAAAATCCATTTTAATAAATATTCAGTTCCTGTTGCCGTTTGCTATGAGTGAAAAAATGTTGAAGAAGTAAAGGTGATCGCTTGATCCACGATGTGAGGTGGAATTTCATGGCCACCCGAAAATTCATTGCTTCTGACTTGGAAGTCGAGCTTTCGCAATTCATCGACCATTTTACGTGAATGCTTCACGGGTAATACGGCGTCGTTGATTCCATGACTTACGAAAACGGGGCAAGTATCGCCTTCCGCAATTTTTGGTTGATTGATGTAGGGCCATGCGCCCGAAAACAAAACTAGTGTTTGAAGGTAAGAGGGGCGATGTCTTAAAAGCAGGTCTAAGGCGAGCATTGAGCCCTGAGAAAATCCACCGAGGCAAATGCGAGTTCCGTCTTTGGCGATGTTTTCCAAGAAGGGGACGAGATGTTTGTCCACGCAGCTTTGGAGTCGCTTGATATGAGCTTCGTCGAATAAATTTGCGTCTGGTGTGGCGTTACGCTTTTCGAGCATCGCCATGTCTAGGTCAAACCACGCGCGACCGTTAAATCCGGCTAGAGCCGGAAGGGAGATAGGCGCTTGAGGCACGTAGCCCCAGCAATCGTTCTCCTGCTTTAGTATGGGGACAAGAGGAGCTAAATCCTCGGCATTTGCCCCATATCCGTGCAGGAGCACCAAGGCTAGTTTTGAGTCATTATTCGATTTAAAATCAATAGTTTGTAGCATATATCCCTAGTTTGTTCTGGACTCTTCATGACTCAACGCGCTAGACGATCATTTACTATAGTAATGACTATAGTAAATGACCCAAGTTTTGGAGTGCCAATATGCGAAGAAAATTCCCGTCCCACCCATTATTTATTTTAGCCGGTTTTCTGTTTTTTGGACAGTCAGTAAACGCTCAAAAATCTGCAAGTGTTTTGCCTAATGGCATTTGGCGTGTGAGATGGGTGGGAGTTCGTACGGCTTCTTTGACTCAGTCACTCAATGACGACGGAACTGCCTCAAATACAATGTCGGCTCTTGAGAAAAGTCTCACAGCTAAGGACCTCGCAGCTTTGAATTCAGACCTCGCTCAGCTCTATAATGGACTTAATGCCTATGAAGAGGGGCTCGGTGATAGTCTGATCCTTGCGGATTTTTATCCGGATTCAAGCATGGTCGCGACAAAGAACACGATTGCAGCTGAGTATGGACTCAGTTCCAAGGTTTCTCTTGGAATTATCATTCCCATTACGACAATGAGAGTTGACGCGAGTTTTAGTGCTGACGTTCAAAATAATGTGGCAGCGATTCAAGCCAAAGTTCAAGGCAACAGTGCTCTTGAAAATGGTCTCAATACCTTTTCTTCGAGCATGCCAACTTCCGAGTCTTTTTCGCAATCAGTCTTTACTGATAATGGATACGTAGTTCCTGGAAGCTTCGGTTGGACTGGCATGGGGGATATTGAACTTGGAGCAAAAATTCAGGCTCTTAAGTTCTCGAAATTTCGAGCCACGACTCTTTTGGGGTTTCGTGCTCCAACGACCACTCATAAGGCGAACATCAGAAATCTTTTGGATTCCAATTCTGGTGACAATCAGTGGGATCTGGCTTTTGAGTTGGCGACAGAATATTTGCCAACAAAAGATTTTATCTTCGGAGTGGGAACTCGCTACACGATTCAGCTTCCAAACAATCAAGACAAAGCTCTGCTAAGGGACGGTCAGACCGGATTGCCGAACCTCACTGTGCCAGGAACCATTCAAAACGTGCGAAGAAACCTTGGTGACCAATTAGAAACTGAGATTGGTGCTTCATACCAATACAATCGTTTTATTGTCAGCACGGCCTATGAAAACCTCTTCAAAACTTCTGATAGCTATTCGGTGCCTACGGGCTATCGAAAAGACAACCTAGAATCCGAAACCGATGCTCTTCAACATCGATATGCTCTAGGTTTAAAATACACAACTTTAGCGGCCTTCGTAGCGAAGAAAGCTTCAATTCCCTTTGAAGCGAAGCTAACTTACAGCGACATTTTTGCTGGACGAAATGTTACAAAAGCTGCCTACGCTAGGCTCGATTTAATTTTCTTCTTGAAGTGATGGTGATTGAAATGAAAAAGATATTTGGATTATTATTAGTTAGTTTAACAGGCTGCAGTGCAATTGAATTCGTCGAAACCCCACGCAATTCTTTGCCTCGCCCAGATCTCACCGGTGTATCTGACATCAGCGAAGAAACTCGTGAAGATGTGCAATCGGGACTCAGTCCTGACGACTTCTTTTCGGACGACGCCTTTGTCGATGCGGATCCTGCTGAACCCAACCCCGTTGGTGCTTGTAGTTTTGTCAGGCAGCTAGGGCTTGAATACAAATCCAAACCTAGTCAGTATGCGCGTTTTCGTTTGTTTTCGGCGATAGCAACTTATGCGAGTGAAGAAGGCAAGCAAATCAAAGGAGTCTCTAGGCTCTCTGAGAACCCTCAGATGCTGTATGGAACTAGTTCAGAATTTAGCGGCGGTAAAAAACCTATTGATATGCCGACCTACAAAGAGTTCATGGATGCTGCGACGGCTGAATATGAAAAAGGAAATTTGAGCTGGGTTAAATATCAAGCTCTAAAGAAAATGTATGACTGGGGCTGGTGGGATAAGTTTGCTAAGCAGCGAAACGCCAAGGTTCTAGAAAAGATAGACGAAGCACTTGCTGGAGCCGTTACCGGAACTCCCCAAGATCTTGCTTTATCAAAATTAGTGGCAGGATTCTTTGAGGTGTCTAGGCACCATTCTAAAGTTGGTGACTTGTCTGAGGATGAAGTCAAGTCATTGGGTTGGTGGTTGGTTTCTTTACCGCTTTACTCGAAAGAAATGCCAATGGCTCGCGATTGGCGTCGCACGATTCGTATTTTAAATCGCGCGTCTCAGCTGGACGGTGATGATCTGAGCTTTGCTGAGGAAGCTTGTTTGTATGTTTTAACTCAAAGGATGACTTCTCAAATCTTGATGCAAAAAGGCATTTTGGGGGCTCCTGAGCTTAAGGCTTCAGGTCTTTTGATTTCTGATCTGCCGTTGGATGATGTTGTCATCTATCCCGAAAGAAATATTTCTGGAGCGTGGGGCGAGCCACTAACGGCTGAGTCAATTGGACGAATGGTTGCAGCCGGCGAAGGTCTGCGTCCAGTTGAAGCCAATACGACGACAGAATTTTTAAATTCTTTTCGTGCTTGGGCAAATCTGCTTTCAGCGAGAAGGGTTCCAGGTATTTGGGAATTGCCTGGGTCCAATCAGGCGAAAATGCCTCGATTGAGTCCTGCATTGCTAAAGCTAGCGGTTGGTATCTTTGCATTACACGCTCCTGTGATGAGTGCTGAAGAGTTAGTGGTGTCTTCTACGAATCGAATTTCGTTCCCCAATGATGACTCGGCTTTGAATCTGCTTAGAGTAGGTCACGTCGCCTTGGCGACCATCTGGGGTGTTGAGGGATTGTTAGAGGATCCTTCAGCACTTGATTTGGCATTGCTCAGCGAGGAGCAAAGGCTAGGATTGGCGGCTGATTCTGAGGCAAGTGCTAAAGGGAAGCTTAAAACGCTTACTAACGGATTGATGCTTGAACTCTTCACGCGAGTGCGTGAAGGCAAAATACTCCCAAAATCTCAAGAGTTTACGTTGATGATTCTGTACCTGAAGAAGACGGCTTATGTGCTCAAGGCTCCAAATATGCTGGCGAGAATACGTTTGCTGGAGAAGCTTCAAACAAGGGAATCTCCCTAAGGTCCTGAAACTTAATAAACCTTTATATCACTCATAAGTATTGCTTATGTGTCAGATGCGTAATAAACCGGATACGGCCCCTGGAGGCCGGAAGGGACGTGTCCGTGCGTATCAGATTTTTAGCTTTAATCTTTCTTTCATTCTCTCAGTTCTCTCAAGCCGATCAATATTTTAATGAGCTTCGCTGGGACGAGTATCTTCCAGATGATTGCCATGAGCTTTCCATCCATAACTTTACAGATATCGGGGAATGGCCGGTCTATGGCATCCGTGGTTATACGAATAATGGTTTTGATTATGAATATCCAATAAGCCGTTCAGACGCGACATGGCTTTGGGAAGCATTCAAAAACGGAAATGAACCTAATAGCTGGCCAAGCCATTTGGGGCGCGAAGTAGATCTTATCAAAACCCACAAAGACGCTATGGATTTTGATTTCTCTGTAGAGGGTGAGGTTTTAGAAATTCTCGCTCTCATCGACCTTCAAGAACAATTCAATCCACGGGATTACTTCTTCACGGGTGGACTTGAATACCGTGACGGACCTGGTGCTCCTACTATGGGAGAACTTGATGTGCTAGTTGGAGAGAGATCAACTTGTAATATCGTTGTTGTCGGCGAGGCTAAGCTTGGCAAAGGGTCGCTCTCTAAGGCTCACAAGCAATTGGGTCGTTTCCGTGGCTTCTTGAATAGGCGTAATATTCCTGCTAGCTGGGACGCTTTTAGACTCGTGTCTGGATTTTAATAGCTAGATAATTGTTTTTTGAATTCGCGCTAAGCGAATCATTCGATAGCCTCAATTTGCCTATTTTTCTGGCAACTTGAGGCTATTTAGGTTTATTCATAGGGCTATGAGTGTATTGGCCATTCTAATATCATTGGGGCTGTTGATGTATGGCGCCTACAGGGGATTAAGCGTGCTTGTGCTCGCTCCTGTGCTCGCTGCTTTTGCCGTAATGATTTCGGGTGATTTGCCCTGGATGGGGACCTACACGCAGATCTTTATGGCTGCTCTTGGAAAATTCGCTGTAAAATATTTCCCGATTTTCTTGATGGGATCAATCTTTGGGAAGTTGATGGAAGTTACGGGTTTTGCTCGTTCCGTGGCGCAAGGGTTCTTGAAAGTCTTTGGACATTCACGGGCGATTCTTGCGATCGTTTTATCATGTGGACTTTTAACCTACGGGGGTGTGTCTGCTTTTGTGGTTGTGTTTACGATCTATCCTTTGGCTTCAGCACTATTCTGGGAGGTAAAAATGCCGAAGCGTTTGATTCCTGGGGCGATTGCCATGGGAGCTTTTACTTTTTCGATGACGGCGCTACCCGGAAATGCTCAGATTCATAATTTGATTCCCATGTCTTATTTTGGAACGACGGCATTTGCGGCGCCAGTTTTGGGCGGGGTAGCCGGGCTTTGTATGTTTGTGTTGGGGAGTTTGTGGCTTCAGAAGCGAGTGCGTGATGCAAGGTCATGCGGTGAAGGGTATGGATACGAGCAAGAGTTTTCTGAGCGGCAGAATGCTAAGCCGATCTCATTTCTTCTCGCCGTTGCGCCTATCGTTCTTGTAATCGCGAGTAATTATTTGTTGTCAGAGCAGATCATTCCCACTTGGGAGACGGATTATTTGCAGACAGCGAAATTCGGAGGCATCGAACTCTCTAAGGTTCTTGGAATCTGGTCCATGCTGATGGCATTGGCGCTTGGAATATTGCTGCTGTTTTTGTATATGATCTCAAAAACTAATCTGCGTAAAAAATTGGCTGAGTCCATAAATGCGGGTGCCATGGGTTCTTTGCTCCCAACTTTCAATACAGCTTCCGAGGTGGGTTATGGGGCGACGATTGCTTCACTCGCCGGTTTTGCCTTGATTCGCGATGGTATTTTCAGTGTGAGCCCCGGGAGTCCTTTGCTCGCGGAAGTCTTATCGATCAATGTCCTTGCAGGAATCACGGGGTCGGCCTCTGGAGGATTGAGTATTGCACTAGAGGCTTTGGGCGATCAGTTTATTGCTTTGGGGCAAGCGGCTGGCATTAGTAATGAATACCTACACAGAGTTGCCTCTCTTTCATCAGGTGGCCTAGATACTTTCCCTCACAATGGAGCTGTGATCACCTTGCTAACGGTGTGTGGGCTCACCCACAAAGAATCGTATAAAGACATTGCTGTCGTTTCACTCGTGATTCCGCTTGTGGTGACTGTGACACTTGTTGGTCTAGGCTCGCTCTTAGGAGTGTTTTCGTCATGAGCCGAATTGTTGTTGGTATGTCGGGCGGGGTTGATTCCTCGGTCACCGCAGCTCTATTGAAGGAGCAGGGGCATGAAGTCATTGGCCTCTTTATGAAAAATTGGGAAGAGACAGGAGGTGGGGCTTGCACCTCTGAAGAAGATTTCCAGGATGTCGTCAAAGTTTGCGAGAAGATCGACATTCCTTATTATTCTGTTGAGTTCGTTAAAGAATACCGTGATCATGTCTTCGCACATTTCTTGGACCAATATTCAAAAGGCTACACTCCCAATCCAGATATTCTTTGCAATCGCGAAATCAAGTTTGATGTGTTTATGAAGCGGGCGATGGACTTGGGTGCTGATTTTCTTGCGACGGGACACTATGCAAGGGTTCTTAAAAATGAAGACGGAAAATCCGTTTTGGGTCGAGGCTTAGATCAAGGAAAAGATCAAAGCTATTTTCTTCATGCCATTGATGGAAGCATTCTCGATAGAGTGATGTTTCCCATCGGAGAGCTGGAAAAAACTGAAGTTAGAAAACTCGCCGCTAAATACGATCTTGCGACGAAAAACAAAAAAGACAGCACCGGAATTTGTTTTATTGGTGAGCGCGACTTTCGAGATTTCTTATCGAACTATATGCCAGCTAAACCTGGAAGCTTTCTCACTCTTGATGGAAAACAAGTAGGTGAACATATCGGCTCGGCCTTCTATACTTTGGGGCAGCGCAAAGGTTTGGGGCTCGGCGGTCAAGGAGAGCCCTGGTTTGTCGTGGCCAAGGACTCCGAGAAAAACATTGTTTATGTGGAGCGAGGGCTCGAGCATCCGGCACTTTTTACTCAAGAGCTTTGGGCGGATGAAGAAAGCTGGGTGGGGGATTCGCCTTTTGCTTCTGGTGCTACTTGGAGCGGGACTGCGAAGATTCGCTACCGTCAGGCCGATCAATCTTGCGAGGTTGAACAAACTGATCAGGGACTCCATGTCAGATTTTCTGACGAGCAACGCTCTGTGACTCCCGGGCAATTCATTGTATTTTATGAGGGTGATGTTTGCCTTGGCGGTGCTGTGATGAAGCGCACGGGGCCGACATTGTGGGAGCGTCAAAAACAAACGTGGCCACTACAGCACGTGGGAGTATGATGTTGTTATGGAAAGCGAGAAAACATTGACCTCAAAACCTCGACTACTCCTCGCAGTTTGTGGAAGCATTGCCGCTTACCGAAGTGTTGATTTCCTCCGGAAGCTTGTCGATCAAGGTTATGATGTTGAAGTTCTTTTGACAGAATCGGCGAAGCAATTCGTCGCCGAAAAGTCTATCGAGACATTTTTGGGCAAGAAAGTGCTTTCAAACGACCACTTTTCGGATTCTCATCTGGGTACAGAACACATTGATTTTGCGAGACGCTTTGAAATCATTCTCGTCTACGGGGCTACTGCTGAATTCATGGCCTCATATCGTGGAGGGCATGCGCATACGATGCTTCATGCACAGCTTTTGGCGTTTGAAGGAAAAGTCATGCTGATGCCGGCGATGAACCCTTCCATGTGGGCCCATCCTGCAACGAGAGAGAATCAACAAGTTCTTGCTGAGCGTGGAGTTGAATTCTTGGGGCCGGGTGTGGGTGCTGTGGCTTGCGGAGAATATGGTGAGGGAAAGTTGATTGATGAATCACTAGCTCTGGAGCGGCTAACCGAAGTCTTTCAAAGGGATTCTGCTGATGCTGGCGTTAAGGTTCTGATCAGTGTTGGAGCCATGGAAACACAAGTCGATGGCGTGCGTTCATTGAAGAATCTTTCTTCTGGTTTAATGGGCCTTGAGCTGCTTAGGGCTTTGCTTGAAAAAGGTGCCAATGTGACTCTGATGCAAGGCATGGTAGAGGCGAATGTTTTTCAAGAAATACAAGATTTGAAAGAGCGATATGGTTTTCAGATTTTTCAAACTTCAAGCCCCCAAGCCTATTCGGAGATCTTGGTGCGTTGCCAAGAATTGGTAGATGTTTTTGTTTCCGCTGCTGCGGTTTTGGATTTTGAAGTTGTTGGGCTGACTGAGAAGTTGGATAAGTCGGAATTGTTTGCTGCCGATAATGAGACCTCTGAACTGAAATTGAAGATCAAGAGATTGCCTGACTTTGCTGGTGAGTTTGGTCGACGCAAACGCAATGATCAATTGCTGGTCAGTTTTTCACTTGAAAGTTTAAAAGATGACAAAGCTCTAATCGAAAGAGCCATTCATAAGGCGAGGTCGAAAGGTGCAGAGCTTTCCTTTGTGAATCGACTATCTGAAAAATCAGGTCCCGGTCAGAAAATGAGCGAAGCATGGATTTTGGAGAAGAAGGATGATTCTCCTGAGTTGCCCTATTCAAGTGAGGCATTGGGAAGCCTCGAGAAGGGCGCGCTTGCCAAGGTTTTGGTTGATCGTCTATTCCAAAAACTAAAAAACCCTAGCTCCATTTCTGGAACTAGGGTGAATCCTCAACTTTAGTTAAATCTCTTAGACTTCGATGCCGCCACAATCGATGGCTGTGCAAGTGTCTGGCAAGTCCCCATTGTCGTCTGGATTTTCTGGATCGACTTCAGGAAGTTCGGGGTCTACTTCTGGAACTTCAGGGTCGATCTCAGGAACTTCTGGAGGGTCAACTTCTGGGACTTCAGGTGGGTCAACAACCGGTGGGTCAACAACTGGTGGAGGATCTCCAGCTTCGACGCAGTATTCAATCTCAACATCTGAGTTGCTTACACCAGGGTTAGCGAGGCCAACAGTATTGTTTGTGGCATTGAATGTGTGTGCGCTTAGATTTCCATCAACGAAAGCTTCGATGGAGGACTCAATCGTGGGGGAATGGGTCAATTGAAATGTGTCGTAGACGCGCATTTGGTTGGCAACGCGTGTTCCTAGTTTTTCTAGGCCTTCAGAATAGTCTTTGCCCCAGATGTCGATGATCTCACCGTGAGCGAGTTCAACAAGTTCTGCATAACCATATCCGTATTCATCTTC
>CAZXHL010000050.1:0-17974 GCA_964640545.1 uncultured Bacteriovorax sp. | reverse complement strand
TAGAAGACTCGAACAAACACGAAACTCCATAGACGCTAAGTTTGAAAATGGCACTGTATTCGCTGACGCCCCCCAGACTACACGCCCAAAAGCGCCTAGCATAGATGCACCAGCTACTTCTCACTCCACCCGAACAGGAGGCGGAGTTGCATCGGTTGCCGCTGCAGGCGAGATCGGAACCATGATCGCTACTGGCGAGGTCACAACAGAAGGTGCCGCAATGACAGGTCTTGGCGTATTAGACGCAGGCAATGAAGTAGGAGCCGCAAAGGGTCTGGTCCCTGGAGGTGTGGGCAATGCTGTTGCTAAAGGAA
Source organism: uncultured Bacteriovorax sp. (assembly GCA_964640545.1). GTDB lineage: Bacteria > Bdellovibrionota > UBA2428 > UBA2428 > UBA2428 > JBGSZX01. Next base: position 17,660 of record CAZXHL010000050.1, on the reverse strand, counting down.
CGGGTGTTCTTGGCGGCGGATACGCGGCTATAAAACAAAGTCAGGATGCGACAGATCAATGGCTAGAATTCGCCGAGACGAAGGATGCCGAAACCGGAGTCCTTGCAGGAGTCAACTCCGTCGGAGCATTAGCCAACGCGACTAGTGTGATTGGAATTTTAACAGCACCTGCTCTCGTTTTACCCGCCGTCACAGTGGCGGCTTTCGCGGGAACTGCAGTCACGGTCAATCAAGCCAGCCACGCTTGGGCTGACATGATCATTGCCAAGTGGGAAGAAGAAGCCTCACGCATGAGAGCTGAAAAGGCAGAACGGCAACTTGAATATACAAGAGATCGTGTAGAGATGAGAAATAATTTACGTAGAGAACTTCAGGGAACTTCTCCTGCCGCATTCAATTGCCAAGCCTATGCTCAACTAAACGAAAATATAATAGAAACGATTCGCGCAGAAGAAAAGCGAGCTCAACAGTATCAATCTCAGAAAGACAATGTTGGATCCGCTTGGTGTTTTCAAAGAGCTGAAGAAGCCCGGGAGTCAATCAATAGACTTGTCTCTGGTGCTGATGAGAAGATAGGCTTTGTTGCTTATTGCAATGCCTTACTACAAGCAGAAAAACTCTCTGCTGAAATACAAACAGAAATTAGTAAAAATCTAGGAAGTGCCAACTCATTAGTAGAATTGAACCAGAAAAATATTGAGCTACAAGAAACAATCGCTAGTTCATACAACGATTTGGAGAATGGAAGCATCGGTATTGATACAATATTAGAAATGGTCACTTATGGTCCTGGACAATCTTATGGTGGAAGCATCGATCAAGGTGGAATGTCTTTCATGGGATACGTAAACAAAATGAGTGAGCTCCAACAAGATATGAAGCCTTTAGAGCGAGCTCCACGGATGAAAGGCGCAGCACTACAAGCGTTTCAAGAAGAAAACGCGCGCAGGCGAGAAAACTACCTACGCTACGAAAATGCCAAGAAAAATGGTTCCTGCAGAGCTTTTGTTAATCGATTTGATCAATTAAGAAGAAATTTTTATCCAACAATAAAAGCTCTAAACAACCGAGGAACAGAATACCAACAACTTGCGATACAATCGCGCGAAAATCAAGGAACATTTCAGCCTCTTTCCCATGGCAACTCCACAACAAAAAATGCTTTCGAAGTATCCTCTGCATTCGATGCTCAAGCAACTCAACAGAATACTGCCTTTGCGTACGACCCTAATCAGCCTTCCACCCCACTCAACGTATCAACAGGAGTCACCAAACAAAATGGGCCTGCTCCTGAGATGAGCGCTGAAAACTCAGCATTCAATAATCCATTCGCCGTACCAGGTCGTTAGTGCTCCTCCCAAAAAGGCGTAGAGTCAACGTAAGCTCTATAGCAGCTCGAAATCTTCTCCTGTCGACGAATTGAGGTGAGTCGAGAAGACTGGTACCGACGGGGAGAATCGAACTCCCAAGGGCTTACACCCGGTGGATTTTGAATCCACTGCGTCTACCAATTCCGCCACATCGGCACGCTATTGCATCGTGGTGCCAGTTCCTGCCTTATTTTATAGATTGCTATTATAATAAAATAATGGGACGCAGGTCGGTAACGCCTTTCCAGAGTTGCGAATACTTGGAAAATTGCATTAATGAGAGCTGGTAGACTCTAATTTTTTGGCATTAGTCTTGGATACTGCAGCCAACAAAAGCCCAAGCAGAACTAGGATACCCAAAGGCTTAAAGGCATGAGAATACATATAAAGCCGTGAAGGCTTAGGATTGAAATCTGAGTACGCAAGAGACACTAGAAAATATCCTAAGAACAATATCCATCCTGTTTTCTTCCCAGACATACCTGCCTTATGAAGAAAGAAAAATAAAACCAAGATCAAGGGAGTATGTAATATATAAGCATTCGACTGGCTCAAAGGCGAAAAAAGATTCATATAGGCGGCTCCCAAAGCAAAGGCTAACAAAAACCCTAATGATCTGAAATCGCTCGATACCGACATTGCCTTACGAATAAATAGAAAGAGAGCTCCAGCAAAAAGTGCTCCGAAGAATACTGAAACCATTTGCGCTGTTTCAAATGAAAGTTCCAGTCCAAAATTTTTATACAAAAAAGTATAAATATGCTGAAAATGAAGCCAATCCCTATTCATAAACTCCCATAGCAAGACATTTTGTCTTTCGTAAAGTGATCTCGCAGCGTCAACTCCATACCATGCTAGAGGAAGCAAATAGGCCACCCCCAGAGAGAAAGCAAACGAACCTGCAAACTTAGTGGCGCCACTCCAGTTTCGGCCGCAAAGCGGAACCAATAACGCCAACCCCACAATGGGTAATGGCTGAAACTTCCAATTCGTAATCCACCCCAACAACAAGCCCGCAAAAATCTCTTTGCGCTCCAATAAAAGTTTAAGAGCAAAAAGCAAAACTCCCAGCATAAAAACTTCAACTTTGCTTGCGAGAATTCCTCCCGTCATCTCCGAGGCAAGAAACAACCAGAAAAAGTTGCGAAACGGCATCTTCCAAAGATCAAAATCAAATTTTCTAAACATGGTCGCATTGAGAGAAAACAATCCCCAAAGAAAGAACAACCAAGAAGTTAGCATATAAAGCAACAGGCCCCAGAAGAGAGGTAGAAAACTAAAAATAGAAAAAAAGCTCAATCCGCAGGTTAAAGAATAAAAGTACGGCCCTACGCCCCAACCGAAGGTTGTTCCGTAAGGATCACCTTTCTCTAGAATCGCCTTAGCTGCACTTGTAAAAATTCCGTAGTGTCCTCCGACAGGACGACTCATGAGAGTTACAAATGAAGAAACCGAAATCAGAATAAAAAGAGAAAATCCCCAATGATTTTTTATTTTTTGCAGAAGTGAAGTCACAATTTTTTTTAAGATTTTTGAGCGATAATTCTTAGGTTATTTCCAGCCTTTAACCATCGGTGCCTAAGCTTGGAAAGAAAGCTCTGATTGAGCAAATCTTTTCTTGAGTAGGTTTCCCAATCTACAATTTTTAATCCATGACGCGCTAACAAAGCCTTTACTGGCCCTATCGAAGGTTCATACAAATGATCGGGAGTTCTCCAAAGTTTCCAATCATCTTTCTTCAACCCAAGTCTTTTTAAAATTCGCTTTATCCTACGCTCAGGTGAATTGTTGGCTGGAACTTGTAGACACAAAATTCCACCTTCTGCCAATTGCTCAGAAAATTTTTCACACCAATCATTTGGGTTTGGAATATGCTCAATAACATGAGAGCAGTAAATGACATCAAAAGGACCCTCCTGGGCCACCTCTCTTGTTTGATGATACTGTCCAGCGAAGCCCGTGATTCCCAATACTTTAGTCATAAACTCGACCATAGGCTTGGAAATATCTATACCAACAGCGCTCCATCCACGTTCAACAGCGGCTAAACACATAAAGCCAGTGGCGCACCCGACATCCAAGAATCGTCCCTTTCTTCCATATCGCTCCTCAAAAAAACGAACGACGTCCATATTTTCCTTCAACATAGCAACATCAGAAGGGTTCAAGTCTTCAATAGTCAGCCTAACGTCTGACTCATGAGCATCGGGGCTTTTTAAAATTTGTTGTTTAAACTTATTAAAAACTTCATCGTTGTCAGCATAAGAATCATAAGCAATCCTTAGGAACTCTTCGTCATATCGAGGTCGAGGATTCATATAGGCCAACGAACAGCTATCGCACTCAACTGAATGATATCGATGGTCAGGACCAAACCGTTCAATCAAATGAAAACTAACTTCCCCACAAAATGGACAGTTCGGAGTCTCCCAATGCGTAGGGATATATTCCTTATCTAGCTCTTGTAACGTGGTTGGCATATGCGAAAACCTAACCTAGGCGTGCATTCTGTTCAATAATTTGGAATGTGTTTTGAGCAATTGAATCGGGTAGAACCGTAGAACCAGAACCGTAGAACCCGAACTGAGTCGAGAAGACTGGTACCGACGGGGAGAATCGAACTCCCAAGGGCTTACACCCGGTGGATTTTGAATCCACTGCGTCTACCAATTCCGCCACATCGGCACTTTTTCAAGTGAAGCCATGGAGATAATCTGTCTTCCGCTAAATCTCAACTCAAAGTTATAATTTTATTCGAAAACTGCCTGACATTTGAGACTTTCCGTATGAGAATGGGACCATGGCAAAAACGAAGCAAAGGTACAGCCTAACTTGGCGATTTTATAGATGGATAAGACGCTTCGTGGCCCCCTCCACAAGAGAACTCCTAAGGGCAGGAAAAGTGGCCCAATCCCTATGGGACTCGGCCACCCTCCAGCGCAAGCAACGGCGTTACTTCCGCAGTGCCGGCGAACGAGCCATCGAACTCGCTCGTGACGGACGCGTTCAAGACATCCACATCGAGCGAATTCTAGCCAAAGTGGACCGCACCGAACGCATCTTGAAACGCCAAGATATGCTGCTGCGCGGCTACCAGCAACGCGGAGATATCAAAGAGGTTTTGCGAGATGACAAAAAGGAAAATAAAGATCAACTGGAGCCCGTTTAGTTGCGGGCGTCAAAAGCTCGGATACGAGCAGCGGGAAAATCAAGGAGCATGCGTAAGCAGACTCCAGTAAAGCGAGCATGCTTAAGCAGGCTCGCAGTAAAGCAGAGCAATTGAAATTGCTAAAGGAAATTAAATGGGACTTGAATCCAAACTAGGCGAATCCATTATCACAACAAAACTAGACGACCTCATCAACTGGGGTCGGGCCAATAGTCTTTGGCCGATGCCCATGGGAATTTCCTGCTGCGCGATCGAGATGATGGCGACCGTTGGTCCGAAGTACGACATGTCCCGCTTTGGAAGCGAGGTCCTTCGCTTCTCCCCGCGCCAAGCAGACTTGATGCTTGTTGCGGGAACACTCACTTACAAAATGGCACCGGTTGTTCGCAAAGTTTACGATCAAATGATGGAACCTAAATGGGTCATCGCGATGGGAACCTGCCTCTGCACAGGCGGGATGTTCGACAGCTACCCCGTTGTTCAAGGTCTCGACAAAATCATTCCTGTCGACGCTTACATTCCTGGTTGCCCCCCTCGCCCTGAGGCCCTGCTACAAGCCTTGATGACGATCCAAAACAAAGTGAAGAAGGAGCGCGGCACCAATCCTCCATCGAGAACGGAAGAAGGACCCTACGTTTCCCTTCCGAAGCTCACCACACCTATAAAGAAAAAAGAAAACAAAACTTTGGTTCTCAATATGGGACCACAGCACCCAGCGACTCACGGAGTTCTTCGCCTCATCTTAGAAGTTGATGGCGAGACTGTGGTTCAGTGTGTGCCGGATATCGGCTACCTTCATCGCGGCTTTGAAAAGATTGCTGAGAACAAACGCTTCCATCAGTTTATTCCATACACAGACAGGCTCGATTATTTAGCACCGCTCTCAAACAACGTGAGCTACACGATGGCTGTTGAAAAACTCCTAGACATCGAGATCCCTCGCAGAGCTCAATACATTCGAACCATCGCCTGCGAGCTGGCTCGTATCAGCGCCCACCTTCTCTCTCTAGGGACTTACGCCCTCGACATTGGAGCTGGCACGGTTTTCTTCCACACTTTCGACGAGCGTGAAAAGATCTATGACCTTATCGAAAAACTAGCGGGCCACCGTTTCACAACGAGCTACACTCGCGTGGGTGGAATTTCTCGCGATGCTAGTGGGGAGTTCCTCAAGGAGACTCGCGAGTTCCTTAGGCAACTTCCTCAGACTCTGGACGAAATGGAAAGCTTACTTTCCGGCAATAGAATTTGGATTGACCGCACACGCAACGTGGGCGTGATCACTCCAGAGCTCGCCCTCCAATACGGAGTCACCGGACCGAATCTTCGTGCCACTGGTATTAAGTGGGACCTTCGCAAAGACATGCCTTACATGGCCTACAATGAATTTGATTTCGATGTTCCCGTTGGAACCAATGGCGACGCCTACGATCGCTACATCATTCGAACGGCAGAGATGCGCGAATCCATACGAATCATAGAGCAGGCTATTGACGGACTTCCTGAAGGACCCATCAATGCTGACGTTCCTGAAGTTGTGATTCCAACAAAGGATCAAGTCTACACTCAAATGGAAGCTCTCATCTGGCACTTCAAGATCATCTCTGAAGGATTCAAAGTTCCTCCAGGACAGATCTTTAGTGCGATCGAAAACCCTAAAGGTGAATTTGGTTTCTTCATCAAAAGTGATGGCGGAGCAAAACCAGTTCGCACTCGCATCCACAGCCCAACATACCGAAGCGTCCAGATTATTCCTGAACTTGTTCAAGGAAAGTTGATTGCAGACGTTGTTACTACCATTGCTAGTTTGGACCCCGTATTAGGAGAAATTGACAGGTAGGCTTTCGCTTAGAGTGAAAACCAACTCAACGTCAGTTATCCAATTCAAGGAGCAAAAAGTGTCAGAAGAAATCAAGACTGTAAAACTCACCATCGACAACCAAGAAGTAGAAGTTCCCGCGGGAACGACTGTCTTGAAAGCCGCAGAAAAACTAGGCAAAGAGGTCCCGCACTTTTGCTACCATGATGGCCTCTCCATCGTTGGACAGTGTCGCATGTGCTACGTCGAAATCGAAGGCATGCCAAAGCTCATGACCTCTTGCTCCACCACGGCTGGCGATGGAATGAAAGTCAGCACCGATTCTCCCCTCGTGAAAAAAGGTCAAAACGCAACTTTAGAATTTGTCTTACTCGACCACCCGCTTGATTGCCCTATTTGCGATCGCGGTGGTGAGTGCAAGCTCCAAGACTACACTTACGAACACGGCCCTTCTCGATCACGAATGATCGACCAGAAGGAAGAACTCCTCAAACACAAATCCGTCAGCAAGGAAGTCATGCTCGATCAAGAGCGTTGCATCCTCTGCACACGCTGCGTGCGCTTTTCCTCAGAGGTTGATGGCCGCACGGAGCTCGTTGTGAATGAGCGCGGGTCCCACTCCGTGATTAACGTTTTCGACGATCGCCCGATGGAATCAAAATTCTCTGGCAACGTAGTTGATCTTTGTCCTGTGGGCGCGCTCACAGCCAAGGACTTCCGCTTCAAGGCTCGTCCCTGGGAGCTTCGTGAACATGATGGCATTTGCTCAGGTTGCGCTGTGGGGTGCAACATCGAAATCCACACGAAGCACCGTGGCCCGGGCATCCCTCGCCCAGACGGCACGCCATCCAAGCCAGCCGTCGATCGCTTGATGCCGAGAGAAAACAAATCCGTGAACGATTGGTGGATGTGTGACAAAGGCCGTTGGGGCTACCACTACCACAACAACGATGCCGGCCGTGTCATGGAGCCCATGATTCGCAGAAGCCAAGACGCCGGTCTTAGCAGAGTTAGTTTCAAAGAAATGCAAGTCATGCTCGACAGAGCTTTTGAAATGCATAGCGACGCGTGGAGCTTCTGGGCAACAGACTCCGCAAGCCACGAACAACTCGAATGGCTAGAGAAACTTCAAAAAAGTTGGAGCGACCGAGGCCGCAGGGTCGATGCCGGAATCAACAACAACGCTTTCGGAGCGAAAGTTCTCAAAGCACTTGATGCGAAAAAATCTAGCCCGTGGTTTAGCGGCGAAGTTTCCTTCGACGGCATCACAAAAGTGATCAGCACTGAAGAGTCCTATCGTGACTTAGAGGACCTCGCTCCGATCGTCGCGCTGAAGCTCGGACAGAAGGTTCGTAATGGCAAGATCACCTGGGAGAAACGCAGTCTCGCGAATTTTTCACAGGGGGCAGACGATGCAGCAACAACGGCCTACCTAACTCCCGCACCAACTAACGATGCAGAACTTGCCGGGCTCGAAAGCCTTCCAGCTAGCGCGAAAACATTGATCCTTTGGTCAACATTAAACGCTCGCGGCCTTTGCAACTCAGGCATTGCACCCGTGGAATCTGTTGCCAAAAACCTTGGCACAGCCAAGGGCCCTGTCTTCATCGCCGCACAAAAGCTGAATGCTGATTACTCTCCAGAGTTCCTGGCTTTCGTGAAGTCAGCACCTTTCGTAGTGGTTATGGACGCTTTCGAATCGGAGCTCACGGCCCTTGCTGATGTGGTCCTACCGGTGGAGTCTTTCTACAATTGCCGCTCCAGCGTGACGAACATGCTCAATATGAAGCAGCTTTCCAAAGGCATCAGCATCCAGCACCCGTCCATCGAATCCATCCGCAAAGGCAGCGAAAGCCCCGTAGCAGCCAGCCTCAGCCTGCTTTAGGTATCCGATACCTGTATCTGGCACCAGAAGCTAAAGCCTTAAAAATCAAACTCTTGGACCCCAAAACCGAAGCCAGATGAACTGCAAAGTCATCTGGCTTCTTGCGTAAAGGTTCCCTCTATAAAAAAGCTGGCAACTACCCTCTCTTTTGGATAAAACTCCCGCATGGCTATTGAAATCAAAACACATGACATTCGTGAATTTCGTGACCCCGCAACGAAAGCGGCTTTTGTAGAAAAAGTCTCCAAGAGCTTTCGTGAAATCGGTTTCCTCATCATCAAAGGCCACGACATCACCCCCGAACTTCAGCAACGCGCCTATCAGAAAATCGACACTTTCTACAAACTCCCCTACGAGACCAAGGCCAAATACGAGCTTCCAGGAACTGGTGGAGCACGCGGCTTTACCGTCTTCGGAAAAGAACATGCGAAGAATGCAAAACTTGGTGACTTGAAAGAATTTTTCCACGTCGGCGTAGAGGTTCCCAAGGGACACCCTCTCGAAAAAGAATATCCAAAAAATGTGAGCGTCAACGATGCCGTTCCCGAATTTGACGAAACTCTCCGCGAGCTTTACGAGGGTCTAAAAGGTCTTGGACTCGAACTCCTCAGCGCTATTGCCATCGACCTAGGCCTTAGCGAAAACTTCTTCACAGAATACTGCGAATACGGAAACTCCATTCTACGCCCGATCAACTACCCGCCCCTAAAAGGCGATGAGCATCCCGATGCCGTAAGAAGCGCGGCCCATGAAGACATCAACCTCATCACACTTTTGATTGGCGCTAACTACCCCGGCCTTCAGGTTAAATTAGCCGACGGCACTTGGCTGCCCGCCACAAGCAAAGCCGACGAAATCGTAATCAACGTCGGCGACATGCTTCAACGCCTGACAAACCACAGATTTGTCAGCACCACTCACCGCGTGGCCAACCCGCCAAAGGAACTCGCTGGCCAAGAATCTTCTCGCAGGTATTCCACTCCGTTTTTCTTGCACCCCGTATCGAGCATGTCTCTCAAAGCGCTTGATAGCTGTGTGTCGGCAGAAAATCCCGCAAAAGAGCCACCTATCACCGCCGGCGAATACCTCGATCAGAGACTCAAAGAAATCGGCTTGAAGTAAAAAGTCGTCAAGTAGTTGACGACTTAGGACCAGAATAAGTCCGCCAAACGCAATATAAAGCGCGTCTACACGCGCTTAGTTGTGTCATTATTTTATCCTCATTTTCATAGGGCAAATCACCGAAATAAAGAGCATGAATCGTGCGTTTGGATTGTCGCTAGCAGCTCATGCTTTGCTTGCCTTATGGCTATGGCAAGATCCACAATTCAATTTCGGCACAAACAAAAATGAGACCGCAAACGCCATGCAAACTCGCACCATCAGCGAAGGTGAACTACAAAAACTCGTAAGGAAAAATCAACAAACACAAGTCGTCCAAAGCGAAGACTCCATCAAAACAGATAAATTCATTCCCAACCTCAACGAAAAAACTTTCCTCGCCAAACAAAACCAATACGTCGATCGCAATACACGCGCTCCAAAAGTGGGCGACCACAAAAACGTTCTAAAAGAAGGCTTGCCTCCTGTAGAGAATCTTTTCAAATTACCGGCCAACGATTCCGAAATGAAACTCCACGCCAAGAACGATTCAACAGATGCGCCAAAAGGTAAAACTCACAATTTCTCTCAGCGCAAGCCAGCCAGCATTGGCGATGGTCTTTCCGCTACCGACGATTATCTTCCCGACATGGCGATCGGAGCTAACACACTACTCAATACGCAAGAATACATCTTCGCTTCTTTTTACGAGCGCATTAGAGAAAAGCTAAAGCACCAGTGGCAACGACTTCTAAGATTAGAACTCGAAGGGCTTGCACGCAAAGGAGCCCCCCCCTTCCAAGGCGAACGCATCACGAAGCTTAGAATTTTTATGGACCAAAATGGCGACGTCAAAACGATTCATAAAGTAGGCACAGCAGGCTATGAAGAGCTCGACAAAGCCGCAGTCGATGCTTTTAGAGTTGCAAGCCCGTTTCCCAATCCACCAACAGCGATGATTGAAAAAGAAAAAGGCACTCTTCAAATCGACTGGCACTTTGTGGTTCAAGGCTCTCCAAATGGAATGAGAGTCAGAGTCGAACGCCGCGACTCACTTTAGAGTTCCCCACTGTGCGCGCTTAAGTGTTGTAAGGGCGTATCTGGCCTCAGGGGCCTTTCTAAGTTATTTTAAATATTTAGATTCAGTCGAAGGACTATGGGGTGAATTGCTGGCACCAGCCAGCAAGAGGGGAGTAGCACTCCCCTTGTCCTGAGTAATGAATATAAATATTTAAAATAACTTAGAAAAGCTACTAAACACGATCCTGCAACACTTAAGCGCGCACAGTGGGGATTCAAAAAGGAACGGCCCAGACTTTGACTTGCAATCGCAAGTTTTCAGAAGTCTTTGGCCGAACAATTTCGATGGATCTTGAAACTTGTCCAGGAAACAAGCTTAGAGGCGCACACGCTGCTGGCGCAGGAAAAGACTGAAGTGCATCGGACAATTCGCGTCCTTCTCTACCAATCCAATTCACCTCTACGTGATAGATCGTAAATGGGAGCCCCAAGCCGGGCATTTTGTTTTCGAATTTCAATTCATTGCCTTCAAGCTGAGCTTGAATCCAGAATGGCCCCCACTGGTCTCCGGCATCAAGCAAAGCTCTTTGCCCAGATTTCTCTACTGAGGGATCAAGAAAAAACACATTTTCTGAAAGCAAAACACCATTCCAAGTTGAACACTCTGGCTCGGTATAAGCGTGGGCTGCCCCGCAAAACACCAATGACAAAGTTAAAGTCATCAGCTTAGTCAATTTGCGCAGCGCTCCCATACCAAACTCTTCGGCACTGCGTTAGAGAACTTAAGGATTTTCAGCGCTATCCTAATACTGGGGCAAAATCTTTATGACTTCTTCACCGAGCCTTAACGTCTACAAGATTGGGAAGGCCCAAAAGGTCTGGCTCGGGCAATTACTCGGTGGAAGACCCGATTTTATCCAATCCCCAGCCCTCTCAGAAAAAGGACTCTATTGCGGATTCCAAAGCTACTACGAGCTTGTTCACGCCATTACAGGCAATGAATCCATCTCCATGGTTGAAGTAGGTCATGCCTTGCTGAGCCCGCTACATTCCAACATTCGCAAGTCTATCTCGCGCGACCCTGAAATGTGGGACGAAGACTTCACAGCCCTTGGCGCTGGTCCGCATGTTTTGTTTTTTGCACCTGTTGATCCCAGGGATGGTTATTGTCTTGAAGCCGAATTTGCCAAAACTCTCATCCAAAAGTTCAAGATCAAATTTCCCGGCTCTCACGTTATTATCGTAGATGACGTGGGTTCATTTTCATGGGGAGCCAGTGAGCGTCCACTGAGACTCTCACAAGTTGACGAAGCTGAAGTTATTTGGAGCACAAACCTTAGGGAACTTGGAATCGACGAAGGCCTCCCCATCTGGATTCGAGCGGTTCATCCTGAAAGAATTTTCAAAGCTCCGCCCAGTGAATTGATACAATCATCAGATCTCCTGCTCGCCGCCCTCTTTAACCGGGATATTCCTAAGGGAATTACTTATCTCAGAAGATCCACTCAAGCCAAGCGGCGCTTTAGGCGCATCGGCGACGCCATTCAACCTGCCCTGCAGTCGGGATATTTAGAGGTATCACATTGGCCGTTGAGCGGCCTTAGTTTTCATATCAATCTCCGGGGCAAGCTCAGGGAGGCCTCAACTCAGCTCCTCGAAAAGCAGGCCGAAGAAAAAGGCATCTTTCTGGATTGGGACCATTCCAAAAAATCCTTTCGAGTGAACATTGCCATTACCTCCAAACAATTTGGTCAGGCCCCTGAGGAACTTGGTGCCTGGATCGAGCAACTGTTACGTGCGATTTAGCCCCAAGATGGGCCGCCAAACCCTTCACAATCTGCGTCAATGTTGATAAGGGCTTGAAAAAAGGCCCAAATTGTCGTTAAAAATCAAGTAGCGAAGGTCCGATATCAGTTATACTAAAGGTGTCCGGAAACACAGCGGATATACAGATAAGGAAACCAGATTCGGGAACAAAATAATAGATGTTTGATTATAAAGAAATTTCTGAACAACGAGCCCGTGAAGTGAGAGAGCGATTGGCTGAAAAGCCGGTTCGCAAGATCAAGCTTCCGAAAGTTTTGGCTGTTGTTGATCAAAATGGCTGCACTGGCTGTGAAGCCTGCATCCAATTTTGTCCCGTAGATTGTATCGAACTCATTCCTGGGCCCAGCTACCCTGATATGGGCAAGCTCGTCGAAATTGATTTGGATCGCTGTATTGGATGCAAGGCTTGCGCAAAAGCGTGCCCTTGGGACACCATCACAATGATCCCATCTGCCGAGAGTTATGATACGGCTAACGAATGGACTCTTCGCTCCGTCATTCGTCCTGACGCAAAGGACAACATGATTTGGGGTGCGGAGGAAGAAGTTGTTGAAGCTACAGCTGATGCTGCCTCCGCTGCCCCGGAAGCAGAAGCGGATGCCGAAACAGAATCTGCTTAAGTCACTTGCGTTTTCGCAATTCGAAAATCACCTATCACATTTATGCATCATACTCAGCCCTGACAGGGCCCTTAGTCCCGCCGGATCCCGGCGCCTCAAAGATAGGCGTTGCGCAGGTGAAGGCGCAGAATTTTCTTGGCCAAGTCCTGGGGTCTTCTTCTTTCCCGAATTTGCCTCTCGCCTCTTGAAAGTATTTTCTAGAACTCACACCGGAGCTCAGCACAGCTTTCAAAAACTAGACTCTGAAACAAGTCTTTTGCATCTTCTCGAAAAATCAAAATTCGATGTCGATCCCGCAAAACTCAAACGAGATATCAAAGAAGCTTCCAAACTCTGTCTCATTCACAACAACAATTCTGAGTGGCTTGAACTCCTCAAAGAAACTGAATCCAAAAACTCAAGTCCCGACCTCACCATGTTCTCCAAAAGAGTTCTGCTATTTCTCGAACTCCAAGCACTCGCCCAATCAAAAGGAGCCGTGCTTAGTGATTGGGACTTCCTAAGCGCAGCTTCGGAATTTTTGGAAAATTCCGACTCCATCGACGCCGGTGCTTTTCGTGAAATCGGCGAAAGAAATCCGCACCACAAAGCTAGCGAAAGCATTTCTATCCACGTCCCTGTGGTGCAAATGCTTTGGCCCCTCGAAGAGCGATTTTTAAACGCCCTTTCCAAGCACGTCCCTGTCTCGCTTTATTCTAGCCCTATGAATGAGGAGAATTTTGAAGCGTCACCTCTCAATGCCCTGCCTCGCACCCCCGCAGACTCCATCCCCAAAGAAGCTAGCAAAACCGACTGGGCTATTGCCTGGGCTTATCTCGAAGACCGTCCCAAAGAATTGGAAGCCTTGCATTGCATTCCTGGAAATTTTGAGATTGATGTTGCCAGCAAGAACACAGCTTCCTCAAATTTCAAGTTATTGCTATTGTCACAATACATCAGCTTCAAAAGCCTAGGTGAACCCGATCAACACCCTTACCGAAATTTTTTCAGACATCATTCGAAGATTCAAAAGTGGGTCAAGACTCTCGAAACCCAAACTTTAGCTGACGTTTCGATTCATGCCCTCGAAGAGTTTAAGGGTCGAGAACTATCAGCGGATCATAAGTCTTCCCTTTCAAAACTTTCAGACTCTCAACTCGTGAACTGGCTTAGGTATTGCTCCAGCGAAAGCGCCTACAACTCCCCCATCGAAGCTCCCACACATCCCCGATTGAGCACCGCAGGACTCGACCTATTCACTCCGCAAGATTTGCCGTTTAGCGGCAGCAAACACAAACTACTCTGCATGGCAGAAAGTGAAGTCAAAGAATTCTTCCTCCCATTATCTGCGCACAATCTTTCAAAATCACTTTTCCCCTCAAGCATCGTCAAAGCCCTCCAGCACAGACAAATTCAACTACCTGATCCTGCAGAAGATGCGAGATTGTTAGCGGGAGCCTTTGAAAGTGTTGCCGAGGATTTGTCTATTCTGTCCCCCTCTTGCGCTGCTGCCCCAAAACCCCAAGCCAACCCTGAATTCAGAAGCCAGAGACTCGCCTCTTACGACGCCTTTTCTCCGTCCGCACTTGAGTCCTGGGCCACCTGCTCGATGCGCTTCTACTTCGAAAAGATTCATCGCCTCTCCCCCAGCAAAGATTTTAACGAGATCCCTATCAACCCCATGAACCTAGGCAACTGGGTCCATCACGCACTCGAAAAGCTGATTCTTGAACTGGACACATCTCCTCCGACATTTGAGCGAGTCTTAGAAGTGCTAGATGAAAACAAAGCATCTATTTTCGAAGATCAATCAACCCCTGCTTACTTAAATGCCCTCGAAGGCGAAACAGCGCTGATGGCTTCACAACTGTTTGCACATCTATCGCAATTCGAAGCCCCTCTTTCAAAGTTATTAGGCAAGCGCACTCTTCGCATTGAAGAAAGTCTTAGCTCACATATCAACAAGAGAAGCTTCAAAGGACGCTTCGACCGAATGGATGAATTTGCTAGTGGCTTGAAACTTTTGTGGGACTACAAAACAGGAAATATCAGCCACAAACAATCTACGACTCTAATAAGAAACAATAAATTCCAATGGCAGCTCTACAAAAAGCTGCTCGATCAAGATTCTTCCCAAATAGCAGGTGGCGGATACATCAACCCCTTAATGCCGTCGAAGTCCCACCTTATCGCCTACACCTCGGAGTGGGACGCGGGTCAGCTCGAAAATTTTAGAGAACTCTGTAACAACACGGGCCATAGACTCGAAGTCATTGATGACAAGCTTGCGGCAACTGTTGCAAGCGATCTAGATGCAAAACTCCAAGAAATTTTCACTGAAATCGATCAAGGCAGACTTGAGGCCAGAGGAAAAATCAATCAAGACTGCAAATACTGCCAATTCAAAAGTCTCTGCGGCAAACCCTTTCTTGATACGGGGGAATCCATGGAAGAGGACGGTGGATTCGCATGACTAGCCCCATGAACCCCATCCGTGAGATCGTGGAAGCTGGTGCTGGCTGCGGCAAGACCACAAGTCTTGTCGCCCGCTACACGGCAGCCATTGGACAGAATAAAGACCGAGAACTCATCAAGCGATACACACCAGCTGCGAATGAAACGTTTCCCGAAGCTCGCGACGTTCTCGCCCTCACCTTCACCAAAGAAGCCGCCTCGCAAATGAAGGAACGGATCATCGAAGCTCTTTTAAAAGATGGAAGAAAGCTTGAGGCCCAGGCCGTTCAAGAAGATTCACAAATCAGCACCTACCACTCTTATTGCCTGAGCTTGATCCAGCCCCACCTCGAAGAACTGGGTTACTTTGGCCCCCTTCTCAGCCCAGAGGTGGCCAATGAATTCAGAAGAACTGACGCCCTCAAGGCCCTAGCAGACTTCGACCGAAAAATAGAAATTCGAAAGTTTTTCAAGATCGATAAGCTCCTAGACCTGTCCTTGAAGCTCTTATTCTCCTCAAACCCGGAAGGCTTCCTAGAAGAGCTATCGAGCAAACACCAAGACATTTCTCAGAGAGTCGAAAGCTTCTTTGCCTCTCACGCCACACAAGCTGCCGCAATCAACGCCTCCCTTAGCGAGAAAGAAAAAGGCAAATCATTTTCCAAATGGTGCGAGACCTTCCTCGCAAAAGACTACGACGCTTTGGCATCTATCACATTGAGTTTCACCAAAGTCCTGAAAGAAGAGCACTCAGATTTTGTCCAAGAAGCCCGGGACATCAAAGCCTTCTTAAAAGCAGGATACTCGGATTCGCTCTCCTCTGAATGGCAAGAGACAGAAAGGCAAGCCTTCAGGCTACTATGGGATTTCGTCACCTTTGCCGAAACCCACATGACCAAGCACCTCGACTTTGAAGCGGTAGAGGCTGAGCTGCTCCAACTCCTTAAATCTCAAAACAACTTGGTGTCGCCCCCGAAAGTGATCCTCATTGATGAGTTTCAAGACACAAGTCCCAGTCAGTTCGAAATCATCGAAGCCATCTCGGGCCCTAGCACACAGTGGTATCTGGTTGGAGATCCCAAGCAAAGTATTTACGCCTTTCGCAAAAGTGACGTAACACTTTTCTACCGAATGCGAGAGGAGCTAGAGCTCGTCGGAAAAGAAACCAATTATCGCAGCATGCCGGGGCTTTTAAAATTTGTGAACCAGATCCAAGATCAACTCTTTGATCCGAGGAACAACCCCAACGATCCCCCCGGCCAAACTCTCCTTTGGCCCAAAGAAAAAGAGGACCTTCCAGAGCAAGGCCTCACGCACGTTCATATTTTTCCGCCCAAGCATGATCTCCTTAAAGCGGCCGTAGAAAATTTCAAAGATGCCAAGCTAAACGGGTCGACAGCTTTTTTG
The DNA here is from genome assembly GCA_964640545.1 of uncultured Bacteriovorax sp. Taxonomy (GTDB): domain Bacteria; phylum Bdellovibrionota; class UBA2428; order UBA2428; family UBA2428; genus JBGSZX01. The sequence continues at coordinate 1,009 of CAZXHL010000050.1, read as the reverse complement.
TTCCGCTCATGGAAGAAGCTTTACAGCTTTGCCGAAGTTCTTCGAGGCGAAGGGATAGAGTTCTCTATTTCCGGAACTGAAAACCCTTACGACCATATTCTCAATGAAGCTTTTTGCGATTTTCTCGAAGCCATTGACAAGAACGACTTCAAAAAATTCGACCTCTTCCATGCTCGCTGGTTCAATGCCAAGACTTTTAACCTCGACTCTCCACCTACAGACACGCCTCACCCGCAAATCGATGAACTCTCGGACTGGAAGCAGATCTTCGCCCACTTCCTCAGCAGCGTTCAGGCTGAGCGTTTCAAAGACCACAAAGCCTGGGTCTGCGCTATGGAGAGATGGCTAAACGCCCAATCCCAGAACGGACTCCATACAGAACTCAGCCTCTCACAACTCGCTAGCTTCATCAGGAAAAGAAGTTCCAAATTTGAATCGCCCAATCCCTACAACGCCGGATCCGCCCCCCGAGTCACCCTCTTAACCCTGCATGCCTCCAAAGGATTGGAATTCGACCACGTCTACCTGCCAGAATTATTTGAAAGAGTGTCGAGCCACGAAAGCCAATCACTAGAATCAGAGGATGGACAATTCTCCTTCAACCTCGACAACATTGACGTCAAAGGAAAAAAGCAGAAATCACTTTTCTTCGAGATGGATAAGCTTGGTCATAAGAACAAAAAATTTTCCGAGGAGAAACGGCTACTATATGTAGCTCTCACAAGAGCCAAACATACCATGACTCTATTTGCGCATGAGGCCTCAGCGAAAACTAAAGTTGATGACAACCCCTTTGCGCCTGTTGGCCTGCAAAGCCCGCCCGCTCCCTACTGGAATCGCTATCTTTCGGACCTTTCCTCAAACGATTATCTCAGCGTTGTGAGGCACGAAGTCGAGGAGAAAGATTCCGGCGAAGAGACTCCGAATCTCTGGCAACAACCCGCTCCATTTCACGTGAGTAGAACGAGAGGACGTGAATTTCTTCGTATGGGTGTCAGCCAATTTGTAA
>CAZXHL010000049.1:0-18635 GCA_964640545.1 uncultured Bacteriovorax sp. | reverse complement strand
GTTCGTAGAATGTTGTAAGGAGCCGACTAACGAGCACGTTTTTTCTTCAAAAAGTCACAGCTAGCATGAATCACATGACGGTGGTCAGTAAGTTTGAAGGAATTTTCTTTGGCAACCTTAACTTGCAAACTCTCAATCTTTGAGTTGTTAAACTCAAAGACTTCTCCACAATCGACACATAAAATGTGGTCATGATGGTCCTCATCCGGAAGCTCGTAAACATCACGGCCGTCTATGGTTTGGTGAGTGAGTTCTAATAGTCCAGCATCACATAAAACTTTGATGTTTCGATAAACGGTTGCCGCTCCGATGCTGGGTTGTGATTTCTTGACGATCGAAACGATTTCTTGTGCGTCTAAATGGCCGCCACTTTTTAAGATGACTTTTGCAATGGCCCACCTTTGATCTGTATACTTTAATTTCTCCGATGACAGATGGCTTTTTAATTTGAATTTGAGTTGATCAAGCTTTTTTGCAGTCGGTGGCGGAGGAGCTTTAGGGATCGGCCTACCACACGGTAATGAATTCTTGTCTTTCATTTATGGTCTACCCTAACCTGAGATATCAGAGTCGACAAGCGCCGCGAGGCCCCTTTTAGGGAGGCAAAATCCTTTTGGGCATCAAGTGCTGCAGTTTGCCAGATTCTCCAAGTGGAATTTCCCTCAATAGCGGTCTGAATGTGAGATTGAAGGTTGGCTGAACTCAAAACGGACTTTAAGGCCCCCGTTCTCTGCAAGGTGATAGCGTCCGGCTGCTTTCGCAACTGTGGGCCGCATATAACAGGAACTCCCCAAAGAGCCGGTTCTAGCACACTATGGAGGCCACTTTTGAATCCACCCCCCACGAATGCGATTGAAAAATTTTGATAGGCTTCTAGGAGTATTCCTTCAACTGAGAGTACACGAGCCATAGGCAGCAGATGTTGAATGCTAGCTGTAACGTGCATATCGTTAACGACATGAGGAATGACTACGATTTGAAGTCTTCCAAGTTCCTCGCTGCTTATGTTCTTCAGGGTATCTGCCAGTATGGCCGCATCTTCGACCCAAGCCGAACCTAGTAGAAGTGAGACTTTCGACTTTTCAGGAGCGCAGCGATGTGATTCTAAAATATGGACATCATTCTTTTTTTGATATTCAACTCGCGAATCAATACGATCAATTCTGGGGTTGCCGACCAAAACAATTTCACTTTGGGGAAAGATGGGATCGAGTCTTCTGGAGAGTTTGAGTTGATCCTCAGAATTTCTAGCTCCGACAACCTTTAGCTTAGTTGGATTGATGGATTTTTCTAGAAGAACTTTCGCCGATGAAGCATGACTCGGTAGCCAAATAATCCCGTGTTTAAGCTGGGTCTCTTGTGCAATCTCTAAAGAAAGTGGCCAAATATCTCCATGGCTCAAAATCATGAGTTCAGGATTGAATTTGGAATAAAACCTATTTAACTCATAAGCGTTTTCCGGTGGAAGGGGACCTGCGTAGGCGGGGGATAGCTTGTTGGACAGTTTCCTAAGAAAGGCATCGGCCGAAACAGAGCTGGAAGTAATGATGAGGTCTTCTTTTTTGTATCCAGACAGTTCTAAGAGTTCTTGATCTAGGAAAAAGTTTGCAAGGTCCTCTAGTTCGCCGACGCTTGCTCCATGAATCCAAAGAGATCCAGAGCTCCCTGGAGATTGTTTGGCGTATTGATCCCAAATAGATCTGAAATGTAAAGTGTCACCAATGGCTTTAGGAAGGCCCAAAAGAGCTTCTGTAATTTTCAAGGCTTTGAATGTTCCTGATGAAACTTTGGACAACCACTTCATTCTGGTGCACTCCGGTAGCCAAGACTTAGCCAAAGATTAGCCAACAAGTCTTGGGACTTGATTTCTTTCATGCAGGCAATTTGATTGGGGTTGATACAGATTCCGTCTCCATGAAGCGTACAAGGACGGCATCTGAGCTTGACGGAGAGTTCCTTGGACTCTTTCATCCAGGGGGAGAAGCCAAATTCATCAACGATGGGGCCCGCAAGCGCAACCACAGGTGTTCCCACGGCCTCACTGATGTGAAGCCAGGCAGAATTGCTACAGAGACACAGCTGAGATTCAGCAGCGAGCGGCGCAAGATCCATCAGTTGGGTTTTGCCTTGTAGATCTTCGATGATATGTGAGCTTCCCTCAAAATACTTCTGGACGTTGTCGAGGATTCGTTGCTGAGCCACTATTTTTATTGTGATTCGAATGCTTTGAATCTTGGAGAGCTGCGCAAAAACTTCGTTCCAATATTCAGGTGGCCAACGCTTTTTGTGGTGTTGGGCATCGGGCGCAATCAATAACTTGAGTTCGCGATCGCCATTGACGAAAAGTGGAATACGATTCTGGTGTGTAAGGAGGGGAGTCTCTCGGCTAACGTGTTCAAGGAGTTCGATGTGCCTTTGAAACATGGGGCGCGACTTCAACTCTGGAATTTCAATTTTAAATAATATTTGAAGCCAACGTTGAAAACGATATTTCTGAGTTTTGCGGATGACAATTCTGTTGATCGCCGATTGTGAGCGAAGCCCCCATTGTACGCCCCATAGAAACATGGTCGATTTCCCTACGTTGTGTAGGTCGTAGATATGGATCGATTCATTGGGGCTAGCGCCCACAAGATGACTTAAGAAATTTGCGAAAACCAAGCCTTCTCGAAACCAAGCAATGAGCCCCTTTGGTTTTATGACCCCATAAGCCTTAAGCTGTTTGTGAGGCATAAACTCTTCAACAAACTTTTTGAAAGTTTCGTTTGTGACGTAAATGACCGGCGCTTCGAGAGATCGAATGAAGGCAGAGGTGAGAACGATGTCCCCTAATGCTGAAAAGCGCAGGACTACATTGAGCATTTTTTACATTCGCTCCGGAGATTGAATGCCCAAAAGACTGAGCCCTAATTGAATGATGCTCTTTGTGCCTTTTGTAAGGTCGATGAGAACCTTGAGGTCCTCAATTCGTTCGACCTCTAGAAAGCGAGTCGAGTGGTAGAGCTGGTTGAAAGCTTTGGCCACATCAAGAACTGCGCTTGCAATTTGTGAGGGGTCGCGATTGATGTAAGCTCTTTCGGCATAAACATCAAATTGATCCCATGAAAGTAAAAGATTGTGGACTTGAGAAACTTCAAAAACTTTGCAGTCCTTGTTGGCAGCATCGAGAGTTTTTGAATGGGCCTCCGCTCTTTCGATAAGCGACGTGCACCTTGCGTGCGTGTATTGAATAAAGGGGGCGGTGTCGCCCTCGAAAGAAAGCGCTTTGTCCCATTCAAAGTTGATTGTGTGGTTTTTATTCTGAGAAAGGTCGGAGTAGATTAGTGCACCAATACCGATTTGGTCTGCGACTTGATCTATGTTCTCGAGATCCGGATTTTTCTCTTGAATCAAAGCTTTGGCTCTTGATTGACCTTCATCAAGGGCGTCCTTCAGGAAAATTGAATTGCCCTCACGGCTCTTCATGGTTTTGGATCCGAATGCGAGCATCCCAAAGCTTATGTGTTCCATGTCATTAGCGTAAGGTTTCTTGAGGGCTTTGCAGAGGTCGAATAGTTGTTTGAAGTGGAGCTTCTGCTGAATGGCTACGACATAAAGAGATTTGTTGAGCTTGAATCTCTTGTAGCGATCGTCTGCCGCTGCGAGGTCTCGTGTGATGTAGAGAGAAGCTCCATCATCTTTCCGGAGAAGGATAGGGATGTCATGACCTTCGAGATCGCAGACCAAAGCTCCGTCGCTCATGCGAGTGCCAATGGAGTTGGTGATTTCGTCGACCGCAGGGCCGATAGCGTTCTCGTAAAGACTTTCTCCATCGAAGTGGTCAAACTCAATTCCTAATCTGCTGTAGAGTTGTTTGAATTGTGCGATGGAAATGTCGCGGAAGAGTTTCCAAATTCTGCGGTAGTCTTCATTGCCTTTTTCGAGCTGCTGGAAAGCTTCTTTGGCTTTGTCGCTTAAGCCCGGGTCTTCTTTCTCAGCTTTGTTGAAGTTAACGTAAAGCTCAAGCATATAGCTGAGGCCTTGTTTTTCAAGTTCCTTCTCGTCACCAAACATTTTAAGCCCGAGAATCAGCTTTCCAAAAGATGTGCCCCAGTCGCCGAGATAGTTAATGCGTTCAACTTTGGCGCCTTGATGGGCCAAAATTTTAGAAATGGAATTTCCGATCGCTGTGGATCTGAGGTGATGGAGTCCAATTTCTTTGGCAACATTCGGAGAAGAAAAGTCGATCGCGATGACCTCGTCTTTTCCTAGCTCACTTGAGCCAAATTTCGCAGGGGTCTGGATTTCTTTGTTCAGCCTAGCGAAAAGAGTTTCTGTCTTCTGAAAAATGTTGAGGTACGGACCAACGGCTTTGATCTCGCGGATCTCCGAGAGTTTTGGTTGAGACGAGAGAGAAGAGTTGAGTTGTTCTGCCAATTCTTGAGCAATTAGGGGTGGTGCTTTCGAGAGCGATTTGGCCAATTTGAAACAGGGGATCGAAAAATCGCCTAGAGCCTTGTTCGGCGTCGGCGCCCAATCTTCAGGTGCAAACTCAAATTTAGTTTGGTTTAAAGTGAGCTTTTCAATGTATTGTTCGATGCTTTGGTGCAGGGCTGAAATCGAGGATCGCATAGGCCTCTAATCCTCTAGCCAATTGAGGATTGAATCAAGACTTTTACTAAGTCCTTTGTATTCTAAAGAGGCTGGTGTCATGGAGCGTAAGGCTTCTTGCAGGGCGACTTTATGGGGTAAGTTTTTCTTAATTTCTGCTGCATTCTCAAAGTAGGTCCGGATGGTGAAAAACGACATTTCTAGCTCTGGAAATCCAACCAAGCATTGTCTCTCACTGCGAACCCAAAGTTCAGGAGACTGGTCGTTGAAGCTGCGGCCCTGCCACGTATCTTCCGCGATTCCGGGCGGTGCTTCCGGGTGGTGATTGAGTCTGGTATCTGTGGACATCCCCCAGGCGAACCTGACGAAGGGGCCTTTGTGGATCATGGTTTTTACAATCTGAGCGGAATTCTTAATCATGGGGCCCGATTCGGCAATGGGTTGGTGAACTGTAAAGAAATTCTGTCCAAATTTTTCCTCCGGCGACCAATGGTTGGGGAGGCAGATTGAGCCTAGTGCCATCCAGTCTCGGTTGCCCTCGACTCTCCATAGGGCAAAATCTTCCTGAATCTGGAGTGAAAGGGCTTCGAGGGTGGATTTTGCGGGTCCAATTGGGGTGATGAGAGCATAGTCTTCATCGAGGCATAGTTCGTCTTGGGTGTGGTTGCAGATGAGCTTGCTGATTCCAGGGGAAGCGTTGGTGTATGAGAATATCTCCGGTGATTCTCTACAAAGTGTATCAATGATAAAGCGAATGAGAGCTTGTTCATGTTCGGGACTAAGGTCTCTTCTTCCGAAGTACTTATCTGGATTTTCAGAAAGGCTTTTGATTTTTGTTTCTCTATAGCGATCGAAGTCGTTATCGACTTGGAATATTTTGTCTTCTTCTGTTTGGGCGTTTTCCTGTGTTGACCCAAAAGGGCGAAGCAATGGGGCAACTTGATAAACTCCCTTAAGGTAGGGTCTGTAGGAGAGTGGCTCTGGAAGGGTGATGCTCATACAAAAGTTTCCTCTGCAGAATTCTGTTTAGTAGTGAAGCTTCACCCGGCCAAGCCATTCGGAATGCTCTGGTAATGTTGGACCACCTACACTGTAGTCGTCTTTTGTGGTTCTGTAAGCACCTTCAAATCGTAATGCTCCTAGATCCAGAAAACCAGCAAGTTCCAAAACATTTCCAGAGAGTTTTTGGTATTTCCGGGTGACGTGTGAACCCGTGTATCGATATTTGTAAGAAGCAAAGGCTCCGATCCATTGTTCAAAGTAGAGCTGAAGTATAGGCTCCACAAACCAAGAACCGAAAGCACCACCGCTAAGTGAGCTGGGTGAATTCCATTCGGAATACTCATAGCCCAGTCTTGCTATGATGAGAGAGTCCTGTAAGTTTCCACCGAATAGTCTGATTTGGGTAGCCAGTTCAGTTTGGTGTCCTAGTGGGGCTGGAGCATCGGACAAATCATTGATCCAAGAAACATTACGACTATGGGTCATTCTCAAACCTAGTCTTGCGAGGAAAACATCGCCCTCAACTTCCCAGGCGTAGGGAGTTTGTCCGTAGGCAATAGCCCATTCAAGAGGAATTTTATTGGTGTGGGCCCAAAGCCATTGGTTTTGCTGTCTGACTTTTTCTTTGGTTTTGAGCCAGGACGCCAAACTCCATCTGGATTGGCGGCGCTCTTGCTGTCTTTCAGGGAAAATTTTTATGGTGAAGCCGCCGGTCCCCGAACTTTCCTGGGAGAAGGCCGAAGGGATCAGAAAAGTTGAGCAAAGGACTAGGGAAAACAGGCGTAATTTCATTACCCGTAGCATAGGATATAATAGGGGGTACGGCAAAATGACTCGAAATATTATGGGGTTTTCTTAAGCGGCTCTAGTACCGAGCTCTGGGGTCTACGATTACGGGGTTCCAGCCTGTGGCCGTTTCGCTGAATGTCGAGAATGAGATGCGGCTAAAGTCATACTGAGGCGGGCAGGTCGCTACATAACCGTTCTCGAAGGGTTGATCTCCGGCGTAGTGCACAATGTGTGTGGCGATATAGGTTGCTGCGCACTCCACCGTGATACCAGTGATGTGAGCTGCCTCATGGATCAGGACTTGAGCGACAACTTCATTGGAATAGTCCAGAGCAACGGAACAAAGATAAATATCAGAGTCTTGCGCAGGATGTTGCACGTAGGCCAAGGTGAAGCCGTCAATGTCGTCAGAGCAAGCTCCATTGTCAGTTGGATACTCTAGAATAATCGGGGTCGAGTATAAAATGTTTCGAATTTGTGTGATGGAATTATAAAATTCACTAGCGGAAGTATTCACTCTAGCTGAACTAAGATATTCAATAGCCTTGGATTTTGCACCCAAGACGGTAGAAGTTTTGCCTGAAGAAGCCGTCGGTAATCCGCATGATGTAATGCTGATAAGCATCATGAGCAGTAGACTTAACCTGATCTTCATATTTCTATTATTTCATTTAAATAGCCCCGTATCGAGTTAAGATTTGATGAAGATCATGTTAAAATTTTGTTAAGATGTCGCTGCTTTTACTTCAGAACGAATGTAGAACCAGGTCGAAGACTTTGTTCCGATTGGCCCCGACGCCTAATGGTTTTTTGCACCGGGGAAACGTCTATTCATTTTTGATCACGGAGCTCAATAGGCGCTATCACGGGGGGCAGATGCTTTTGAGGCTTGATGATCTTGATCCCGAACGCACGCAAGATGTTTACTTTGAAGATGTTTTTGGTGTTTTGGGGTATCTCGGGCTTAAGTGGGGTTGGGGGCCTCAGAATTTAGAAGAAGCTAAAGGGAAATATTCTCAATCGTTCCGTATGAATGAAATGCTCGATGAATTTTGGAAGGTTTATCACGCCAACCCCAAAGCTTTTTATGTTTGTGAGTGCTCAAAAAGTGATGTGAAACAACGAAGCCCATTTGGTGTCTACGACAGTTTTTGCTTGGAGAAAGACTTAAGCTTTACAAAAGAGAACAGTATTCGTTTTCGAGTGGACGACGAAACGCTTCGTACTGCTATCGGTGATTTTGTGGTTCGTAGGCGAGGGGGGACCTTGAGTTATCAGTGGATCAGTCTTCGTGAAGATCTGCACTGGGGTGTGACGCATATCGTGCGTGGTGAGGACTTACGGGATTCAACAAGGGCTCAATTAGAGCTTGCTGAAAAACTGGTGGATCAGGGCCAGGTACAGGTATCCGATACCTGTATCCGGCACCGCAAGTTCTGTGAGACTAAGTTTTTACACCATCCTCTTCTGGTTGATGAGGCTGGTGTAAAGCTTTCTAAGAACCGTAAGGACTTGAGTTTTTTAGATGAGGTCAGAGCTGCAGGTTTGCAGAGAGGTGATGTCTTTTCTGAATTCCTTAATTGGGCTTTTGGAAAGCATGTCGATCTTCAGGCTGATGCGGATTTGAGTGACCTTTATGATGCGGCTATGGATTTGGGCTTTGATTCCAAAGCAGAGCTTTGTATTCCGAAAGGCTAGGAGTAAGTCTTGGGTTTTCGAAAAAAACGACGCTCTAAAATGACTCTATGGGATAGAGCGCTTTATTATCAGAGTGTCAGGGAGCATAGTCGTCACGAGCTTTTTCAAAAGTTTAAAAAACTTGATTCCGAAACGGAAGACGACGAGATCAACAAGGTTTTGGATCGACTGGTTGATCGTGCCTTTCAGAGTGATCTTAAATATTTCGATTCTAGAGTTAGAGTGCTTTTATTGAGGCGTTGGGGGCCTCACAAAATCAAAGCTGCGCTCATGAAAGCCAAAGTGCCTTGGAATGAGGAGAGGTTTGTTAAGTTAAGGGAAGAGCTTGGTGAATCAGAATCTCTTAGAAGACAAATGTCGGATTTGCTCGATAAAAAAATCAGGTCCACCCCCGTTCAAAGATTTATAGATGAATCCAATTTGAACGAATACAGCGCCTCTCAAAAGCTTCAAGAAAAACTCCTCCGATTTCTAGCCTCCCGCGGGTTCTCTCCTTCAGAGGCCTTCAGGATTGTCAGAGAGAAAGTTGAAAATATCAAGCCATCGGAAAACTAACTCAAAAATTTAGCCAGTGCTTGGACGCTTTGGCCGTTACCGCCAGCGGCATCGAAGGGGCCGTCGCAACCGTCTTTCCAGCCGTAGATATCGAAGTGAGCCCACTTCGGAGTGTCCTTTTCACAGTCGACAAATTTCTTAAGAAATAGGGCGGCGGTAATCGCGCCGCCGTAGCCCGATGCTGCAGAATTTTGAAAATCCGCACACTGCGACGGGAAGAGAGAGTTGTATTTGTCATAAAGTGGCAAGTTCCAAGCCCAATCGCCTGTGGCTTGAGAAGCGCTCATCAACTTGTTGCAAAGGCCAGTGTCGTTAGCGAAAAGACTGGCGATCTCTGTTCCAAGAGCGACTTTTCCTGCGCCAGTTAGCGTGGCTAGATCAATAAGAATTTCTGGTTGGCTTTCGTCAAGTGCGACAGTGATCGCGTCGGCGAGAGCGAGTCTTCCTTCAGCATCAGTGTTGTCGATCTCGACGGTATGTCCTTTTCTGGATGTGTAGATATCGCCAGGTCTGAAAGCGCGAGAGCCTACTGAGTTTTCAGCAAGCGCGATGTAGAAGTCAATGGAGTCTTTGGTCTTCATCTGGGAGACGAAGTAAGCGAGCCCCATAACGCTAGCTGATCCGCCCATGTCTTTTTTCATAAGGCGCATAAACTTTGAAGGTTTAAGATCGAGTCCGCCCGTATCAAAAGTGATCCCTTTGCCGACGAATACATACTTAGCTTTCTTGCTTTTGCCTTTTGGGCGGTAGCTTAGCTTTAGTAGTCTTGGAAGATATTGCGAGCCTTGTCCTACAGCAGTGAGGAGGCTGAGGCCTTCTTTTTCTACGCGTTTGTCATCCCACACTTCGATCTGAAGACCCGAACCCTTGAATAAAGACTTGGTACTGTCGCAGAATGATTGAGGGTAAAGGACGTTGGGAGGCAAATTGACGAGGTGTCTCGAAATGTTGACCGCTTTTCCAGTGACTTGAGCTTCGGTCAAAATCTTTTTCGCCACTGCTTTGCCGTCTGCCGTTGCATAGCAGTCTGCCGTTAGTTGGTTCTTTTCTTGAAAACTATAGGCTGCCATTTCAAGACCGATGAGAGATCCTAGAAGTGTGTCTTCGTTTAGTTTGGAGAAGTGCAGGTGGAAAGAGGAAGGCTTCAATTTTTTGATCTCAACAAACAAAGAACCAACTTTGTCTCTCGCTTCTGAATAATCATTGTTGGATAGTTCTTTGTGGGTAGATCCGGTGGGTTTGTCTAATGAGAGAAAAAAGAAGTGGCCTTCGCTGAGTCTAATGTCGAATTTTTCTGGGGAGTCTTTGAGGTCAATTTGTTTGGCGATGCTTTCAAGTCCGTGTTTCTTCAGCAGGGCGGGGAGTTCAGCCTTTGTCTTCGTCACAAATACGTGAAGACCATTTTTTTTGATGGCCTTGGTTTTTGCGGAGGCGAGGTAGCAGGGAACGTCAAAGAGCTGGTGGGTAGATTTTGTCATAGGGGTCCTTTTTAACAGTCCTTTGGGTATAGGCGTAGTGTTATGAATGAATTATTCCGCGGCGCATCAAGATATCGTCTCTCTTTGTTGTTAGACTGTGTCTCTATAAATGAGAAAGATCCAGGCGCTTTTAGTCTTCGTTTTTGTATCCGTTTTTGTGTCAGCGCCAGCTCGCGCTGAATTGGGTCGGCACCTTGCTAGTTTGGACGCGCCGGTGCTGCAGACGGGTGCAGAAGTTTACTCATATTCACTTCCACGGAACTCAACGTTCTATCAGGCTCTCAGGGAGTTAGAGTTCTCTCCGCAAGAGATTCGCTCCATTGTTCAGGTTGCTGATGATCATATGGACCTTTCTAAACTTTTGCCGGCTACGAAGTTTGATCTTGTTTACGCACAAAAGCCCCTCGACCGTATCGTCGAGATTGGTTACAGCCTCGAGCCAGCGAAGCGACTTCGTTTGAAGCGTGGGGCTGATTCCTCATGGGTAGCGCAAGTTGATTTGCTGGAGACTCAAACACGAGTTTTATCATTCACTGGCAGGGTGAACTCTTCACTGTGGGAGTCCGCTATTTACGCAGGGATGGATCCGGTATTGGTCGCAGAAATGGCTTCCATCTTTGCTTGGCAGATCGACTTTTCCAGAGAAGTTCAAAAAGGCGACCGCTGGAGAATCATGGTCGAGGAACTATTGATCGAAGGAAAACCAGCGGGGTGGGGAGACATCTTAGCGGCTGAATATGATCATCAAGGTGAAATTCACACAGGTGTTTTGCTGCGAAGTTCTGAATCAGGTGAGCTTGGTTATTTTACTCCCGAAGGAAAGAGTCTTCGTAGAATGTTCTTAAAGGCGCCGATAAAGTTTGGGCGCATTTCCTCGCGATTTCAAAAGCGTCGCTTTCATCCTATTCTAAAAACACATAGACCTCATCTTGGCGTCGATTATGCAGCTCCTCGGGGCACTCCGGTCATGGCCGTGGGGGATGGTGTTGTTACGCGTGCCTCGAGCATGGGGGGAGCCGGAAATACGATCAAACTTCGTCACAACTCGATGTATATGACTCATTACAAACACCTCAAATCGTTTGCGAAGGGTGTGCGAGCTGGAAAAAAAGTTAGGCAAGGACAGATCATCGGATATGTCGGTAGCACTGGACTCTCCACCGGGCCGCATTTGCATTTTGAACTTTGGGAAAATGGTCGATACGTGGATCCACTAGGTAAAAAGTTTCCCTCATCTGACCCGGTTCCTACGAAATATTTAAAAACTTTTGTCTCCCAGGCGAAAAGCTGGCTTGGATACCTACCCAAATGGATCGAGGAAAAAGATGAAGCGCCAACGGGACCTCTCTACGTCTCCATCGAACATCGCGCTAGTTTATAAAATTCTCGCGTCCCTTGCTTTCGTTGGGCTACTTGGTGGGCTGGCGCTTTTTGTTTACGGTTACGGAGCTGTAAGCAAGGATGATATTCAAAAGCTCAAGTCACACTATCCTGTACTTAGTTACACCGAAGTGTCAGGAGAGCAAAGAAATCAAGTCAAGTTTCAATCCTCTAGGCCATACTATTGGGTGAGACTTTCTACGATTCCGAAGTCAGCCTGGGGCGCGATGGTTGTAAGTGAAGATTGGGCTTTTTTTGAACATAATGGGGCGGACTTCCTTCAGATCTGGAGGGCCTTTCGTGATTTTGCTACAGGGTCTTCGCGCTTACGAGGTGCGAGCACCATCACCCAGCAGGTGGCAAAAAATGTTTTTCTCAGTCACGAGCGTTCGGTGTGGCGAAAAGTAAAAGAGTATTTTGTCGGACGCGAAATCGAAGAGGCTCTCTCAAAGAATGAAATTCTAGAAATCTATCTCAATATTGTTGAATGGGGTGATGGTATTGTAGGAATCCAGCAAGCAGCCCAGCGCTACTTTGATAAAGATGCATCGGTACTGACACCGAAAGAGGCTGCATTTCTGGCTTATTTACTTCCAAGTCCTGTCAGATATTCAAGAGTCTTTAGGGATCGGGAGTTAACTCGTTATTCTTCAAAAAGAATCAGTCAGGTCTTGCTGGGGATGCTCCAAGCTCATTACATTACGCAAGAAGTCTATCAAATCGAGAGGCGCGCAAAGTTATCTTTTGAAAAATCAGATTCACTAGAAGAAGTCATTGATGACGATGGATCTATCGAAGATGATACGTTTGAAGAAGAGGTCGTCGAAGACGACACCAAAGATCAGGAAGCTGATTTAACACAGCCCGAAGAAATCGCGCCGTCCGAGGAAGAAGAGTCAGCGGAAGAGTTGCTGGAAGAGTTGCTGGAAGAGTTATTGGAAGAGTTATTGGAAGAGTCAGAAGTTCAAGCTATCGAACAAAGTTTCGAGGATCCGTCTCAAGTTGCCGAATGAAGTGTTTGAGATCTCGACCTTCGGTCCAGCTCAAATTCTTGAAGCTCAATCCGAAAGCCCCATTTTCTTGTTTGCGAACGACAACGGCTTTGAAGGTTTGTGATTTTGGAAGCAAAACCGATAAAGATTCGCCGGTTCTCCAATCTGTTTCGTCTGAAACTTTTAGGAGGAGGCCGGATCTTGAGATGTCCAGCAATACAGCTGACAACTTCTTGGAACTTTCGGAAGAGACGACTTCTACTGGTAAGTCGACTCGATACCGAGGACTCGTTTCCCACCATCGCATACGAGGCTGGAAATAAGGTTTTCGAAAGTCTTTATGATATAGGGCGATAAGCGCAATTAAAGATGCGATTATGCCCGTGACAATAGCAACAGGCCCAATAAAGATCGAGTCTTTGAAGGTGATAATGTTGTAAATCAAAACAGCACCAACTGAGACTGCGGCTAAGGAGTGGGTCCAGGTTCTTACCCAAAGTAAGCTGATTCCGGACAAAAATAGCATGGCGTTCAAGGCCCAAACCTCAGGTTTGATGTATCGAACCCAGTAGACCCAGGCGCCTGGATCCATCAGATTAGGAACTCCAACTGTGATGAAACTAAAAACAATATTTCCGAGGGGAGCTAAGATCAAAACAATAGCGAGTATCTTGATCCAAACTGGCTTGATTTTGTAGCCTGCAATGTCGCTGCTCATTTTGATCCGTTTTCCTTGTTGGGATAGCTAATGATGACTTTGCACTCTTCTCCACTAGCAGATTTGCAGTTTTCGCTCACTTTATACTTGTCGGGGGCAGAAGAGTTGCCTTTGCGAATCTGATCCGAATCTACGGCGCCAGTGCATGCGGTAAATAGCATGGTACTCAACACTGTACTCAGTAATAGAGTGGTGATTGGGAATCCCGAATTCAACATATGGACTTTATTTTAGTTCTCAAATCATAGGGGATCAATAGTGGGGCCTAATTACTTGAGAGCAGGCCATGAATTCGCTATGAGTTCACCATGATTCATAAGTTCTTCCCTACAAGTGTGTATGTGGCTCCTTTGCTTAGCAATCCTCGACAATTGAAATCATTCCTCAAAGAGGTGAAGTCTGACGTCTTAAAAATCCGTGATTTTGATCTCGAAGGCCAAGATTGGTCAGATAGTCACTACCCCGGAGGATATACCTCGTATTCGTCGATAGCTGAGTTGCATCAGTTTTCGTCGGTATTTGCTGAGCTTCGCGACCACCTTGATCAACACGTGAAAAAATTTGCACGAACGTTGGACGCAGGTTTGAAGAACTATCCTCTATCGATGACCGAAAGCTGGGTTAATATTATGCCTCCGATGTGTGTTCACACGGGTCATATCCATCCCAATGCGAGCATTAGTGGGACTTTTTATGTGGAGACCCCAAAGGGCTCTAGTCCTTTGAAATTTGAGGACCCTCGATTGTCTTCTTTTATGGGAGCCGTTCCCAAAAAGCCCCAGGTGAAAGATATGAATCGTCACTTCATTTGCGTTCCTGCCATTGAGGGGCAGGTCACATTGTTTGAAAGCTGGCTGAGGCATGAAGTGCCGCCGAATACCACTCAAAAAGATCGTCTTAGCATTTCATTCAATTATAATTGGTTCTAGCTTTCCTTTAGACGAGCAGGTTCTAGCTTCGCTAGGCGGCATTGGCTTTTAGTAAAGTTTTTCACAGTGGGCGATGAGGGCTTTTTTGGCTGTCTGTGCCGATTGGCTGAGTTTCTTTTCGCGATTCCAAACGATGTAAAATTGCAGTGGCACCGATGGAAGTTCTTCAAGCTCTATAGGCAAAAGCGCTTCTTGAATGTGTTTCAATTGGATTCGATCTTCTGGTAGTTTTCCCCAGCCAAAACCTTGCAGCAGTAATTGCTCGCGAATGGCGATGCTTGACACACTAAAGCTTTGTCCCCCGGGCAGGCCTCCGCGCACAAAAGGATCCGTGGTGCTATTGGTGCTGACGACAATATTGGGAATGCTGCGCAGGTAAGCGGTATCGAGTTTTCTGCTTTTGGGCATCAGGCATTTGGGGATCATCGAGACGAGTCTGCGGCTCATCAAGTAGTGTCTGTCCCAACTCGGATGGATCGGCGGCGAGGGTGTGATAGCCAATTCCACTTCGCCGTTTTCAAGTGCGGTCATACTCTGCTCGAGCAAACCAAAACGAAGGTTAAGCCGGGTGAAGGGAAACGTTTCGAGCGCTTGCTGCAGCGGCGGGATGATGTTGCCGAAGGGGGCCGCGGAATCAATGGCGATCTCTAGTCTCGTGACCTCTTGTTCTCTTAGTGAGTCGGCAAGTTGGAGCACAGATTTGTGGGCCTCAGTAAATTCTTGCAGACCCTCCCAGAAACGATGGCCTTTTGGGGTGAGCCTTAGGCGATAGTGGCTTCGATCAAAGAGCTTGAAGCCTAAGTCTTCCTCCAGCGTTTTGAGGGCAGCGGATAGGGCCGGCTGGGTTTTGTGCATGGATGCGGCCGCTTTCTGGATCGAGCCCTTTTCTATAATTGCTTTAAAAACAAGTACTTGATTGATCTCCATAAGAATTTATTATAGCACATATAAAAAGGTATTTATTTATTTTTATTGGTATATGGGCGAAATTAGGATCATGACTTACGAAATCTACAAATCAAGCGAAAGAGGACATGTTGAAGCCGGGTGGCTGAAATCTCGCCATAGCTTTTCATTTGGTGAGTATTACGATCCCAAGAAAATGGGCTTCCATAGCCTCAGAGTTATCAATGAAGATTGGATCCAGGCTCATTCTGGATTCCCTATGCACCCCCATCAGGACATGGAGATTTTTACCTACGTGATTGAGGGCGCTGTTTCTCACAAGGATAGCACCGGTGCCGAGGGCGACATCAAAGCGGGTGAGGTTCAACTGATGAGAGCGGGAACTGGCATTGTTCATAGCGAAATGAATCGCGAGGATTCCGACTTGCATCTATATCAGATATGGATCACGCCAGATGAGCGGGGGCTCAAACCCGGCCATGAGCAAATTAGCATCAACGAAGCTTTGAATTCTGGTGAATGGGTCGAGGTTCTTAAGCCTGCTGCTTCGGAAGGAGCCGCGGGAGCGCTCGAAATTCACCAGAATGTTTTTGTGTCATCAAAGCGAATGAAAGAGGGGGAGGAGGGTAGTTATTTGCGCAGTGGTTCTAAGGCTATTTGGGTTCAGATGGTTAAAGGCGCGGCAAACATTGACGTAGATGGCGAGCGGGTGGCTTTGTCTCAGGGAGACGGTCTGGCTATGAATGAAGCTGAGGCGTTTAAGTATTCAACAACAAAAGACGCAGAGATTTTGGTCTTTGCTTTTGGAAAATAAAAATAAAATTAGGAGAAGTTTATGAAAAAGTTATTACTAACACTGTCATTGGGATTGTTTGCAACAGGGTCAGCTTTTGCTGAGCACCATGAAAAGACTGGAGCCAAAGAGGTTAATGCCAAGGAAAGTTTTGTTAAATGGACTGGCTATGGGGTTGGTAAATCTCACTGGGGCCATGTATCGCTTTCTAAGGCTGAAGTAAAATTTGAGAAAGGTGAGCCTGTATCTGGTGAAGTCGTTGTTGATCTGAAAACAATCGCAACGAAAGATATCGGTGTGGATCAAGGCGCTAAGAAGCTTAATGGACATTTGATGGCGGAAGATTTCTTCCATGTTGAAGAGCACCCAACGGCAAAGTTCGTGGCTAAGTCTATTACCAAACAGAAAGATCATTCCTATAAGGTAAAGGGTGACTTCACAGTCAAAGGTATCACGAAGTCTCAAGAACTCGTTTTGAAGCATGATATGAAAAAGAACTCACTTGTTGGGACTTTGTCATTCGACCGAACTGATTTCGGAGTTCAATACAACTCTAAGAAATTCTTCAGCCTCGAAAATCTTAAGGATAAGGTCATCGAAGACAAGATCGACCTAGAGATTCACCTGGCGCTAAAATAGATTAGACCTGAAAGAAATTGAATTTGTAAAGCTCCGAATCATTAGTGGTTCGGAGCTTTTATTTTTAGGGATTGGCTGTAGGCGTTGAAGAAGTTGTGAAAAAAGATGGAACTGTTTTGAGGACCTGTTATACGTAGTTTGAATTTGAACCTGTAAAATCGTGGAGAGCAAAAATGAAAACGATAAGTTCACCGAATATTGAGCCGCCTGATTTAGAGCCCTCTGGCTTTAAACAAATATCGAACCTAGAGAAAACTCCCAAAATGAGTTGTGTCATCACCAGAAGAATTGTTGGACATGAAGACCTCAATGCCAATGGCTCACTATTTGGGGGAAAGATCATGGCTTGGATCGATGAAATCGCCTTTATGTCTGCACGGCGTTTTGCAGGAATTCCCCAGGTAGTCACCGTCAATGTGGATAACATATCCTTTGTCATGCCTATGTATCATGGGGAGCATGTGATTTTGACGGCTCAGGTTAATTATTCTGGACGGAGTTCGATGGAAATAGGGGTGAAGGTAGAGCGTGAAAATCCTTTTTCTGGAGCAAGGGAACACGCGACAAGTGCCTACCTTACTTTTGTCGCTTTAGATGCTTCTGGAAAACCTATTCAAGTTCCACGATTGCTGCTGGAAAATGATGAGGATGTGCGCAGGTACGAGGAGGCTAGTCTTAGAGTTAAAGTTCGTAATCGGATGAAGGCTCATTTGAAACGTAAATTACAAAAGCCTCACTTTCCATCTGCCCGCAAAAAAGTGGATGCAACACTCCAGTTAGATTTTAAGCCGAACTACCTTCTGACGAGGAAGTTAAAGGTGATTGGTGCAAACGAGTGGTCGGAGGCGTTGGATCGCCGAGTGGGTAGAGTTGAGAGTCGAATCATCAGATCTTTGAAGCTGCTTGATTTTACTTGAGTAAACGACAGCCTAATCTTGAGCCTGATCTAGACACATGTATTTAGTACTTTTTCTTGGGGATATAAACTAGCGTTATTTTTGAGACGGTGTACTAGGCCAGGGTCTTTTCTTTGAGGGATCTCGTGATAGCATGATTCAAATATGACATCGGATCGCAGCCTCAGTTTAAAATATTTGTCTTATAGTTCAGTCATTGTCCTCGCGGTGATAGCGGGAACGGCGGCACTTTCGATTGCAAAAAATGTCTTGGTTCCTTTGGTTTTTGCATTATTCATTTATTCATTGATGTCGCCAGCGATAGATTACATGATGAACCGCTGGAGGTTGAAGCGAGGATTTGCCCTTGGACTAGCAGGGCTCGTGTACTTAATTGTAGGGTTTGTCGGAGTTTCATTGAGTGTATCTTCGATCCAGAATTTTTCTGTTCAGCTAGAGAGTTATCAAGAACGATTTAAAATAGTCGGAGTCGAAGTTCAACAATTCGCCGATAGCATGGGTTTCTCTTTGCTTCAGACGGATTGGCTAGAGCAAATAGGTGGGGCGCGCATTTTAAACATGGGTCGATTGCTTACGGGAAATATTTTGGACTGGGTAGGCTTTTGGGCTTTGGTCAGTGTTTACTTGTTTTTCTTGTTTTCAGGAAAGTCACATAGTCAGAGAGCTCCAGATCTTATTGTTAAAATTCAGAACGGCATTACTAAATACGCTTGGGTGAAGAGTATCGTTTCGATTTTGACTGCGACGCTTGTCGGAATTGTTCTTATCTCAGTAGGTTCAGATCTCGTCTTCTTGTTCGCTTTGCTTGCATTGATTCTGAATTTCATTCCAAATCTTGGATCTATTATCGCCACTTTTCTCCCGCTACCAATTTTGTGGTTGCAATTTGGTTTCGGATCTCGATTTTTTGTAGCTTTAGGATTGATGGTCGGCATTCAAATCGTTGTGGGAAATATTTTAGAACCGAAGTTAATGGGAAGGTCGTTGAATCTTCATCCAGTGACGATCATGTTCTTTTTGATTTTTTGGGGTTTCGTATGGGGAATATCAGGCGCCTTTCTATCTGTCCCATTGACAGTAATTTTACATCTGGTGCTTTCTCGAATTCCTGTGACTAAGCCTATAGCTGACCTCATGTCCGGCAAGCTTAGCTCATCGTGAATTTAACTGTGCGCGCTTAAGTGTTGCAAGAGCGTGTTAGGTAGCTTTTCTAAGTCATTTTAAATATTTATATTCATTACTCAGGACA
>CAZXHL010000048.1:14524-18895 GCA_964640545.1 uncultured Bacteriovorax sp. | reverse complement strand
GATCATTTGTCATATCAAATGATTGTAGCGTTCGGTCGACTCTTTGAAAAGGTGCACTAGGTTTTGTTGGCGTTGACCCACCACGCAACAAGTCCTTCTTTCGGAACAAAGTCTTCGTCGCTCCAGTCTAGTGAGGGTGGCATTGGAAGACTATTGATTGAGAGGCTATTGAAGGTGGCTTTTACTCCGAGAATTTTCGAGATGAATTCAATTTCTTCGGGGTCAACACTACATATGGAGACGCAGAGGGAGTCGAAGTTCAGCTTGAGCACTTCTTTTAAGATGCTTTCCTGAAGCTTAGCCAGTTTCTTGACTTCAATGACGAGGTCTTTCTCTAGAACGTCAGGACGGGTGTGGAGGGTGCCCGACCCTGAACAGGGCAGATCAGCGAGGACGAAATTCCAACGTGTCGATTTCAGTATGCTGGACAAATCATCTTGAGGTGAATCCTCAGATCCCCACTGTTTGAGAGCTGTTTTTATTTTTAGCTGAGGCCAATTTTCAATATTGGAGTTGAGTTGTTCCAGTCTCTGAAATTTAGAATCAGTCGCAAACGAAGTCACATTCTGCTTCTTATCGAACTGTGCCGCCTTTGATAATAGTGACGAAAGGGCAATGAGCTTTCCGCCAGGAGCAGAGCAGACATCAAGAAAATGAAAGTCTTTGTTGGTCTTGAAGGATTCGCTAGATGTGAGTGTTTGGTTGATCCATTGGCACAACTCCCATGAACCTATATCCATGGCCTGAAAGCCTTCGCTTTGTTTCCAATCTTCTAAGTTCCGACGTTTCAACGTGAGGTCCTTGTCGAAGCCTGAAATGCCTTTTTCGGGTCTGCGTAGAAGTGAGGCGCCTAGAATTTTCTGAACTTCCGGAATGTCTTTCCAGCGTTTTTGAAGTGCAGCAGGAAGCGCTAGCTCAGGAGCTTCTTTGAGTTTTGCCAGCAAAACGTTTTTCTCTCGAAGAACTTTCCGAAGATAGGCATTGCAGAGGCCACCACAAAACTTCCCAAAACTTTTCTTAGAGGCTTCGACAAATTCATTAATGAGAACCGGGCCTGGGGTGTTGTCGCGGCTCATGATAGTCGCAAAGCCGAGGACGAGCAGGTCTTCAAGCTCCAATGGCTTGAGTTTTTTCTTTGATAGAAACTCTTGGATCGATAGCAGGGCTAAGTTCCGATATCGATAGGCCATCATCACGAGGTCGTAGTGTCCACGGCGCATATCATGAAGCAAGCGCCGTTCTTCAATGAGTTGATCGAGATGAATCATTTCGGCGCGTTTGCCGGCGCGTTTTCTGTGTTGTGGCAAATACTCTAGGGCCGCTATGATGTCTGTCTTCATACTCATGGAATTTGTTTAGCTTTTATACTCGAAAAAGAGACGCAGGGGCTAAAATTTTTTGATGGCCCAAAGCTCTGATTGCTGAGAACACTGATCACGATTTGATTCTAGGACGATGCTGTCCGGAAGGTTGATTTTGAGAGAGAGTTGGGACTTTTTTTCGAAGAGCCAACTCAGATGACAGTCCACCCAAAGAGGCAGAGGCATAAAGAAACGTTTTCCGTCGGGTCTCGGCGGCAGAGCTTCTTGAGCTTTGCGAGTGTGTAGCTGTGAAACCCAGTGTTCCCAGGATTTTTCGTGTGGCTTTGAAAAGCTAAACTCTAAAGGTCTTTTGGGGGGAGTCTTAGCGGAAACATTTTCGAATGAGATGAATAGGGCAAGTGGCCATATAAGCACTAATGCAGGCAGAAGCGTGGCCTGAGTGATTTTTCGAGCCTTAGCCCGAGGATTAGACATCGCTAAGATCGTCTTCCTCATCGTAGCTAGTTTTGGGTTCAAGAGAGTCACTGGCTGAGGTGTTCTGGCTGTTATTCTGAGACTTAGAGTTAGTGTGGCCTGTGATCGAAGCTCCGGACTCACTCAAGGCACGTTCCATCAATTTGATCTGCCGGCGATATCGAATGCTTTTTGTCTCAAGAACGATCAATTCGATGATGAAGAACAAGGACGTTGCGAAGGCACCCAGGAAAACACAGCCGAGAAGTAGAGCCCATTTTGGCATCGGAGAGGATGTGTAGGAGAATAATGTGACACTTAATGCTTCTGTGTTCTGTCCAATTAGAGCCACAGATATGGCTAATACAGCTAAAGTGAGGAAAACCCAGGCGCCAACTTTTACAAATCTCATGCGTCTATCATAGCCTTAGAGAGCTTTTCTGCAAAGCCTTCGAAGGCTGGGGCGAGTTTTTCATACACGGTTTTGTTGTGAAAGGGCAGGGCCTTTGCTTCGGCAAGTAGAGGCATGAAGTTTGTGTCTCCGCCCCACCTAGGGAGAATATGCCAATGAAGGTGGTCTGGAATTCCAGCGCCTCCAATTTTTCCAACATTCATCCCCAAATTGAAGCCGAGGGGTGTCATGACTTCTTTCACGCATGACATCGTCAGATGTATGGCGACGTTTAGTTCTTTCCATACAGCCATTGGCAAATCCGTTGGGCTGCCGCAGTGTGATCTTGGTATGATCATCACATGACCGGGGTTGTAGGGGAATTTATTCATGATCACGAAGATCGAGTCATTCTTAAAGAGAACTAAATTTTCATATGAAGGCTTATCTTTGGGCACTTCGCAGAAGGGACAAAGCTTTTCAGCGGTTTTTGCCTCATCCTTTTGAGATAGAATCCATTCTCCTCGCCAAGGTGCCCAAAGTTTGTCGACATCTACGCTCATTTTATCTCGCTGAAGGTTGTTCAAACCAGAAATAGGGAAGGAGGTAAGCACGACCCCCTTCAAGCTCAGGATGGAATTTTGGGCTCAATTTTTGAACAGCACCCATGATTGAAGAGGATAGGCTGTTTCCAGAGTAATTCTCTTCGAGAAAACGCTCGATGCGAGACGTTTTCTTGTTGGTGTCGACAATTTTCAATTCTCTGTCAATTCCAAGTTCTTCTTTGATCGAATCCATCAAATCTTCCTGCGATCCAATAACGTCTGCAAAGCCTAGCTTCACGGCCGTGCTGCCCGAAAAAACTCTACCATCAGCATAGGAGTTGATGGTTTCGTCAGTCAGGTTTGGACGGCCGGCTTTGATGTCGGCCTTGAACTGTGAATGAACTTCATCAATCAGATCTTGAAGAAGGGCCTTTTCTTCCGGGAGCATATCGCGATCGGTGTTTCCGACGTCTTTGAATTTTCCGGCTTTGATTGTTACAGGTTTTACCTTAGCCCAGGCATAGAGATCCTTGAGGTTCATCATGCTCATGATCACCCCGATAGACCCTGTAATGGTGCCCGCATTGGTGAAGATTTTTTCGCAAGCGGAGCCCACGTAGTATCCACCGCTAGCTGCGAGGTCTCCGAAGGAGCAATATACCTTTTTCTTCTTACGGAGCTTCATCACAGCTCCATACATTTCTTGGGAGGGTCCAACGGCTCCGCCCGGGCTATCGATTCGAATCACAACAGCGGGAACATCCGATTTCTCAATCTTTTTGAGGCGCTTAAGCCATTTGCTAGAGTCCATGATGACGCCATCTAGACTGATGAGAGCAACGTCGGCTTTGCCGAGATCGGACTCTTCATTGTTCCAGTCGCTGACAGTCAAGAATTCACCCATGACCTCCGCACTTTTGGAGGCAGAGTAGATAAACGCTACGCCCAGAAAACCAAAGCCCAAAACCAACCACAATATATAGCTACGTGCTGACATCGAGCAGAAGTTTAGAGCTTATCCCGGGGGCTCGCAATAAAGGCACAAAAAAACCTGCAAGTTATGACACTTGCAGGTTTTGTAGAATTTCAGAACTTTGGGGTCCTGGATCTTCGTTGGTGCCTTTGGCGACTCAACTGTCTTCAGAAGATCCGTCGTCAGACTTTCCCACGTTCGAGCTGTCAGCTTTCGATGCGTCGCCGCCCAAAAGCCCAAGTTTTGCTGCAATCGCTGGGTCTAAGGTGTCAGCCAAAGAAGATCGGCCTGTTCCTTGAGACTTGGTGTAGGTGTCGATGTTTTCTTGCTCTTCACGGCGACCGAGTGCTTTTACAGACAGGCTGATCTTGCGCTCACGGTTGTCGATGTTCGTGATCTCAACTTTGATCTTGTCGCCTACTTTAACAACTTGCTCAGGGTGCATGATGCGGTCTTCAGAAAGCTCAGAAATGTGAACCATACCTTCAACACCTTCATCGAGCTCAACAAAAGCTCCGAAGTTCGCAAGTTTAGAAACGACGCCATCTACAGCTGTTCCAGCAGGGTTCGCGTCTATGAAAGAAGACCAAGGATCGCGAGAAAGGTTCTTCACAGAAAGTGAAATTCTTTCGTTCGCTTTATCGATGGACATGACCATTGCTTCAACTTCTTGTCCTTTTTCAAACT
>CAZXHL010000048.1:0-14514 GCA_964640545.1 uncultured Bacteriovorax sp. | reverse complement strand
TGCAGGGTTTGTCACTTTGTTGTCCCAGCTAAGGTCAGAAACGTGAACAAGCCCGTCGATGCCTTCTTCGATTTCAACGAAGATACCGAAGTCAGTAAGGTTTTTGATAACGCCTTTGATTTTTGTTCCAGTAGGATATTTGAATTCCAATGTATCCCATGGGTTTGGGGAAATTTGCTTCAAGCCAAGGCTCATACGGCGAGAATCGAGGTCGATATCAAGGATAACGGCTTCAACTTCTTCACTTGCGTCGAGAATCTTGCGAGGATCTTTCACTCGTTGAGTCCAGCTCATTTCAGAAACGTGGATCAAACCTTCAACGCCAGCTTCCACTTCAATGAAAGCGCCGTAGTCGGTAAGGCTAACCACTTTTCCTTTAACACGTTGGCCAACAACGAAACGATCTTCAACAGTGGCCCATGGGTCAGGAAGGATTTGCTTGAGGCCGAGAGAAACTCTTTCTTTCTCAGCATCGTATTTAAGAACGAGAACGTTGATTTCATCACCAGCAGTGATCGCTTCGCTTGGGTGCTTGATGCGGCCCCAGCTCATATCAGTGATGTGAAGAAGTCCGTCAACTCCGCCAAGATCGACGAAAGCGCCGTAGTCAGTCACGTTTTTGATCGTTCCGCGAACAACAGCACCAACTTTAAGTTGCTTAAGAGTCGCACTCTTGAGTTGGTCGCGTTCCACTTCCATAACCGCGCGGCGAGAAAGAACAATATTGCCACGCTTTTGGTTGAATTTGATCACTTTGAATTTCAAAGTTTTGCCTACGAACTGATCGAGATCTTTGATAGGGCGAGTGTCGAGTTGGCTTCCTGGAAGGAAAGCTTTCACTCCGATGTTCACTTGAAGTCCGCCTTTAACAACTGCAGTTACGACTCCTTCAAGGATGTCGCCACGCTCACAAGCTTCAGCGATTTCGTCCCAAGCCTTCATGAGGTCAGCGCGATCTTTTGAAAGAGTGAGAAGGCCGTGCTCGTTTTCGAGTCTTGCAACAACGACACTGAATGTATCGCCAACTTTAACGTCGTGTGTTCCGTCTGGCGCTTTGAATTCGCTAAGGTCGACTTCGCCTTCAGCTTTGTAGCCGATGTCGACAAGAACTTTGTCTGCTCCAACACTAATAACTTTGCCTTCTCTCACCTCACCAGTTCGGACTTCATGAGTCGGCGAACCTTCGTCTCCAAGAGACTGTTCAAACATCTCTTCGAAGGTCATGCCGTCCTCTTTGTAAGAGTTGGCGTTCTCCTCGTCGTGAAGTTTGCGGGTTAAGGGATCTTTGGTTTGGTTGTTGGTGGTATTGGTTTCAGACATGATTTTGGTTTTTAAAAAATATTCCTCTCGATTGTTGTCTTAAAGATTTGCTTTTTTAAAAGACCGTTTACAGGAATCATTTTGTGAAAGAGCAAATCTCGAAAACATCGCGGAAGCTAGGGGAGATTGAGCTATGAGTCAAAGGTTTAAATGGTGGTTTCTTAAGAAAAATTAGCTCGGCTGGCACGGAGCTTTATGGGGCAAATGGAGCTCAGATTCAAGGGCCAAGTGTTTTGCCAGATCTGACGTTTCTTGGGCTCAGAGTGAGATTAGAGGTGTTTGAGACGAATCGAGCTTTTAAAACGAGAAATGGGACATTGGCTGCTTTTGCCATGTCCCATCAAATTGCTACTCTTGAAGTTGTGCGAGCGTATTTATGGCGGTCCCGAGCCGGTTCCCCGCTTATGCTCCAATAGAGGATCCCTAACCTCAATCATGCGGATACTTTTTAACATACGTCCCTCCTTTTGGAGTCTTTTAAATGGGGACTCCAATCCCTCCCGCTCCCACTGAGCGAAAATCTATCTAAATTTTCAAAAATGACGTGATTCGGCTATGCGGCTTTTTTAGACGGTAGCTTTCTTCTTTTCACAACTGAAACCGGCTGAGACGTCGAGACGCCCGCGGTCCAAGCGCTTTCTCCTTCTTCCCCAATGGGAATTGAGGAGAAAGGCGTGTGAGACAACTTTCCAGATCCTTTATGTGATTGTGAATAGCTCCAGGCGTTGAGAACGTTGTTCAAGAAGTCCTCGCGTCTTAGTGGTTTGGATAGAATGTCGAAGCCTTCTGGTAAGAGTTCTTTGATGCTTCTTTGCATGGGGTCGGTGGCCATCCCAGTTACGGGAACAAGGCCCATGCCGGGGTAGCGTTTTCGAAAATCTCTCACGAGATCAACACCGGTCACTTGAGGTAGCAAGATATCGATAATAGCCACCTTGATGTGGCTAAGATCCGCGTTTAGCAGCTCCCATCCCGATTCTAAGGTCAGCACTTTTACTGGGGCTTTTGGATTTTTGCGTTGATGGAAATCCTTAGGGCTGAGGGTTTTCATGTATCTCTGCATGAGGGCGGACATTAATGATTCGTCCTCAATGATCAGAATTTCGGCTTCCTTTAGGTTGTCGACCTTTTGGAGGGTCAATCCCATTGGATTTGTATGTTGCACTTCTTGAGCTTTCAACGTGGTCTCCTTTTCCCTAATGAACCCCGTAATTTATAACGCGGTGCATAACAATAAGAGTATCGTTTTTACGGGCACTTGTGTGTTAAATTTTAGGGAAGATGGGCTTCTGGGACCGACAGCTTTCTCTATTCTCGTCACTAACGAGGAACACAAACCGCGAAACGCCAACGGCGGTCGCAGAGCTCCCTTTACAGGTCCCTGCTGCTAGTAATTTTAGTCACAGCGTCGGTCTTCCGCAGAGAAAGAAACGCAAATCACATGATCGAGTGGCCACGCTCAATAATGAGTTTCATGCCTTGATGTGGGAGATTGCTCAGTCAATTTCTGAGTTTTCAAACTTTGATTTTCGAAGGTTAAAGGTCTCAGTTGGAACGTCTCGGTCTAGGGGAAAGATTGGAATTTGGGCCTATGTCACTCCACTTCGATATATCGGAGGCTCTTTGTATCGCAAGGGTAGGCGTTACGGAGTCGCTGGAAGATACACTTACGAGCTAAAAGGTGTGGACCTTGAGTCACCAGATGCTCCACTTTATTTGATTACAGTTCTCGTCCCACGATTTTTCAGTTTAAGCTTTGACGAAAGAATCGAAACCCTGGTGCATGAGCTTTATCATGTGCATCCCGATTTTAGAGGCGACCTTAGACGTTTCCCGAGGCCTCATGTTCACCATGGACCTACTCCGAGAGCGTTTAATAATAAGGTGAAGCAATTCACAAAAGAGGCCTTAGCAAGGGACCCTTCTTTGCGCGAGCATCCTTTGCTCGCTTCAGATGCGGCTTCCTTCTCGCACTTGAAAAGAAAGCGTGTGGCGAGCCCCACTTTGAAGTTCATTCCCTCTAAATTTGGATTGATGGGGCTGGTTCTGGCATTAGCTTTCTCGATGGGAAGCTACTCTGGTGGGGTTGCAGCTCAGGACGACGGTTCTGCGGCCATGCTGGGGCAGAAAAGCAGCCGATCACAATCTACAGAATCCGTTGATCCCAATTCTACAAAAGCTCCTATGAGTTCGAAGCCGGTAGATCCTCAGGCACATTTTATTGGTAACGTAGAATACTTCGATATGACTCATCAGGGGGCCACAAATCCTCGCTATATCGTCCAGCCCAAAGAAACCCTCAGATTGAGGGCCGCCCCATCGGAGTGGGCGACGCCGATGCATGAGGTCACAACAAAAGAAAAATTTCTCGCCTATACGATCGATGAAACAGGCCAATGGGTTCTGCTCAGAAGTAGGAATAAGCAAGGTTGGTATCCCAAAGACAAACTTAGCGTGATTGGACAATTAGGCGCACCAAATGGAGGCGGATCCTTCGATGCGGTTACAGGAAGTCGCTCGGGCTCGAAATTGTCCAATAGCATTCGAAGAGATGGCGATCGAGTTTACTTGCCAACTAAGGCCGAGTGGGGCACCTCCGACATCACAAAACTAGATGGTGGAGTCGATAATGTGACGGCCAAAGTTTCAGGGTCTTTTTATGAAACCCCTAATCCTTTGGCGACCCAATTTGGCATCATAGAAAAAGGCGATAAATTAGAAATTCTCAAGCAGGATCGCACACAAGAATGGACTTATGTTCGACTGGGTTTGACCAAGGAAGAAGGTTGGTTTCCTTCTGAAAAAATTCAAATCGTAAGAGGCATGAAGGTTCAATCTGCTGGTTTGGGCCGGGTTGTCGTTGATGTCGATGGCAACTGGGGAACTACGGGTCGAAATTTAGGTTTTGGTGTTGGAGCTATGTGGGGTTTTGCTTCGAGATCTAGTTTGTATGCGAGGCGCTTCGAGGTAGGTGCCTTTTATCAACAGTCATTAGGTGAGGCACTAACCATTGAGGGGGATGTGAATACGTATTCACTCAGCACCGCTTATTCACTTTTGGGAATCCTAGCTCGGTATTTGGCCTTTAGCTCTGGTGGATTGATTGGTGGAGCGCTTGAGCTTGGCGGTAGCTATCAGCGAACTCAGGCAGATTTGTCGGGTTTGGATGATGATATCATTAACAACAGCGGAATTGTTCAGTCCACAGCGCCACGCTTTGGTGTGACAGTTGGACTGCGAGGCCTCGTTTCGGTAAGTCGCACCGTTCAAGTCAACACACTGCTGCGTGCTAACATTGCAGACTCATCAAATACCTACTGGGGTGGCCTTGGGCTCAGTTTTCGTTTTTAATAGGGATGCTCATGTTGAAACTTCTTAACCTGCTACCAGTTCTTGGAAAGTGCCTAGTTCTTTCTCTCGCCTTAGCTTTGCAAGTTTCATGTTCATCTAGCACCTATTCAGGAGACCCCGTCATTTTACGATTTGTAGCCGAAGAAGATTTGGGCTTGGTGATTTTTCCGGTGGATTGGTTCAGGTCTGCTTCACGAAGCAATCCAGGAGTCGACTGCACTCTGAAGCTCGTCAAACAAGGACCGCCTCAAAACATCTATTCTTGCGTCGTTAAAGATGCAAAAAATGTCTATATCGTAAAAGTCTTCGAAACGTTCAAGGGTGAATATGGTGACAGACACGTTTCCAAACTCTCCTTGGATAGTAAATGGGCTGTGACACGCGATCATTGGATTGAAGCACTTCGTGCGGCAGGATTTTGGGAATCTAGTCGCAATCCCCTTGGTGCCGTTGGGCAGCAGTGGGGTTTTGTGTCTCCAGATGAGACGTCTGTGGTAACCATTTTCTGGAACGAAAAAACGCAGGCCGTCAGCGCGTGGGTGAAACCTTTTGCAGATCCAGTCGAGTCGGAAGTAAAGCCGACTTATGAAAATTAACTCACCTATTAGAATTGCGTGATTTTGCTCAGTAGCGGTCCGAAACAAAGCAACATGAACGCCGGGCAGAAACATAAAAAGAGCGGCAACATCAGTTTTACGCTTAGCCATTCCGCCAATGTTTCACAATAATCCTCAAACGATTGAGCTTCATATTCCAAATGAGATTCCATCAATGGCAAAAAGCTCTCATTACGATTGAACTGCTCGAGGCAGAGTTTCCAATATTCTGAATATTTCGACGCAAAGTCCTGCTTTTTTATTTTCGTATCTGATGACTTGTAGGGGGTGATGTCTTGGTAGTTATAGGATTCCAAGCAGCTTTGCTTCCACCAAGATTTGAGATCTGTAGGCCACGCAAATTGATCAGGGTCGAAATCCCTGAGGCACTGATGAAGAGATCTGCCCCACTTTACCTGCCCAAGAAGCAAAGACTGCCCACGCAGCCAATCTATGACCCAGAACTGTGACTCGAAATTTTTTAACAGCCTCGAGATCCAATAAGTCCCAAGTCCTAAAAGAAGTAGAATGGCTCCCTCGAGGTATAAAGACATGGGAACGACTTCCGAAAAGAATATCTTGATCGTGAGATAAAATAAGATGGCGGCGCCAGCGACACTCCACGCTTGAATGATGGGGAGGAGAGACTTTTTCTTTCTCAGTTTTTGAGCTCGGATTTCAAACCTAAGAGATCTCATGAAGCTCTGAACAGATTCGAGTGCTGAAAAGTGTCCTTTCTCAACTCCAACTTTGAGATTCGTCCACCTTTCTTGCCAAACTCGTTCATTTTTTGATTTGACGGAAACAGCTTTGGCATCTTTGCATGCCGACATAAAACTTTTTCCCGATTTCAATCTTAGTTGAATCAGTTCTGCTTCTTGGGCTAACTCTTCCATAATGTTTTCATCTCCTGGATCTGCCTCTTGCCATGGTCATCGCAGTGAAGCTGCACAACAAGCTCCCACTGGGGTAGGCAGCCATGGGATTGCTCTCCCGAAAGTTCCGCAAATCTTCTAAGGGCTTGATCGCAATTTCCGCTGTGGATGCTTGTGAGGCAGCCGGTATGACCAGTATTCATAGCTTGTAGAAGTCCCTTCGCTTCGTGAGAGCGGCATTCTCCGACGACGATGCGATCGGGTCTCATTCGAAGGCTTTCGATGACGAGGTCATTGAGCTCCCAAGAGCTTCCAGATCGATAGCCGAAACGGTCACTACGGCACAGGAGTTTAACTGATAAGTCGTTCGGCACGGGTAGTTCGGGAGAGTCTTCTAGGATGAGAACTCTTTCGCTGGACGGAAGTTTGGATAGCAGGGCTGAAATGAAAGTGGTTTTTCCGGAGCCTGTCGCACCAGAGATCAAAATGTTTTTTTTCATTCTTAATGCTTCAACTATGGCTTCGCCCTGTGTTGGGTCCGCTAAGAACGGGTCGATCTCGAAACTGCGTTTGCCAGGGAGTCTTCGGAGGGTGATTTGGGGGCCATCCTCCACCAGGGGTTCAATGGCAATGTGAGCACGAAAGAGTCTCTCATCTCCCGCATCGAAAACACTGTCGACAGTGGGCTGGGTGATGCTGAGTTGTTGGTGGGTTTGTTCTGCAATGTCTAAAGAAATTTTATGAAGTGTGCTGCGATCGATTTGAATCTCTTTCGCAGATTGCCACCTTCCATTGGAGAAGAATGAGACTCCGTTCGGGGCGAGCACGATGTCTTCAATTGTGGGGTCTTTGAAGAGATTTTGGATGAGGTCAAAACTTTTTAAATCCATTTTCTCTATCTTTCATCTCTCGGGTGTAAGGCATGTCTTCCCAGGTAGGCCGGATCGCAAACCAAAGTTCCGAGGATTGGTTCTGCGAACCCTTCTTGGAGAAGATTCCTCCCGCGATGGGAAGGTTCATGAGTCCGTAGACGCCGGACTTGTTCTCACCGCTTCTTTGTTGGGTCATAGAAGAGAGAAGGGTGGTTTCGTTGATCCTGAGATCAAAGCGACTTTCGAGTTTTCTTGTTTGGATTGAGGGGAGAGTCTCTGTGCCCTGGCTCATCTGAGGCTCAGACAATTCAATTTTAAAGTTGAGGTTGATCTCTTGTTCCCCCGCTTTTGTCGCAGGATCGAGCTTTAGATCGAGAAGTAGGCCATAAGGTTTCCAAGATGTCTGCTGAATGTTTTCGGTTATGATAGTGACCGGAATTTCTCCACCTGATTGGAAAGTCGCACTTTCTCCTGCTTGCACTCTGAGGCGAGGCTTTGCCAGAATTTTGGAGAGTCCCTGCATTTGATTGAAGTTGATGCTGAGGGAGCGCTCGCTGTTGAGTCCTTTGAGGTCAAAGGGATTGGCAAGGGAGAAGATTTTTAATTGCTCTGGCCAATCGATCCCAAGGGAGTCGGCTGCACTTCTAAAGAACTCGAAGAGAGTGACTTCAACGATAAGTGTGTTGCCCGGCTGCGGAGTTTTTTGTTCTTTGATTTTAAAGTAGGGAGTGAGCGGGGATAAAAGACGAGAAACCTCGTTTTGAGAATAGGGAGATTCGTCGATGGTGAGGTGACGTTTGCCATTTTCCCAAAAGCTATGACGGATTCTGATGCCGTTGGCCTTGAGGTAGAGTTCTTTGGCATTGAACTCAGCTTTGAGTTCTTGCGAGTTCTCTAGTTGTTTGGGGAGGATGTGAAGGTCTTGGAATCCACAGCTTTGGAGTTTGTCTCTCTTCGCTTCTTCGAGAATTTGATTGGCCTTCACGAAGAGGCCTTCTTCACTCCCGAGTTCGACCGAGTTCGGACATTTTATAAGCGCGTTGTAGTTTGAGGGGGAGATGATTTGAATGCGCTGGAGTTGGCTGTCTTTCAGGCCATGAGCAAAGGCGATGCCATGATCTAGTTTGGTGCTTAGCATGACTCCTCGGTTCATGGTTTGGGCTGAGACCTTGGAGGCGTCAGAGATCCAAAGATCGGGGCTCGGTGAAGTAAAGAAGGTGGGGTGTTGGGAGGATAGGAAAAGGACTCCCGATAGTATGAGTTGTGGGCTAGGCATGGGTGGCCTACTTCAAGATTCGAGCCAGTGTGCTTTGGTCGGCAAATATGGGTTTTATTGTCCTTTGGGGAAGGAGAAGGTGAGGTTCACCTTATTTGCGGTTCCGGAGATCTGGAATTCTGGTCTGCATCCTTGGCTGTTGAGGAAGCGAACCCATCTGGCTGTTTCGACCCTCAATCCCGTGGAGTGGTGTTGAAAGTCTTCCACTCCGACGAAGGGCTCGAGCATGGCGGTCCAGGCGAGTTCTGGATGAAGGGACATTTTTTCAAGCCCCTTAGGGAGAAGAGATTTGTCGGAAGACAAAGAAAGTGTGATGTAGATGTGGGAAGGGCCATCGTCGAGTTCGACTTTGGGTGCGCTACCTTGAGAGTTGTTGTTCATAAGCTCGATGAAATGAGAGAGGGACTTCTCCAGCATTTCTTTGTTGCTGAGAATGAGGGCATTTTCTGGGGTCGAGATCGAATGAGAAAAAGCGTGCTTTTGCTGAGTTGTGATTTTTTCTAAGACTTCGATAAGCGAAATGGATTCTCGCTTGAGCCTTTGTAACTTCTTCTCATCTTCCATGAGAAGGTGGATGTCTTCTTCCATGAGTTGGAAGCGACGTTCGAGGTTTTCTAAAAACTGTTTTCGAAGCGTGACGTTTTCGGCCTCGTCATTGGAATTGAGGGCTTTGAGATTTTCGACAATCTGTGGCGCTGTTCTAAACTCGTGAAGAAGAATGAGCAAAAGACGTTCTCTAGCCCAGTCTTTGGCACGAAGTTCAGTGAGAGCTCTCTCTAGTTCCTTTTTGGACTTATCAAGAGAGCGGCCCATTTGGGTTCGTTCGGCTGCTTGACGGAGGGTTTGAATGAGGTCTTCTGGCTCCCAAGGTTTGGAGAGGTAGCGCCAAATGTGACCTTTGTTGATGGCCTCAATGACGGCTTCAAGGTCTGCGAAACCAGTGAGTAGAATGCGAGTAGGCTTTGGGGCGATGCTTTGGACCTTTTCGAAAAACTCGGATCCGGTCATCCCGGGCATTCGTTGGTCCGAGACGAAGACGTCAAACTCAGGCTGCTCCTGAACGATGTTGAGGGCGTCTTGGCCGTTCTCGGCTACCGTAACGTCGAAGTGATTTCTCAATAACCGCTTAAGAGCATTCAGGTTGTCGACTTCATCGTCGACGATCAAAACCTTAGCCTTAGTTGTCATTTAATAACGCTCGTAAAAATAGTCTTTGATGATCTCACGGTGATCAAAGCAAATGTTCTCGGGGAGGTTCATCTGGTGGAACAATCCTACATTCTTTGCGTCCGAACCTGCCTTGGGTTCCCCGCGAGCCGTAGCGACAAAAGTGACCGAGGCGCTATGACCTCTTTCATCACGTTTAGGGTTTGAGTAGACGTGAAATTGTCTTATTAATTCAACATTTAGAGAGGTCTCTTCAAGTGCTTCTCTAATGGCGGCTTCTTCGACCATTTCTCCAACGTCTACAAAGCCTCCGGGCAGAGCCCAGCCATAGGGGGCATTCTTACGCTCAATCAGGACGATAAGTCCGGCGCCAACTTCGATGATCACATCGGTGCATAGTCTGGGCGTTTTGATCGGGCTATGATCGGGGACTTCCGCCGTCACATTTTCAGTGACATTATCCGTCACGTTTTCGGTCTCATTTTTTGTGGGACTTTCTACAATTTTTGCTTCGTTCGATTCCATCTTCTGCTAGTCTCCTTTACACATGAAAATCGGTATTCCTAAGGAAATCAAGAACCTTGAAAATAGAGTTGCAATTGTTATGGCTGGCGTCAAATCACTCGTCTCAGCTGGCCACCAAGTGCTTATCCAGACGAAAGCGGGCGAAGGCTCAGGCATTTCGGACGAGCAGTATGTGAGTTGTGGGGCCAAAATCGTTCCCACGGCTGCTGATGCTTGGGACGTCGACATGGTGATTAAGGTCAAGGAGCCTGTCGCTGCCGAGTATGATCTGATGAAACCAGGCCTCATTCTCTACACTTATTTGCACCTGGCGAACGAGCCGGAGCTTGGAAAGGCCCTCACAAAAAACAAAGTTCGTGCGATTGCTTACGAAACCATTCAGCTTCCGAACGGAGCTCTTCCACTTCTCACGCCGATGTCTGAAGTTGCGGGCCGTTTGTCTACTCAAGTTGGTGCAAGCCTTCTCGAAAAACACAACGGTGGTCTTGGGATTTTGCTCGGCGGAGTTCCGGGTGTTGATCGCGGAAAAGTGACTGTCATTGGTGGCGGTGTGGCTGGAATCAATGCGACGAAAATCGCTGTTGGTTTTGGGGCTGAAGTTACCGTGATCGAAAAGAGCCAGGCGAGATTGATGTATCTCGATGATATCTTCGGCAACTCCATCAACACGCGCATGTCGAATGAGTTTAATATTGCTGAAAGTGTTGAACGCGCGAACCTTGTGATCGGGAGTGTTCTTATTCCGGGAGCCAAAGCTCCTAAACTTGTGACAAAAGAAATGATTATGAATATGAAGCCTGGATCTGTCGTGGTTGATATCGCGATTGACCAAGGTGGATGTTTTGAAACGTCCAAGCCTACCACTCATGAAAACCCAACTTACAAAGTAGGCGATGTGACTCACTATTGTGTGACCAACATGCCGGGTGGTGTGGCTAGAACTTCGACTTTGGCTTTGACCAACCACACACTTCCTTATGCCGTTAGACTTGCAGCTGGAATTGAAGAAGCCATTAAGGCTGATCCTGCGTTGGCTCTTGGTGTGAACACTTGGGATGGCGCTTGCACTTACCGCGCTGTTGCCAATGATCTTGGTATCGCATACACGCCTCTCAATGAGTTTGTTTCTGGTGCTTTCGTGCCTGAGCATCACTAATTGGGAATGTGCTAATGACAGTTAAATCTGCACAAGCTAGGTCAGTAAATGCGAAAGCCTTAATTTGCATCCCGACTTACAACGAAGCTGACAATGTAGAGATTCTTGCAAAAAGAATTTTCGAAGTTGTTGGTGATCGCTGCGATATTTTGTTTGCAGATGATAACTCGCCAGACGGAACCGGACAGCTATGCGATAAGTTGGCTCGTGAGAACCCTCAGATTCATGTCTTGCATGGAAAAGAAAAGGGCGGACTCGCAAAGGCTTACATCAATGCTTTTCGCTGGGGAATGGAAAAGGACTACGATTGGTTTTTCGAAATGGATGCGGACTTCTCGCACGACCCTATTCATTTGGCGCAGTTCTTGGAACTGATTGATTCAGGAACTTGTGATGCTATTTGTGGAAGTAGGTATATCAAAGGTGGCGGCGTTTCGAATTGGAGTAAGGGGCGATTGTTTCTTTCTAGGGGCGGTTCGATCTATTCTACTTTTTGGCTGGGCTACCCGGTCAACGATTGGACGGGGGGCTTCAATGCTTGGAGCCGAGCGACGCTTAAAGCTTTGCACCTCGATCAAATTGGAAGCAAGGGCTACACTTTTCAAATCGAATTGAAATACCGAACTTTGGTTCTCGGGCGTAGACTTGTTGAGACGCCAATTGTGTTCCAGGAGCGTAGGGCCGGCCAATCTAAAATGAGCGGTTCGATCGTTAAAGAGGCAATTCTTGCCGTAGCTTTACTTCGCTGGAAGAACGTGACTAACAGGCTTTTTGCGCCAAAACTTGTGACTACTTAGCGATTTCTCCGAGTATTCCAGCCGTTTTTCTCCATGCTTCCTCCTTATAATCAGGGAGTTAGCTGGAATGTTAAACTATGGTTAAGACCAAGTTAAGTTCTTTTAAAGTAGAAGCTCCTAATGTTAAAATTAGATTTGGGGGAAAGATGCATTTGGGGAAATGGTCATTCATTTTATTGCTACTCATTCTCTGCGTTGAATCAAAGGCTCAGCCTCATGGGGCAAATTCACCGGAGTGGAGAGAAGCTAAACCGAAGACTCTCTTGCAGAGAATTGGCTTTTCCAAAACTCCTGATGCCTTCACTGTAAATTCCACTCGCGGACTGGCGTATGTTTTTGCGGATCGTATGGCTTGTCCCGTAGAGCCACTAACAAAGTTGAAGGTTAAGGGCAGCACAATGACTTGGTATAACAAGGCGGAAATGCGAAATGACTTTACGGAATTTTGCAGGGCCAATATCAATGCCAAACAGGATCTTGTTTCAAGCAAAGGGGTCGTGCAGGAAGATATTGCGAGAACCTTGTTCGAGAGTTTCAAGGCTGACTTTTTGCTTCGCTATGAAGCAAGGTCGGGACTTAAGCCGGATAAAAAAATTGTTGATTATGCAGACGTCATGGCCCAAACCATGGTTGAAGTTCGGATTGAGGCGAGAAGATTTCGAATGTGGAAGGGAGAATGTTCTGAATCTTCTAAAGTTATAGGTAATCTATTGGCTAAAATTTCTAAACCTACGGAAGAGGCTGTGTTTTTGCAGCAGCATTTACCAACGGGAAAAGATTGTGAGCTAACTAACCGGACGAATGCTTGGGATCGTAAGAAGTACGTTTCCGTGAAAGATGCCAATGGACATTCTCACCCAGGAATCGTGCAGACTGTATCACCAATTACCGACCCACAAAGAAAAGGGGTTGTTGGATTTCCAAAGGCCTCAGTTGTTGATGAGAATGGATCAGGTGAGGCAGATGCAGATGCCTTTGATGTTGAGGCTAGTCTTGCGGAGTTTGGCGATGGGGAATTTCCTACGGAGAAATACGCAGGGAAAACCTTATTCTTTGAGGAAGATTATAAAAAGGGCTTGATGCCCGGAGTTCCATATTTGCCGACAGCTGTTGGAGATACAAAGTCGAATTCTTTCGAGGGATGTAAGAACATTGTTATTATCACTCATCGAACTTGTACCGATCATCTGAAACCGACGCCTGCACATTTTACAATTGGCCAAAAAGGAGAGATTTTACAGCATGGTCCCATTCAAAATGCGATGCCAGCTGCCCGTGGGCATAACAAATGTTCTATTCACGTCGAACTCTCTGGTGACTACAATGGCAAGAAAAATGGCACACATCAGAATCTATATAAGGATCTGACGGAAGCTCAAACTGAGTCAGCTGCGGCCGTCTATGCGTTTATCTCAGCTCAGATTGAGAAGGTCTATGATATCGAGATCAAGCTTGAGCACGGTGTAACGAAAGAAGGCGTCGAAGATCTTACGCCGGACGTTCTTACTCCTGGGGAAAGAAAAGCGAAGATCACGACCAAGGATAAAATGTTCAAATGGCGTTCCGCCACGAAAACCCAAAAAGAGGGCTACGATGTTTCTGCGGTTGTTCAACACAGCCAGGTTTCTCCCGATGGAAAAAGCTCCCATCACGATGATTATGTCGTGAAAGCTCAAATGGATGAATTGCTTCGTCGTGCTCAACTTAAGAAAGCTGAACTTGCACAAGATAAACCTATTTTGACAGCTGAGCAGGTTCAGATTTCTTTTAATGCTGCAAGAGTGGGAACTTCCAAGTCTGGTTGGAAAGAGCGAGGAAAAGATCTGGCGATGTATACGCCTGTGGACAACTCAACTTTGGTCGCGCCGCCGCCAGTTCCGGAGCTAGCGGAGAATGCGCCAGAAGATACAGGGGCGGGGCTGTCTCCAAACCCTGCGGGTGAGATAAACCCTTATTTGATGCAGGTCGAAGAGGGCGGTTAGAGCTAATGCTGGAATTTGTCGTTTAGTAGCAGCTTTGATTTTGGGGTTTGGGATAGTTCTATGGCAATCACCATCATCGTAATTTTTTTATAAGATTTTGAAAAAGCCTTGGCGTAATGGGTCAGCTGCCTTTTAAATTTTTCGATTCTTTCCTCGGATTCAAGACGTTTTATGTTGCTACCTGTCTTCCAGTCGATGATGCATAGTTCATCGGCTGATTTGAACCACAATAAATCCGCAAAACCTGTGAGACGATAAGTGTCCGAGAGAAGAAACAAGCCAAACTCTCGTTGGAAATTTGTGGGGTTGAGCTTTAGCTCGGAGATTAAAGGGGCGAGTTCGTCATTGCTGAGTAGGGACTCTATCGCAAACTGAATCAGGTCTCTTTCTGCTTTTGAGTTTTGGGATAGCTTTTCGGAAATCTGCTCACTCGTGTCGCGAGAAAAATCAAAAGCTTCTATGAAACTA
This sequence comes from uncultured Bacteriovorax sp., assembly GCA_964640545.1. Classification (GTDB taxonomy): domain Bacteria; phylum Bdellovibrionota; class UBA2428; order UBA2428; family UBA2428; genus JBGSZX01. The sequence goes on along the minus strand of CAZXHL010000048.1, from coordinate 129 downwards.
TGAAAGAGATTGCCTAAGCGAGTAGACTCTTCTGCTCTGCGTTTGATTGTGGGGGGAAGCTTGTCGAAATCTCTTTCGCTGGAGGAGAAGCTACGCTCTTCCTCCTCAATTTTTACAAATTGGCTGACA
>CAZXHL010000047.1:0-19015 GCA_964640545.1 uncultured Bacteriovorax sp. | reverse complement strand
CCCTCCACTTAGAATATGTACAGTTCCATCCAACCGCCTTGTATATTGAAAACGATCGTAGGTATTTGCTTTCGGAAGCCTTGCGCGGTGCTGGAGCGAAACTTTTGAACTCCAAAAAGAAATCTTTTGTAGATGAGTTAGCACCTCGCGATGTTGTAGCTCGCGCCATACATAAAGAATTGATTGAATCCAATGCCTCTCATGTCTGGTTGGATTGTAGGAATATGCCTGATTTGGATTCCCATTTTCCGAGTTTGTTTGAGGTAATGAAATCAAAAAAACTTGATCCAAGAGAAGATCTTATTCCGGTCGTTCCCGCTGCTCATTACACTTTAGGAGGTGTTTGGACGGATGCCAATGGCGGAACTTCCTTACCGGGATTGTTCGCAGCGGGTGAGGTCGCTTGCACGGGATTACACGGAGCCAATCGCCTTGCATCGACTTCTTTGCTTGAAGCCCTCGTCTTTGGAGATCGCGCTGGCGGGACTGCAGCAGATTATGCCCAAAAGGGTGAGCTTATGAATTTCGAAGCGCAAGAATGGATCCATGGCAAAGAAGCTGTGGATCCAGCATTGTTACAACAAGATTGGCAGCTTCTGCGTAAAACGATGTGGAACTACGTTGGACTCGCCAGGAACAAAGCTCGCCTAAAAAGGGCCGAACGAATTCTTTCTGACTTAAGAAATGATGTGGAAGAATTCTACAGTCGCGGACAATTGTGTGAATCACTCATCGGGTTAAGACAAGCCGTTTTGGTTTCAACCATGGTGCTTTATTCAGCTCTAAAAAATGAAAAATCTCTCGGGACGCATTTTAGAGAAGATTAGTTTTTCATCGATCCTTTAACTGAAAAGTGCTTTTGTTACATGACTAAACATTCCACTTCCTAGTGCAAAAGCAAAGGCTATCAATCCCAGACCAAAAACCCATTTCATATGATAGGTGTAGCAAGTTGAGGTTCCACTGGAGCTTTGGACACTATAGGCTTCAAAGTAAGGTACTGGCGCTCTTCGATACCAGCCTTTAACGATGACTTCTTCTCCGATGTATTTATCTGTTTTAAAAAGTGCAAAAAGAAAATTCCAAATAGCTAGAGGCTGTTGATAGTCCAGGAATAGATGTCCTGTGCTGTCTTTTATCACCATGTCCTCACTAAAAACATAGCCAGGAACGCCCCGTCCGATGATCGTACCCTGTATCGTCGCCGGCACCCCTCGAGTCGCAGAAACTTTTATCAACTTCAACAAAGCTGACACAGAACACTTGTTTACAAAGGACTTGTTGTGGGTGAATCCCAATCTCAATATCATTGCGATTCCGATGGCGCCAATGATACGAGCCCAAAGAGCTTCTCCCATTCCATTTTGCCAGGGATAAGTCACTAGCACTAGAATGATAATGACAAATGACAAGTATTTCATAACAAGATCAACTAGGAACTCGTCCCAATAACTTTCAGGTTGCTTATCATCGAAATTGATCCATGGCTCTTGGCCCATATGCGCTGCCTGTAGAGACATCGCCTGAATTCGTTTTGCCGTGAGTGGGTGGGTCGAATTCATTTCATAATAAAGTGCCCAAGGATTCCACATATCCCATCGCATAACGTCTTTTGCATCTCGAACGGACTGATTGGCAGCAAACAATCCCCAGCTATCAGAATACTTCGAATCTGACAGTGAAAAGGAGTCCATGGAGGAGCGGGCTGACTTTTTCTCTTTTGCGGTCTCTTTGTCCAGGTTTTCACTACTTCCAGACAATCCATAAGCAATTTTAACGAGAGCCTTAGACATCGCATTGGGATTCTCAGTAACACGTCCGCTGTAGCGATCGGCCCAATATTCGCGAACCCTCGATAGGTACAAAACGATATAATCGCTAATCAAATAAAGAATATAAGCGCCATAAGCAATGAAAACCAATTGACCACTATCTTTTTTCTTGGATCCTTTTTTGCCGCTTTTTAAAACAACTCGATAGATTTGATATAAGAAAATGGGAACCAATTGCGCCACAGTCATCACGGCAAAATCCCAGTGAACGATATGTCCTAATTCATGGGCCACTACTGCTTTAGATTCTTCTTCATCAAGCATCTCAAAAATGCCTTTCGAAAGAACCAAGTTTGCGCTGCTAGGAGTATGTCCAAAAGTGTAGGCAGTGGGAGCCGAATCATGGATCAGTCCAATCTTTGGAATAGGAATGCCTTCTTTCTGGCACTGTTCTTCCAAGAACTGACTAATGTGCGGAGGAAGATCAGTATGTGAGATCCAATCTGTCGTTCCCACACAGCCGAGACTTAGTCTCATAAACCATGGTCCCAGTAAGAAGTTTAAGCCGACAAGTCCTACTGAGATCAGCAAACCCAATGGAAATGAAACATATCCTGCATAGGAAGCCAAAAAGATTCCAAGCAGGAGGAGGCCAAGGAGACCACCACCAACACCTAAAGAAGTGAAAAGTAGCGAAGGTAGTTTGGGTAGTGTGGCTAGTGTTGCTCGAGAAATCTTTTTCTTCACAGGCAACGATTCCGGATTCCGTAGGAAGCGAGCCTTTAGGACGGGACTTCTTTTGGGGTGTTTCTTAGGTCCGTCTGACGTCTGCGGTTTCTTGGCGACTATTGGAACTAGGCCCTTTTTGCTGACGGATTCCAGTTCGTTCTCGTCAAAATAAAGCCCCATACAGCATGGGCATTCTTCTACCTCAATGTCAAAGCCGGGTAGGGTTCCTGAATTAAGCCCCGATTGATCTCGGGGACAAAAGTTTCCTACAGCTTTCAAATTCTCAAGACCAAGTTCCCGGTAACGTCCAAGGCGTCGCTTGTCTTTCACAAAAAATGCTAGTTCACCTTTGTCTAACCAAACTCCACCACAGCTAAAACAACGGTCAATTAGGGCACCAGCAGGAGACATCTCTTCAATCAATTCATATTTGCATTTTGGGCATTTCATTGTGCCTTCAAGATTAAGGGCAAACTTTTGATTCAACAATATACAAGGGAAAAATGTGTCTAGATTTTTTACATCGGTTTGCGCTCGACGGCTCCTTATCTCAATACCCTAGAAAATGTGGCCATAAGTCTCGAATATCGCAATAAATGGATGGGGCCACATCTGGCACTTTCGTTGCAATTTTTTAGAGCCTATGATGTTTTCTCGTCTCTTCCCTAAATCTACTTTTTTCCTGAACTCTCTATATTTGTTGTCAATGATGCTTGCTGGCCCAGGGCAGGTTCAGGCGGGAGAGGGCCTCGGCAATCAATTTGACGATGTTGTGTGGTCCCCGTCCAAGACTTCACTTGATGAGCATGTCGCTACCTCAAAAGTTCGCGTGTTGAACCGTCTTGGTGTTTCTGCCAAGGTCGTAGATGCTGCGGAGAAATACTTTTTTGACATTAAAACCGGTGCTAACCGCCAGTCCAGAAACGTCGCCCAAAACTGTGTTAGTAAACTAGGCGATTCCAACCACGCACGTGACCAATTCTTTTTGTGTGTCCTAGATTCTTCACCAAACAGCCTTGACGGAAAATTTTACTCTTTGATCCACCAGGAAAAGATAAATAGAATTCAAAACATTACACCTAATCTCGAAAAAGAGAAATCAATTGCCTTGATTGCCTTCCTTGAAGATCTTGTTCGAGAGAGAATGCAACTACAAGGTCAAAGCTCATCTTGGTTCTCGACTTCAAAAGGCGAATTCCTTCAAATTGAAGAGTTTGGGGACTTTCCTTTCGAAGATGGCGACGTCGTTCTCTCAATGGGGACAAGCTGGATATCGTCCATGATCACTCAGTCTACTTTTCCGCAGAAAAAATACTCTCACGCCTTTATGGTTAGAATTGACGAGAATGGCTTTAGAACAATGGAAGCCATTATTGAAAAAGGTGTCATTAGTAATGACTTTGAATACTTCAAAAATGAAAAACTAAATGGTCTTCTCGTTCTTCGATGGAGGAATGAAGGCGAAAGGAAAAGAATTGCTAAGCGCGCAGCCGAAATTGCCGAACAGTGGGTTCGTGATGAAGTGGGATACGATATTGAGATGGATGTGAGCGACTCCTCTAAGCTCTTTTGTTCCGAACTTGTTCTTCTTGCTTATGCTCAGGCAGCAGGTTTGGATATCAGCGAACTCACACCCAAGTTTGCCAACATTCGCTCCGATAAAGTTTTTAATTTATTGAAGCTAGTGGGCGTTGGAAAAAAAGAGATGCCGTCTCCCGGAGATTTAATGTCTTCAGAAAAGTTTGAGATCGTAGGTTCTTGGAGACCACAAGATCGTTTGCTTGAATTGTGGAGCATGATCTTTATGGCGGATGTTTTTATCGAACGTCTTGAACTCAATTATGAAGTCAAACCAAATCTTGGTTACTTGGCTCAGTGGATGATGGTTGGCCTAGATGGGATCTATGGACTGGCTAATTCCATCATTGGAGTGGACCGAAACCTGATTCCTGATGCCACAAGTAAGTCTTCGTTAAAATATTTGGTAACGATCCAAAAAGGCATCTTTGATCTAGGAATCAAACACGGTCTAAAATTGGCCAAGAAGAAGTCTCGTATCAAGGAAGCCTCACTTTTTAGTGTGACGCCTTGGGATCTACATGGTTACATCTCTTACAACGTGCAGGAAAATTCTACTGTAAGGAATGTGTTGTACGATCCAGCGAACCCTCCTAGGTCAAAGAAGAAAAGACTTCGCCCGCCTCATAGACGATAGGCTTCAATTTACTTTAAAGAGCACTCGTTCAATCACGTAGGCAAACGGCTTGAAAATTGCCGGCATTTTTGAATCACTCGCTGCATTCGAAGCTGAACCGGCGTCGTTAACGAGCTTAGTCCATTCGCCTTTATTGAGCTCAGCCTGCTGTTGCCAGTGTTCGGCATGAACTTGAACCTTGTCTAGCTCTTTACCGTCGAGCCAAATCCCGTGTTCAGCACAGCGATCGATAACCACGCCACTGCCATAGTCATAATTCACAGGGCGCATCGCCTTAGAGCATTTGGGGCAATGAACATCTTCTTCAACTTCTTTCTTTGGAACGCCATTAAAGGCATCGGATATGGTCTCATGGAGTAATTCCTCGGGGAACGTCTCTTCTTCGGTCTTTACGATTTGGATGAGCTCACCTTCATCAAGCCAAATACCTTGGCATTTGGGGCATTTGTCGAGCTGGACACCCTCATAGGTTTCTACTTTGAGCTTCATTCCCTGACATTTTGGACAATCCATACTTCCCCCTAAATCCTCCAATCAGTATATGGCCGAATTTTTAGGTAGGTAAGCCCATCAATCGTTAAGAAAGCCCTTTAAAGTCAAAACCTTGTCAAAATACTCAGAATAATAACGCTTTGCGCTAAAGCTTTAAAGTAATATGCCGATAGAGTCTTAGTTGCTGCTTCAACGATGAATGTAAATGGTCGAAAATGAAGAATGAGTAAAGAAAGGTAATTTTTTAACCCAAAGTCGCCTGGGGCGCGTCTAATAAGTACAAGGGGTAAAAAACCAAAAGGGGGAGAAACTATGAAAAGTTTTAACAAGGGATTTCTATTGGCATTAATGGTTGTAGCATTTGGACTTTCTGCATGTGCGTCTGTAATGGAACGTAACGTAGCAGCTGAGAAAGAAGCTCAATATCACAAGCCAGTAGGTCTCGATCGCTACTAAAAGCTAGCTGATCACAAACAAAAAATAGAATACGGTGCGGCCTTCACGGGACGCACCGTTTTTCTTTTTTGAAAGGGCCATTTTTTCCTTTGTGCTCGACTCATTTTTCTGTAAAAGTGCCCGTTTATTTGAATACTTAGACAGTATTCTCGGAGCAAAGGAAAAGAAGAGTCGATGGAAGTTTGGAACGAAAAAAAGTCAGCAGATTTATACGGTATCAATAATTGGGGCGCTGGCTATTTTGCCATCAACGACAAAGGCAATGTTGAAATTTGTCCCGAAGGAAAGACTCCAGGTTCAAAATCTGAAGCTCCAAAAGTTGATCTTGTAAATTTGGTTGATGACCTTGTAGAGCGAGGACTTAGATCTCCTGTACTTATTCGTTTTCCAGACATTGTTCGTTCTCGAGTGCAAAGTCTCGCAAAAGCCTTCCACAATGCCTTCGAACAATTCGAATACGAAGGCAAGTATCGCGGCGTCTACCCCATAAAAGTAAACCAACAGTGTCATCTTGTAGAATCGCTCGTTGAGTCGGGCAAGCCCACTTGTCTCGGATTAGAAGCTGGTTCAAAGCCTGAACTTCTTATTGCACTTGCGAGTTTAGATACTCCCGATGCTTTGCTCGTTTGCAATGGTTTTAAGGATTTTGAATATATTGAAACAGCATTGCTTGCTCAAAAGCTTGGCAAGAACACCATTCTTGTCGTCGACCGTTTTAGTGAGTTAGCTATGATTATTGAGGCAGCTCACAATTTGCACATCAGTCCCGTCATTGGTTTTAGGGCGAAGCTGGAAGCAAAGGGGGCCGGGAAGTGGATCGAAAGTTCGGGCGCCAAATCAAAATTTGGCCTGACGGTTTCAGAGATGATCCAAGGTGTGGAGCTTCTGAAGAAACACGACATGTTGGATTGTTTGCAAATGCTGCATTTCCATATTGGATCTCAGATCACGGCCTTGAGAGCCATCAAAGATTCTCTCATTGAGGCTAGTCGAATTTATGCTGAATTAGCAGAACTGGCTGGCGGCCTAAAATACCTCGATGTGGGTGGTGGATTGGGAGTCGACTATGACGGATCCCAGACCAATTGGGAAAACTCAATGAATTACAACATGCAGGAGTATGCCAATGATGTTGTCGGACAAATCAAGTCGGTTTGCGACGAGAAGGAGATCCCACACCCCCACATCATCACTGAAGCGGGTAGGGCCCTTGTCGCTCATCACAGCATTCTTGTTTTTAACGTTCTTGGCAAACACCGCATTGAACGTAAAACACTTTCAGAGATTGATACCGATGGAGAAGATCATGACTTCATTCAAGATCTTTTGAATCTTGTTGAGACGTTAACTCCTAAAAATTTAAACGAGCATTTGCAGGACGCCTTCAAAATTCGTGAAGATGGAATGAATCTCTTTAATTTGGGTTATTTCTCGCTCAAACAACGTGCCCTCATGGAAGATATCTTTTGGATTTTCTGCAGCAAAGTCATGGAGCTTGAAAAAGGACTCAAGCGCAAACCGGAAGAACTCACAAACCTCAAAAAATTGATGAGTGATTCTTACTATTGCAACTTTTCTCTCTTCCAGTCGGCGCCTGATATGTGGGCCGTCGACCAACTCTTCCCCATCATGCCCATTCATAAGCTTAAGGAGAAACCCTCTAGAAAAGCGATTCTCCTAGATCTTACCTGCGACTCTGATGGCAAAATTGATCGCTTTATCGATATGAAGGACGTCAACGAAACTCTTGACTTGCATGATTTTGAAGAAGGCCAAACATACTACATCGGGATGTTCCTTCTTGGTGCCTACCAGGAGATTCTCGGAGATTTTCATAACCTTTTTGGCGATACCGACGCTGTTTATGTTTCTATGAGCGAAGAGGGCTACAAGATTGATCATATCGTCGAAGGCGATACGGTCACCGACGTGCTTGGCTATGTAGAGTACTCAAAATCCGAGCTTATTAAGCGTTTGCGATTGAGTGCGGAACAGGCCCTCACTAAGGGAACAATTAGCCTAAAAGAGTCCAAGCTCATTATGAAATATTATGAGGACGGACTCGCTGGATACACCTATCTCGAAAGTGCTGAAGAAGATGAAAGCTTAGCCCCCCTAGACGGACTCAGAAAAATCGGGCAAAAACAAAGACAGGATATGAAAAACTCCATGACAGGGAACGCACAATAAATGGCCCAGTTTGTACTTGAGACTAAAGAAGCTTCTATCGAGATCGATCCAGCTGCGCCGCAAACGGCAGCAGATGTTTACAAGGATCAATTCCAGGGAACCCGAGTCTTCGCCGTACGCGTTGATGGTGTGGCTTATGATCTCTCCAGAACACTTCCTAAGGACGCCCAAAAGATTGAGTTTATCACTGAAAAAGATCCCGAAGCTCTAGAGATCGTAAGACATGGGTGTGCTCACATTCTCGCTCAAGCTGTAAAAGAACTTTATCCTGATGTCCAAGTGACGATCGGCCCTGTGATAGAAAACGGCTTCTTTTATGACTTTTCCAAGAAAGAAGCCTTCAAAGAAGAAGACCTTCCTGAGATCGAAAAGAAGATGAAAGAAATCATCAAAAAAGCCCACACCGTCAAACGTGAAGATTGGGATACCGACAAGGCGATTGCCTTCTTCAAAGATCAGGGTGAACATTACAAAGTCGAAATCATCGAAGACCTCGTCAAAAACGAAGGCGCTAAGACCGTGAGTATTTACTGGCAGGGTGAGTTTGCCGACCTTTGCCGTGGCCCGCACGTTCCCAAAACTTCTCATGTCCCAGCTTTCAAGCTCACTCATGTGGCAGGGGCTTACTGGCGAGGCAACGAAAAAAACGAGATGCTCACTCGCATTTACGGAACGGCTTTCCTATCTCGTGAAGCTCTCAAAGATTATTTGCACATGGTCGAAGAAGCCAAAAAACGCGACCATCGCAGAATTGGCGTCGAGCAGGACTTGTTTAGTTTTCATGATGAAGCCCCAGCAAACCCATTCTTCCATCCCGCGGGAGCTTTTGTTTACGCAGAGATTCAAAATTTCGTCAGAAAATTAAATGGCGCCAACGGCTACAGCGACGTGATCTCTCCGCTCATGATGAGTGAAGAGCTGTGGAAAAAGTCAGGACATTACGATCACTATAGAGAAAACATGTATTTTACAAAGGTCGATGAGCGTGATTTCGCCATCAAGCCCATGAACTGCCCTGGCCACTGCCTCATTTACGCAAATTCTAGACATTCTTACAGGGACCTTCCCTTGAAGTACGCTGAGTTTGGCCGAGTTCATAGGCACGAGCGAAGCGGTGTAACTGCGGGCTTGTTCCGCGTTAGAAGCTTCGTTCAGGACGACGCCCATGTTTTCTGTACGGAAGAACAAATTGAGCCCCAGATCCTTCAGATCTTAGGTATGATTCGAAAAGTCTACTCTACTTTTGAATTCGACTTTGCTGTCGAGCTTTCCACGAGACCAGAAGGTCGCATTGGTACCGAGGAAACCTGGGATATGGCTGAACAGGCCCTTGCTAATGCTCTAAAAGCCGCTGGAATTGAATACAAAGTGAACCCTGGTGACGGAGCTTTCTACGGTCCTAAAATCGACTTCCATTTAAAAGACTCGATCGGGCGCACGCACCAGTGCGGAACCGTCCAACTTGACTTCTCAATGCCGGGTCGATTTGATCTGGAATACACAGGATCGGACAACAAAGCCCACAATCCGGTTATGATCCATCGGGCGATCATAGGAAGCTTTGAGCGATTCATGGGCATCTACATCGAGCACGTTGCTGGCCGTTTTCCACTGTGGCTGGCTCCTACTCAGCTTCAGATTCTTACCATTTCTGATGAATCCAAGGATTTTGCCCAGAATCTATACTATCAACTCGTAGAGGCTGGATACCGCGTTCGATTGGACGATTCAAACGATAAGCTTTCGGCCAAAATCAAGCGCCACCAGCCAGAAAAGGCTCCCTATATGATTTTGATTGGGGCCAAAGAGGCCGAAGAAGGCGTGGTCAGCCTACGGGACCGAGACGGAAAACAACGCCAGGGCATCAAAGTCGATGAATTGAAGGCCGAGTTGGCCGAACAAATGAAAAGTTCTAGGATTTGATAAACAGATACTTAGGTTGTAAATAGATAATCTTGACGATCCAACAAGGAGGAATGTCCCATTAGTAAATATAATAAAAGCCGTGGTCCTGACAAAAATGCCCACCAAATCAACAAGCAAATTCGTGCAGCTTTTGTACGTGTGATTGGAAAAGATGGCGAGCAATTAGGGATTTTAGACACACGGGTAGCTCGTGATATGGCCCAGGAAATGGGCGTTGACCTCGTAAACGTTTCACCCACTACTGATCCTCCAGTCTGTAAAATTATGGACTACGGAAAGTTCAAATACGAAGAGAAAAAGAAGCAAAAGGTTGCGAAGCAAAAGCAGGTCGTTGTTGAAGTCAAAGAAGTGCAATTGCGGCCCAAAACTGATTTGCACGATCTTGAGCATAAAGCCAAAAATACCTTGAAGTTCCTCGCAGAAGGCAACAAGACGAAAGTCACCGTTTTCTACCGTGGTCGAGAGCTTCAGAACATTGCTATGGGCTGGCAAACGCTCCAAGATTTCGCGAAGTTGTTAGATGACCAAGCAACTCTTGAAGCTCCACCTAAAATGGAAGGCAAGCGATTATCTTGCTTGGTAGGCCCAGTTCCCAAAGGCAAAAAAGTGGCTCCTGGGACTTTGGTTCAAGGGTTTCCTTCTGAACCTCCAGCTAGTTACAGGCCTCCAGCAGCACCGCCTCGTCGCCCGTTCAAAAAACGCTAGCCCGCGTGTGCGGCAAAACATGCCCAAAGGCATGTTTTGATGCCCGCGGTATAATGGCCATTTCGCTGGGCTCAATGTCTTAGCCTCCGGCTGGCTGGTAAAGTGCTGAGCTGCCTAGTGAATAGAAAGAAAATTATTGATTTAGCCCTTGTCTCGCCTCGTCAATCGTGGCAAGACATGGGTCTTTGTTAAAGGAGAATGGACTCAGATGCCTAAGATTAAAACACACTCTGGAGCTAAAAAACGTTTCAAAAAGACTGCCTCAGGCAAGCTGAAGTACCGTAAGCCCGGAAGAAGCCACAACACTGGTCTCAATAAAGAAAAACGTATGCGTGGGCTTCGCCAAGCTGCATACATTTTTGAAGGAATGGCAAGACGTATCGGACGCCTTCTACCTAACTGGTAGTAGGGCAACTGGTTTAGCAGTTACAAGAACTGATACTAGAATATAAGGAAGAAGGTGAACTATGCCTCGCGCAAAAGGTGGATTTAAAACTCGTCAACGTAGAAAGAAGGTTCTTGATCAAACGGAAGGATTCCGTAACTCAGGTAGCCGATCTTTTTCTAAAGCTTTTGAAGCTTTAAACCGTGCACTTAACTACTCGTTTCGTGACCGCAAACAGAAAAAACGTGATTTCCGCGGACTTTGGATCCAAAGAATCAACGCCGCTGTTCGTGACCATGGTTGGAACTATTCTGGCTTCGTAGCTGGAATGAAAAAGAACAACATCGAGCTCGATCGCAAGATCCTTGCTGATATTGCTCTTGCTGACCCTAAGTCTTTCGAGACAATCGTTACCAGCGCCAAGGCTTAATAATGGCGACCTCGCGTCGCTCGGTCACTTGGCCTGCGGCCCGACGATGGTCCTCTCGATAAGCTCGAGAACATGGCCTGCGGCCAGCTAGTTTAGCCGAAAGGCAAACTAGAACATTAAGATCAAATTTTAGACCCGGCTTCATATTCATGGAGTTGGGTTTTTTAATGGGTAAAAGCGTGCTAAAAAATGAAGGCTCATGTCGAATTTAAAGGCACTCTTAGACTCACTTCAAGAACTCGAACAAAACTCCCACAAGGAATTTGAAAAGCTTCAATCCCTAGAGGATTTAGAGAACTTCCGAGTGCAATGGCTCGGGAAAAAGGGCCAACTCACCAACACACTCAAAATGATGGGCAAGCTCGACCCCCAAGACCGGCCTAAGGCTGGACAAGAAGGCAACCGCGTTCGTGGCCTCATTGAAAGCCGTATTTCAGAAGTGAGCACGAGCCTTGCAGCTAAAGAATTTGAAGCTCAAATTGAAGCCGAGCGCATCGACGTCACAATGCCCGGTCGAGAGGTTCCAAGTAGAAAAGAACATCCTGTGAGAAGCACAATGGAAGAGTTGATTCGAATTTTCGCGAAATGCGGTTTCGAATGTGAGATTGGCCCCGAAGCAGAACATGAATTCTACAACTTCGACGCCCTAAACATGCCGCCATCACACCCTGCAAGAGCTCTTCAAGATACTTTCTACATCAAAGACTCTCCGGATGTTGTTCTAAGAACCCACACATCTCCCGTTCAGATCAGGACGATGCTTTCGCAAAAACCCCCGATCCGAATGGTCGCACCTGGACGAGTGTATCGTGCCGACTACGACGCCACACACTCGCCCATGTTCCATCAAATCGAAGGATTGCTTGTAGACACTGACGTTCAGATGGGGCACCTCAAAGGCATCCTCAGTGTTATGGTCAAAGAGTTTTTCAAAGAAGACCTAAAGGTGAGATTGCGTCCCAGCTTCTTCCCCTTCACAGAACCATCCGCCGAAATTGATATCGCATGTCCCTTCTGCAAAGGTTCCGGAAAAGTACAAAGTCAAAATTGCAAAACGTGCAAAGGCACAGGTTGGATTGAAATTGGGGGTTGCGGAATGGTCGACCCTGAAGTCTTTAAAGCGGCCAAAATTGATCACAACAAATATAGCGGCTTCGCCTTTGGGATGGGCATCGAAAGAATGACCATGCTGAAATATGGAGTCAACGACCTAAGGAACTATTACGAAGGGGATCAAACCTTTATTTCTCAATTCGCTAGGTGGAAGCCATGAAAATTTCTCTCAAAGTTCTTAGCCATTTTATCGACGACAAAAATTCTCTCGAACTACTTCGCAAAGAATCAAAGAACCTCATCGAGAAGCTTCCGTTTCTTGGTTTAGAAATTGGCGGCGTTCAGCAGCAAGGTGAAGGACTCGACAAAGTCGTTATCGCGGAGATTCTCGAATTTGAAAAACACCCTAAAGCTGACAAACTTAACGTTTGCAAAGTCAACGCAGGTGGACCAGAGCCGCTCCAAATTGTTTGCGGAGCACCGAATGTTCGAAAAGGCATGAAGGTCGCACTCGCTCCAGTAGGAGCTGTGCTACCAGGAGATTTTGCGATCAAGCCAGCAAAGATTCGCGATGTGGAATCTTTTGGAATGCTTTGCTCATCTTCCGAGCTTGGAATTCCGGGAGAATCTGACGGAATCTTGGACCTCAATTCGGAATTTCAGGTCGGCGAATCTTTCGTCAAAGAATTCCAACTGGACGATGAAATCTGGGAAATCGAACTCACGCCGGATAGAGCCGATTGCTTGTCCCACCTCGGAGTAGCCAGAGAAGTCGCAAGACTACTCGGTAGAAAAGTTAAAGTTCCAGAATTCGAAGATCTGGTGAGCAGTTTTAAGGATGTTCCGCTGTTCAATGTTGAGGTTCAGGCCGAGAAAGAGTGTCCTATTTATGGTGCGGTTCTACTTGAGGATGTACAAAAAACGAAGACCCCAGATTGGATGGTCTCGGCCCTCGACGGACTAGGCCTTCGCACTCACAATGCTTTAGTTGATATCACCAATTATGTTTTGCATGAATTCGGTCACCCCATGCACGCCTTCGACGCTGATCAAGTTGCAGGATCCAAACTCATCATTCGTTTTGCTAAGAATGGAGAGAAGTTAACAACTTTAGATGAAGAAGAAAGAACTCTTACAGAAGACGATCTTATCATTGCCGATATAGAAAAACCGCTGGCTCTAGCAGGGGTGATGGGTGGACTAGATAGCAGTGTTACAGAATCTACGAAGAGAGTTATTCTGGAATCGGCTTATTTCGATCCGGAGCTCGTACGCAAAATGGCAGCTCGCCACAGAATGCATTCCGACTCTTCACATCGTTTTGAAAGAGGTGTTGACCCCAATAATATCAAACGATCTGCGGGTAGAGCCTGTTTGCTCTTTAAAGAAATCTGCGGCATGCGACGTCGAGGATCCATGGTAGAAGTTTGTGCCGAATCTGCTACCGAACTTCGTGAGAAAAATGTTTTAAACTTTGATCTTCGCGCCTTCCAGAAACTCGTCGGCATTGAGGCAAAAGCTGAAGAGATCTCTAGCCTCTTCAATGTACTAGGAATGTCAAGTCAGGTGAAAAGCCCTAACGTGCTCCGCGTGGAAGTGCCAACATATCGCATTGATTTACTCAGAGAAGTAGATCTTATTGAGGAGTCTGCAAGATTACTCGGCTACGATAAAATCCCGGAGATTTACCCGGTTCAAAAAAACCAAACTCGAGCCATCACTCAAAGTCTTCAGCACAGGCTCTCAGTCGTCCGTGAGAGGATCCTTGACACGGGTCTCTGTGAGACGATGCCGTACTGCTTTATATCCGACAAAGCTAAGGCGTGGGTCCCCAAGCATCCCTTAGTAGAACTTCAGAATCCGTTGAGCCAAGAGTGGAAGTTTATGAGACCAAACCTCACTTTCGGTTTACTTGAAGTTTTGAAACAACATGTGGCCATGAGCCAAAACAATGCTGGCCTATTCGACATTGGACATGCGTTTTCTCAGTCTCACGCCAAAGATGAACGAAGCTCAGGAGTGACTGAGTCCTATCATTTTGCTTGGGCTCAAATGGGCCATAGCTTTAAAGAACATTGGTCGAAAGACAAAAAATCAAATGACCGAAAGCAACTCGTAGACTTCTTTGATGCGAGAGGGATCTTCGACAAACTTCAAGGCGATCTTGCTGCCTTGGAAGGTCGATGGGCAGGAGCACAATTCATCAGTCTTGAAACTTTTATGAAAAATGATGCTTGGCGAACTCAATTGGAAGCGGCTTCGTGGATCCCAGCCGCACTCTTACATCCCACTCGTTCAGCTCTCATTGTCTGGCCTGGAAAGCCGCCAGGATCGATCGTAGGCTGGGTAGGGGAACTCCACCCTCAGAAGAAATCAGAGATCCTAAACCTAGCCGCAGGACTCAACCTTGGCGTTGCCATGGGAGAGATTCGATTCTCACCAAATATTATGGAAGAGATGCAGCTATGTCATGTTGGAAAACCGCCGCAGTCGCCTCAGCCCTACGGAAAAATCTCTGTAGCTAGCCGCACGCCGATTGTTGAGAGAGATATTTCACTCGTCTTCCCTCCAGAGGCAACAGCTATGGAGATTGAGAAGACCCTCGCAAAAGCCATGGGAACTTTGCTTAAAAAAGTAGAGTGTCTTGATCTTTACCCCATGAAGGATGCAAAAAAATCTTTGGCTTACAGGCTCTTTTTACAAGATGATGAAGGAACATTGGACGAGAAAACCATTCAATCTCAAGTCAAACTTGGATTGGATGCTTTGGTGGAAAAATTTGGAGCAGAGCAAAGAGCGTAACTCACTTTACTTGCATGCAAATTACTTGCATTCAAAGTGTGATATTCTTTTAGATCGTTTCAGCCCACGGAATACAGTCCTGCTAATTTCCATGATTTTTCCTGTGCTTTTTTGAACGGAAACTAACCACTTTGTTTCATAGATTCGTGGCTCGCTATCTCCCGCATACGCTTCTTTTGTGAAATAGTTGCCGCCGTAGAAATCTAACTTACCGTCCTCACTTGGAATGACCGAAAACGTATTGACGTGATATTGTTTCACCGGGATTAAAATGCGTTCAGAGTCATTTCTTGGCGGCTGTACCGTAAGCAAAAATCCGCTACTATCCACCAAGCCAGATTTTACGTCAGACCATTCTTGCTTTGATGAGAGGCCCCTAATGTCACAGCCCCTAGCTAACAAGGCAGAGTTTTGCTTTGCCTCCTCCAGAAACTTGCGAAGAATGATCAAATGGCCGGCTGGAGCGGTAAGGGAACGCCATTCTTCGGGAATTTTTTCGCTTGTTGATATCGGCGCCTTTCCACCAGTAGCCATAGAATTAGCGGAGAGACCCAGACCTAGGACCGCTAGAAGCAGCCCAATTATTCGAATATATTGCAAAGTTTGCTGCAGCGAGAAAGTCATACTGAGAGTTTGCCAGACTAGGCCCTCATACTTCAACTATTAGCTGTAAAAAGTTGATAATCTTAACCATTTTCCCGTCCGAAGGGGCTGGACGACCCTCTCAGGATGTGCTTTTCTTGCCCCTTATGGCGTTTTACCGCATCAAAGAAGCAGCAGAAAAGATTGGCGTTGTCCCACATGTACTACGTTTTTGGGAAAGCCAATTTCCATTTTTAAAACCCAGTAAGACAAGTCGCGGACAAAGACTTTACTCTGATGAAGATACGGAAAACTTCATGCGCATCAAACATTTGTTATACAACGAAGGCTATTCCATCCCAGGTGCACGTAAGTTCCTCAAGGAATCAAAGACAAAGGGTGGTGCTAAAAAATCTTCAGTAGAACTTAGCATCCATGAAGATTTTTGCCGCGAAGTACTAGAAGATATCAAAACGTTAAAAGAGACCGTCAAGGAGTATTAAAATTATGACAAACTCAAACAAAAATACAGTAGCACCTGCAACCGGAAAACTCGGCATTCTTATGCCGGGAATGGGAGCTGTTGCCAGCACATTTATGGCTGGTGTCATCTCATCTCGCAAGGGATTCAAGAAGCCGTTTGGTTCACTAACTCAAATGGGGACGATTCGTATTGGTGACCGCAAGGATGAAAAATTTCCTCTCATCAAAGATTATGCCCCAATTGCAAAACTTGAAGATATAGAGTTTGGCGGATGGGACATTTTCCCAGACAATATGTACGAAGTTTGTACAAAAGCAGACGTTCTCAAGCCTCAAGACGTTGAAGTCATCAAAGAAGAGCTAGCAGCTATCAAGCCAATGACAGCCGTATTCTCTAAAAAATATATTAAAAATATCGAAGGCCCGAACATGAAAACGGGAACTCTTTGGGAAAAAGCTGAAGCTCTTCGCGCCGACATTCGCAATTTCAAAGAAACTAAGAACTGTGAGCGCTTGGTTATGGTTTGGTGTGGCTCTACAGAAGCTTATTGCCAGCCCTCATCTGTTCACGGATCAATCTCAGCCTTTGAAGCTGGATTGAAAGCGGACAGTGAAGAGATCGCTCCTTCTCAGGTTTATGCTTACGCTGCCTTGATGGAAAAGGTTCCATTCTGCAACGGAGCACCTAACCTCACTTTAGACATTCCTGCTTTCTTGCAACTCTCTAAAGAGAACAACGTTGCGATCTCTGGACGTGACTTCAAAACTGGTCAAACTCTGATGAAGACAATTCTTGCTCCAGGATTCAAGTCTCGCATGTTGGGTGTCTCTGGTTGGTATTCAACTAATATTCTCGGCAACCGTGACGGCGCTGTATTGGACGATCCTGCAAACTTCAAAACAAAAGAAGAGTCTAAGCTTGGCGTATTGGATACCATCTTCCAGCCTGAGGTTTATCCTGACCTTTACAAGAACTTGTATCATAAAGTTACAATCAACTATTACCCTCCTCGCGGCGACGCCAAGGAAGGTTGGGACAACATCGATATCTTCGGCTGGATGGGCTACGACATGCAAATCAAAGTGAACTTCCTTTGCCGTGACTCTATCCTTGCTGCGCCACTAGTTCTTGACCTTGCCTTGTTCTCTGACCTTGCACAACGTGCAGGGATGAGCGGAATCCAAGAATGGTTGAGCTTCTACTACAAAGCTCCTTCAGTCGCTGAAGGTAACGTTGTGGAGCACGACATCTTCATCCAATCTATGAAACTCAAAAACACACTTCGCAAAATGATGGGGGACAGCCCAATCAACCACGCGGAAGGTGAAGTTGCTCAGAACTAAAGGGCAGATACTTAGGATACGGTGAAACTCAGTTCTCATCCTTTCAAACTGGATTCAAATCCAGAATCAATAACTACAAAAGGGTTCCTCGCGCTTGAGGGACCCTTTTCTTTTTCCACAAATACACTAGCCGCCCTAAAGGCACTTGCAATCGGCATACTTGGCCTCTGCTTGATTTGTCTCGCCTCTACCGAGTTGCCCTTGAGATGGTTGATTTCAAGACCTGCAGCAGTGCTCTTAGAATCCCTATTTGCTGCACTCATGGGAAAGCTCCTGTGGGACTGCCTTGATTTGTTAATGAAATCCTTCAATGCGAGTGAAGCTATCTTTAGGACGAAGTTTTACGCTTACTCGAGCCTTGGAATCACCTTCATCGTGAGCTTATTTAATGGCCCCTTTGTGTTGGCGATTCTACTGAGTACTGTGATCGGCTTTTTTAGTTTTCAAGCAACATCGAGAAAACGCGTCAGAACAGACTCTCTCAATTCAGACCCCTTAATTCTTTCTCTAGTATTAATCTTGGGATTTCAGATTGCCATTCCAGTAGAGTTTTTAAGTTTATTGGTTTGGGACAACTTCTTCGAGCACAACGGGTTTTTGATCGCCCCGCAAGTCATCCTCAGCTCTATACTCATTGGAGCGGTGTTGCCGATTCCTCTGAGTTTGGCCGCTGGAGCTTATTTTGCTTTTTATATTTATAGTTGGATGGGCTTAGCTATCGCCATACTCGGATACCTAATCTTGTTCTTTCTGCTTCGTTCACTCACATCTAAGTTTCCCATCTTCAACGCTGACAAGCATGCCATGATTAGATCAATTGAGATTCCCCTGATTGTCTCTGCGACAGTGACATTCATATTTTTCCTCGGTCGTTTTCCCTCAGAGCTCAATTGGCCACCACAGGCTCTCTTTGTCTGTCTCTTAACTTTTGCTCTTTCTATTCGGCAATGGCACATCTACAAACTGCTGTCTCTTGGGTTGATTGTGGCAGTCACAGAAATTACTTTAGAGTACTTGTCTGGGGGAATTCTGGGATGAAGACCTCAGAAATTCGGGTTGGAATTCTTGGAGGAGGACAACTCGCTGAAATGACTCTTAGAGCGGCTGGGGACCTCGATATCCGTGTCCACTGCCTTTGTGAGTCCGCGGATGATCCGGCCTATAGAAGTTTTCCTACAAACTGTTTTCTCAAAGAAGATGTAAAGTCTTTTTCTAAATCCATTGATGTGATTGGGTTTGAGAGTGAATTCTTCAACGAAGACCTGCTTAAAACGGTTATGCAGAGCAACCCACTTATTGTTTCCTCGCCCAAAGTTTCAACTATCTTAAAGCTTAGAAATAAATTGGAACAAAAGCTACTTTTCAAACAGGCTGAGATTCCCCAGGCTGATTTCATCAAACTGATTCCGCAATATTTTTCTAATACAGCAGCACTTACGAACCTCTTTGAG
>CAZXHL010000046.1:0-19087 GCA_964640545.1 uncultured Bacteriovorax sp. | reverse complement strand
GTTCTTTCACACGAGCAAGAAAATCTTTGGTGACACGGAAATGAACATCAGCCTCCAAAAATCCAGTTCGGACTTCGGAAAGAATTTTATCAACATCGGCCTCAGAGAGGTTAGTTTTCCCACGGATGCTCTTCAGAGCACCACCTAATCTTTTTTGTAAGCTATCAAGCATAAGAGCTTGAAAAGCTAGCGCTTTTTAAGCGAGAATTCAATCAAGTACTAGAATGAACCGAAGAACATAGACAGCGAAGCTCCCATATGAAAATTATGCCCCGTAGTCAGTCTAGCGAAGTTGTTCTGACCGTGAATGACGTCTCTGAACTCCACTCTCAGGGCAAAACGAGGGAGAAAGAGCATCCTGAAGCCTGCGGTCAACACGCCGGCAATACGCCACTGGGAATCTCCCAAACTTTCATTTAAGAATAATTGCTTCGTCTGAGCGGCTCCAAGACCAGCTCCTATAAACACATCAAAGTGAGAAACGGAAAATGAACTCAAGTGAAGCTTGGCGTGGTAGGGACTAAAGAAGTATGAGGCTGCAAACAATTGCTCAGGCAATGTCACGCCAAGCGCTGCATTTTTTCCCGCATCAATCTTGTCACGAACTTGCTCCCTTACAAAGTTGGAGAGTTCTCCGCTGGATTTTAGGTAGTAAAGTGGCTCTACCGCGTGCCGGCGATTGATGTGGTAGGTTAAAGACCCGGAGTAAGCCCATGATTTTTGTAACGAAGACAATGGCGCAAGGCCCGCTCCACCACTGATCTCAACCTTTGATTCATGAGGAAAGACAGGAATCAGTAACGCCTCTTCCGGTCCATAATGAGATTGAATACGGAATTGCTCAACAGCCGTGTCTTTGGCTCGCACAGTAGCATTGGCATTCGAGCCAGCAGCTAAAAATGCTCCAAGAATTACTAGAGTCCCTACTCCTTTGGTTCGCCCACTTGATCCCATAGGAATAGTTTAGCGGACTCTTCGCCGCGCCGCTATAACCCGCTCAATTTCTGCAGCTGTCTCTTCCAATGCTTTATTCGTCACGTCAAAAACGGGCCAACGCCTGTTCCTGGCATAAAGTTGACGGATCCATTCAATCTCATCTCGAATGTTTTTGATGCTGGCATAGGAGTCTGTGGGGTCTCTGCCCATTCTCATAAGTCTCTCGCGCCTAATCTTGGCCAAATCGTCCGGATCGATTATCAGGCCAACGATCTTATTTTGATCTATTTCGAAGAGCGCCTTAGGGGGGTCGATCCCCTTTACCATAGGAACATTGGCCACCTTCCAACCTTTGTGTGATAGGAAAATTGACAGTGGAGTCTTGGAGCTTCTCGAAACCCCAACAAGAATGATATCAGCCATTTTTAGATTATCAGGGTTTGAGCCGTCATCATGCTTGACCGTGAACTCAATAGCCTCGATACGTTTGAAATACTCCTCGTTAACTTCATGTAGAAGTCCGGACTTTGCCTGAGGTTTCTCTCCCCAAATTTCACCGAGAGAATCCAACAAGGGACCAAGCAAATCAATCGCACGAATTCCCATTTTTTCTGATTGAGATTTGATGAATGAACGAAGATCTGGCCTTGCAACGGTATAGACCAAAATAGCACCCGTTTCCTTGGCTTCATCTATAATGGAGCGAATTTGTTCTTCGTTTTTTAAGGACTTAAACCGGGATACAAGAGGATCATTTTCTGGATATTGAACAAGAGCCGCTTGAACAAGCTTATCTGCAGTCTCACCCGTACCATCGCTTAGAACGAAGACTTCAATCATGTCCTGACTATAAAGCCAATGTGGTGGGTGAGCAACAGTCTTGCCTTAAGACTCAACTTTGACCCAATCAGGGATCTCAGCATTACATTCTTCGATGAGAATATGCTTAAGCTCATCAACACCTTCATTTTTACGAGCTGAGATAGAGATGACCCCTAAATAGTTACTATCTTCGCCTATCATTCGTTTCGCTTGAGACTCACGAATCTTAGGGCTTACGCGCAATTCATCACATTTGTTCAGAACAAGAATTTTCTTCACCCCAGAGGCTCCAATTTCTTCGAGAACTTCTTCAGTTGTTCGAAAGTGTTGCGCCCACTCGGGATCATGCACGTCAACAACATGCAAAAGCACGCGGCTTTCTACAGCCTCAGCAAGAGTAGACTTAAAACTCGCCACCAGATCATGGGGAAGCTCACGAACAAAACCCACGGTGTCGCTAACGAGAATCTGAGGTCTGGTTGGCGGGTTGAGCTTTCTAACCGTGGTTTCAAGTGTCGCGAAGAGTTTGTCTTCGATGTAAACAGGTGCTCTGGTGAGCTGCTGCATAAGAGTTGATTTTCCAGCATTCGTATAGCCGACCAAAGCCACTCTTGGCAGATTGGAGCGTCCAGCTGATTGCACCCGAAAACTTTTCTCGGCATCTTTGAGTTTTTTGGTCAGGAAGGCAATTCGATCCTTCACGACACGTCTATCTAGCTCTAGCCTAGTTTCACCTAGGCCACGTCCACCCAACCCACCTTTGGCACCACGTTGTCTAGACAATCCTAGCCACACGCCAGACAATCTAGGGAGTAAATATTTTAACTGCGCCAATTCAACTTGTCTTTGAGCGAGTCGGCTTTGAGCATGGGCTTGAAAAATAGAGAGGATCAAAGCATGTCGATCAACAACAGAAACCTTTAGTGCCTTCTCAAGGTTCTTGACCTGCCCCGGCTTCAGAGGAGCGTCCAAAATCAATGCACCTGCATCGTGCTTTTGAAGTGATTTACGAATTCTACTTAACTGACCTTCTCCAACATATGTCGCCCCGTCCGGTTCCCGAATTCTTAAACTCAACACGTCGCTTATATCCAGATCCAATGTTCTGCTAAGACGTAAAATTTCCGTCTCCTCGCCTAGATCGTATTCACTAGGCAAAGCAACTACGACTCGGTCGCCGAAAGACTCCTCAAATTGGTTCCAGTAACTTAGTTTAGATTTGGCATCAAAATCCGAAGTAGATTGCCTTGGAGACTTATTGAAATTTTCTGACTCCTCAAGGTCATGAGGCGCATCTTTGACCTCATTGTCTTGCTTTAGTTTTCTAGCCAATTTCCGGATCTGGCTACCTGTCCAGACTTTAGAATTCACCAATAGCCTCTAAGGTCTCAAAATTTTCAAAACATTTACGAATGGATTCGTGTTCATTCTCGTTGAAGGAAGTGGAATCCAAAAACACCCTTGAGCTTTTATCGACAATGTCCTGAAGCTCCTTCACGTTAACTGAAGTCTTTGAAGACCAAACACATATTCGATCCCAAGGTCGATCGAACTGCTGAATCAGAAT
Organism: uncultured Bacteriovorax sp.; assembly: GCA_964640545.1. Classification (GTDB taxonomy): domain Bacteria; phylum Bdellovibrionota; class UBA2428; order UBA2428; family UBA2428; genus JBGSZX01. The sequence goes on along the minus strand of CAZXHL010000046.1, from coordinate 15,762 downwards.
CCAAGAAGCCTTCCAAGGATCGGTAGCCGATCTGCGTGCCACTCGCCATCGAGAGAGCTGTCCCCAGCTCAGCGAATCAATCCGAAGAAATTCTGGGCTCCAACTCGACATATCGACGTCGGGCTCAAATTCGGACTCGTCTAATCTGGTAATGAGAACTTTCATTTGAAATCTATTTTTCGGGGATTTCGACTTTGTCCAATATCCCGTTTACGAAGCTAGCACTCTTTGGGTTGCCAAACTTCTTGGCAATTTCTAGGGCCTCGTTGATCACGACAGCTTTATCTGCAGGATCTGGTCCTTTGTAATAAAGTAGTTCAAAAATCGCGACTCGCAGCAGAGCTAGGTCTACTTTTTCGACTCTTTCAAGTTTCCAATTTTCCAACTTCTTTTCCAAAATCGCATCAATTTGAGGGAAGTGAGTGGCAACACCACGGATGAGGCGTTCGAAAAATTCGCGGTTTTCATCGTTGGATCGAGCTTGCTCGCTCCAAAAACGGTCGATGGCTTTGGGGTCAGTCATAGATGCGGCATCTAGCTCCCACTGATAACTCATTTGAACAGCCAATTCGCGGCTTCGATGTCTAGACAAAATTACTTTCCTTCTTTCATTTGCAGCCACATCGCAAGTGCTGCTTGTGCAGCTTCACGACCTTTAGAACGACGAGCCATGGCCTCTTCTATATTATTCACCGTTAAGACTCCAAAGCCAAGGGCCCTTCCGATTTCTAATTGCACCTGAGTCAAACCCGTGGCAACAGATTGGCAAACGAAGTCGAAATGAGGGGTTTCTCCCTTAACCACACAGCCGAGACAAATCACGATATCAGCGGGGCCTGAAGCCTTCCCAAGCTTTCCTTCGAACGCTAGCTTCGCCGCAAGTGGCATTTCAAAACTTCCTGGAACTTCGAACTCTTCGAAATTCAAAAATCTCTTCCAGTCTTCTCTCAGTAGTTCCCTAAAGAATTCCTGTGTCGATTGTCTCAGTCCCTCAATGACTTCTGGATACCAAAGTGTGGAAAGCACGATAACTTTTGGCTTGCGATCATAACATGCAGCCGCAACAGATGCTGAGTCCCAATCTCCTGGCCATCGTCCAGCGACGTTTTCCGCCTCGCTCAAGCTCATAGCGATTCTCCTTCAACCTGCTCTCCATCAAGAGGAACCGAACCTGTAACTTCAAGACCGAATCCTTCTAGCCCAATCATTTTCTTTGGATGATTGGATAGAAGTTCCATCTTGCGAACACCAAGTCTTCGAAGAATTTGTGCGCCCATACCGTATTGGCGGAAGGCTTTAGACTCTTGTCCATCAGCATTGGAAGGAAGATGTGCTTCATCATCGCTAGAAATCTTAGAATGACCTTTGCGAAGCAAGACAAATACTCCAGTCTCGCTTTCGGCCAATTTATCAAAAGCAGCGGCGAAAGGATGCGAAGCCTGAGCAGAGGAGAGAGACTGCACCCAATCTTTCATAGGGTCTTCGCTCTGAACTCTAACCCGCATATCAGAAGTTGGGTTGTTCTTATCGTATCCAATTCTCCACGCCCAATGCTCACAACCATCAAGAACAGAATCGAAGGTAAAGAACTCGAGATTCTTTCCTTTATAAGTTCCCATTTGCTTGCAGCTGCTTTCCTTCAGAAGAGATTCGTCTTTTTGAAGACGATATAAGATCAAGTCAGCAATGCTCATCATAGGAATTTTAAACTCTTGAGCAAAAGTTTGAAGATCATCGGCTCTGGCCATTGTTCCGTCTTGCTTAAGAATCTCACAGATAACTGCGGCAGGTCGCAATCCAGCTAGAATGGAAAGATCGACTGAGCCTTCTGTGTGACCAGCACGAATCAACACTCCACCGTCTTTTGCTTTTAGAGGGAAAACGTGACCTGGAACAACAATGTCATCTCGCGTAGTGGATTCTTTTATTGCAGTTTGAATGGTGTAAGCACGATCATGTGCAGAAATGCCTGTAGTGATCCCCTGCTTCGCTCCAATAGATAGGGTGAAGGCCGTGCCAAGCTTCGATTCATTTTGGCGAACCATAGGAGGAAGATCCAAGCGTTCCACAATGTGGCTAGCCATAGGAAGACAAATAAGTCCTCTACCATGTTGAGCCATGAAGTTGATGCTTTCTGGAGTCGCAAACTGCGCCGCCTGGACAAGATCACCTTCGTTTTCACGATCAGCATCATCCGTCATGATAACAAATTTACCCGAGCGCATCGCCTCAAGGGCGGCTTCGACTCGACTCACAAAATCTTTAGGCATGATGTTCCTTCCAATATGCCGCATAGCGAGCTGCTTGTTTGGCCATAATATCGGCTTCAATGTTTACAACATCGCCGACGTTTAATTTTCCAAAATGGGTGATTTCCAATGTGTGTGGAATCAACGTCACAAAAAATGTCGTCGATTCATGATCTTCTTCAAGTTCATTAATGGTAAGGCTGACTCCGTTCATAGCAACGGAGCCTTTTTTTACAAGATAAGGCGCAACTAGATTTCTTTGTGCCCCATCGAGTCTGATTCCTAGAGTTAGAATGTCTTCTGAGGCCTCAACGGAATTCACTTTTGCCGTGGCATCGATATGCCCTGAGACCAAATGTCCACCAAGGGGATCCCCCATTTTCAGGGCAGCTTCAAGATGGACATGATCACCTGTCTTTAGGTTTTGAAAATTGGTGACCTTCATAGTTTCAGGTCCGACATCAAAACGTAAACGGGTTCCAGAATCCGTCTCGGATTTTTCAACGATGGTTAGGCAAACTCCGTTATTCGATATCGAGTCGCCCAGAGTCCAAAGAGACGTGTCTAAGGTGGTTGAAACATACAAAACATAAAAATCCCCGCTAGGACTTTTTTCAAAGCTTTGAACTTCGGCTGATTCTTGAACGATTCCGGTAAACATCTCGATAAAAGGTCTCTAGCACGGCCTGGAGTGGCAATAAAGCCATAATGGCCCCGTAAACTAAAGGCCAGCGCCTCTATACAAACGCCCTAGATAGAGACAACTTCCATGACTTCAGGAACCGCTTCTTTGAGCCTGTTCTCGATGCCCATTTTTAGAGTGGCTGTCGAAGATGGGCAGCCAGCGCAGGCCCCTTTGAGCTCTAGAAACACAATTCCATCTTCAAATCTGTCGAAAGTGATATCTCCACCATCCATGGCCACCGCGGGGCGAACGTCATTGTCTAGGATTTCAATGATCTTGGCTTCAAGCTCATTTCTAGCGATTTTGTTCTCACTGGATGATTTAAAAGCGTCCAGAAGAACTGCTTTTTCGCCCGAGGCAAGAAATTTCTGAATAGTTTCAATTATTTCGTCGTTCAATTCAGTCAATCGGTCTTGATCGGCCAAAGTAACCGTCACAAAGTTCTTTCCAACCATGATCGCAGAAACCCCGTCCAAGGCGAACAATGTCTCAGCCAGCGGGGCCTTCCCTTTGGCTTCTTCAGCGGTTTGGAAGTTTTTGGCCCCAGCCAAAAGAAACGTCGCCTCAGTCACATACTTCAAAGTATTGGGATTGGGCGTAAATTCGAGTTCAACGGAGTAGTCAGAGGGATTTGCCATATTCACACATTGTTAGCCCAAGACGCCCACGAATCAAGCATCGATTACGTTAGTGTTGGAGCTCCCCGGTGAGCCCCAACTTTACGAGCTAGAAACGCTTTTTCATGAACTTCATCGTGAAGTCATTCATAATAACGTAGAGGCATGGTATCCAGAACAGCGCCAGGAAAGTCCCCGACACTAATCCCCAAGCCAAAGAGAGGGTCATTGGCATCAAAATATTATCTGAACCGCCCAATCCATAAGCTGTAGGCATCAGTCCGGCTGCGGTCGTCAACGTCGTAACCGTGATGGCTCGAAGTCTCATAGAGGTAGATTTGGCGACTTCCTTTTGCCAATCCTCATCACTCACATCTTTGCATCGATCATCCAAAAAGCTCGTTAAGACAATCGAGGCATTGATCACAACACCAGCAAGTCCCACAACTCCAATCATCGCAAAAAAGCTTAGCGGCTTTTCATGAACCGCAAAAGCTAGACTCACACCCACAAATCCCAGAACGAATGTGCTCAAGATCATCATCGGCCTGATGAATGAACCGTAGAGGAACACTAGGATCGCGAAGATGACAAGAACTGCGATTCCCATTGCACTCTTAAGAGAGCTCAGAGATTCTCTCGTGCTTTCCTGCTCCCCGCCAAAGGTCAAACTCACCCTTGGGTAATTCTCCGCCTTAGAGGCGGTAATCTCTCTCACTTTCGTATTGAGGTCCACACTGGTAATCACTTCTTCATCAACATCAGCCGTGAGTGTGATCGCTCGGTTATAGTTGTAATGCTTTTGATCAAAGGGACCTTCAATTTTCTCAATCTTCGCAAAATTCTTCAGAGGAATATGATACCCACGAGAATCCGTGACCCGAGTATTTTCCAGCGATGCTAAGGAGCTTCGATCTTGATCGCGATACCTAACATTGAGATAGAAGTCGTCACCGTCTAAATAAAGTTCTGAAACGGGGCTTCCTTGGAAAGCCGCTCTCAAAACGCGACCTACGCCTTCGGCAGTTAGATTTAATCTCGCGAGCGTATTGTAATCGAGTTTGATCGCATACTCTTCACTGGCGGAGAATTGATCCGTTTCAACTTCGAAGACACCTTCAATCGTTTTGACTTCCGCCATTACTTCTTTTACGAAACTTTGTAATTGCTCGTCAGAGCGAGAACGGAACACAACGTTAAGAGGCTTCCCGACCGGCGGGCCCCCAACAATCGACTCAAAGGTTAGAGTTTCAAGTGGGCCCTTATCTATTGTGCGAAAGTTCTTCAGAACATCTCGTGGATCTAAAGTCTCTGCAATTTCTTTTGGAATCTTAATCTGAACCATTCCCACATGATCAGCCGTTCGACTGAGGGGATCGCGATTACCCGTTGAGGAACGACCCACTGAATGAACCATATGTTCTACATTCTCTTGACCAAGTTTTTCTAAAATCGCTGGTTCCAAGAACTCCGCTATCCGAGAAGTCTCGTCGATCCTGGTGCCACGCTCGACGCTATATCGAGCAATATAGGTCTCAACGCTGTCTCGTGGGAAGAGTTGAAAGCGATTGAACTTCTTGGTTACAAAACCACTGAAGGCTAGCAAACAGATAATAGCAAAAACGGTTAAGTATCGAAGCTTGATCGCCTTGAGTATCAACTTTTCAAAAAAACGAATGAAAGGATCAAACCAAGATTGCTTTTCATCCAAAGGAACCCCAGGTTTGCCTTTGATGGTGAATTGCAGGCGTCCCGGCAAGAGAATGAAGCTCTCGATCAAACTAATCGCGAGTGCGATAGATACGATGATGGGAATCCACCGAATAAACTGCCCCATAATTCCTTTTGTGACGAGCATGGGAAGGAAAGCAGCGATTGTGGTCAAAGCCGTTGCCGTAATAGGCATCCAGAACTCGTGAGCCGCCTTCAGCGCCGCATCTTTTGTTCCTAGACCTTCAAATCTATGCCGCGAATAGTTCTCGGAAATTACAATCGAATTGTCGACGATCATTCCGAGAACAATCACGAGTGCCAGCATGGTAATGTTATTGAAGTTCGCACCAACGATGGGCATTAAGCCCAGTGTGGCAAAGACCGTAATCGGCATACTAAGACCTGCAAGGACACCCGCCCATCCAGGCAGGAATATAAGCAAAGAAATCAAAACGAGAATAAGCCCACTGATGGCATTGTTGGTAACGATATTGAGACGGAAGGCCACTTGTTCAGCTTCATCAGAATAGACCGTTAACTTATAGCCCTCGGGCAGGCGTTTCTCTTCGAAGTTTTTTAAGGCTTTGCGGAGATTTTCAACAGTCGTGATCGAGTCAGACCCCGCTGTCTTGGTCACGCTAATCAAGGTCGCAGGAACACCGTTCAGTTTAGCCAGCAGCCGAGCCTCCTCCATTCCATCGACAGCTTCGGCAATGTCCTTCACCTGAATCGAGCGACCCGAGAAATTCGAACGAACAACAATGTTCATCGTGTCTTCAATGCTTCTCACTCGGCCTTGGATACGAATGAGTTGTTTCTGAGTGCCCTGCTCCACATATCCAGCGGGAGTGTTTCTATTTCTTGACTGAACGGCGCGAAGGACCTCGTCCACCCCAACTTGCAGTTGATTCATTTTCTTAGCATCTAAATATATATAATAGGCTCGGTCCTGATAACCGCGAAAACTCACCTTGGAGACGCCATCAACATCTTCCATGACGTCTTTCAAATCATCTGCGAGCTGATCTCGTGTCCTATTCTGATTGGAGCCCGAAAGTGCCACGTCAAAGATTGGAATCTCTTTGGCATTGGCCCTCGTAACCACAGGATCATCTAAGATAATGGCCGGTAGACTCACTTTTTGAACGGCTCGCTGAATGTCATCAGCCACCCTGGTGGTATTGTATTCATCCATCTCAATTCTGACGGTAATGGTGCTTTCACTACTTTTTGAAACGGAGACGGTGTCTTTGATGCCTTCGACGGTGCGAATTTCTTCTTCAATTTTATTGGTGACTTGCTCTTCCACTTCCTCTGGAGAAGCTCCAGGGTAAAAAGTGGATATCGTCACCGAAGCAAAATCCACTGGAGGCCTCGATTCGCGATTGAGATTCTGAAGGCCCATGACTCCACCGAGTATAGCTATGAGGGAAAGGGTGATCGTGAGCTTGGGGTTGCCTACAAAATATGCAAAAATCTGTTTCATCTATGGTGTGCCTACTTTAGGCTGGAGTATCACCTTCAAGGTGCTCGTGCCTAATTGCTGAACTGAGTATATTTTCCAGGAATCACCTGGCAACTTGCCTTCATGAAAAGCTTCAGGAAACTGAAAGGGCGATGCTCCAAAGAAATTAGTCTCCATGTAAAGCACTACTTCGTCCACCAACCCAGCCTGCATAAAACTTTGACTGAGCGTTGGCCCTGCCTCTACCATCAAGTGGAAAATTTTTTGGTCATACAAACGAGAAAGCGTATCTTCTAAGGAATTGGAAACGATCACTTCAGCTTTGATGGGGTGCTTTGAAACTTTGAAGTCATCTGAAAGAGAAAAGCTTTGTTTGGAAAGAATAAACGGCTTTGGTTGCTCAGACATGAGATTTCCAGAAGCCTCGCGTGCCGTTAACGAAGGGTCATCCTCGATCAGGGTCTTGCGACTTGTAAGCAGGCCTTGAACTCTACTTCGTAAAACATGAGCATCGGCGCGAGCGGCACTAGAGGTGACCCATCGATCCTCTCCCTTTTTCGTTTTCCACTTTCCATCCAAAGACGTTGCCATTTTCAAGGTGACGTATGGTCTTCGATTTCGTTGAGCAAAGAGCCATTCTTTGTTCAGATTCTCAGCCTCGACTTGCATGACTCCCGTCACAACTTCGATTCCAGCAGCCTCTAATTTCTTAATGCCTTCTCCACTAACTTGATCAAAGGGATCTTCCCCCGCAATGAGCACCCGAGCAATTCCAGCTTTGATGATCGCATCTGCACATGGAGGTGTTTTACCGTGATGAGAACAAGGTTCTAATGTTACCGCCAGTGTCGCGCCTTGCGTCGGCACTTTGTTCTTCTCACATAGTTTGAATACTCTAAGCTCAGCATGATCCTGCCCTGCCTCGGCATGAAAAGAACTAAATTCTTGACCATTAGTGCAAAGGATCGCAGCCCCTACTCTTGGATTTGGATAAACTTGGCGAGACGAGACTTGCTTGGCTTCATCCACCGCAATGCTCATCAAGGCCAGGTCCGAAAGTCTAGACATCTCTTAACTACGAAGCGTCAACCGGACGTGCGGGCTTTTTGTCTTCGTCCTCAACAAGGAGCTCTTTCATCCCTAAAAGCATTTCTTCCACATCGCGAAAACGCTTGTAGACACTCGCGTAGCGAATGTAGGCGATTTCATCGATCCCGCGCAAAGCCGACATGACTTTCTGTCCAAGCTCTTTAGTTTTTACAAACTCTTGTCCACTTTGAAGAACTTCCCATTCAATTTGTGCGAGTGCTTTATCCAATTGACCTGAGCCTACGGGGCGCTTGCCACATGAAACGGCCATAGCTCCTCTGAGTTTTTCTCTATCGAACGGTTCAAAGGTATTGTTGCGCTTTTTTACAAGTGGCATTTCGATATCAACACGCTCAAGAGTCTTCCATCTTTTGGAACACTTTCCGCATTCGCGTCTGCGTCTAATGCTCTGCCCGTCTGTTCCAGAACGAGAATCTAAAACTTTGAGTTCTTCCGAACCACAGTAAGGACACTGCATACTCAGCCTCTTTCTCCAGCATAAATCGGAAAGTCAGCGCAAAGTTGTTGAACATCTTTTGCAATGGCAGCAAGACGAGCCTCATCGCCCCGGCCCTGAAGAGCCTGGTCGATCAAGTTTGCGATCTTTTTCATTTCACTAGCGCCCATCATCCGAGTGGTCACAGCAGCACTTCCTAGGCGAACTCCGCTTGTGACAAATGGCGAGCGAGTGTCGTAAGGAATCGTGTTTCGGTTGGCGTTGATGTGGGCCTTGTCCAAAGCTTCTTGGGCTTCTTTTCCTGTAATATCTTTGTTTGTAAGATCCACGATAAAGACATGATTGTCTGTGCCGCCGCTCACAATTCGATAGCCGAGTCTGGTGAGCTCATCAGCCATGACTTGTGAATTTTCTACTACCGCCTTCGCGTAGTTTTTGAACTCAGGTTCTAGTGCTTCTTTAAACATCACAGCTTTCGCTGCGATCACATGCATCAAAGGTCCGCCTTGCAGTCCAGGGAAAACCGCTGAACCGATTTTCTTAGCCAGGTCTGGGTGGCACATGATCATTCCAGATCTTGGTCCACGCAAAGTCTTGTGAGTTGTAGAAGTCACCACATGCGCATGTGGAAAAGGAGATGGATGAGTGCCGCCGGCCACAAGACCGCTGATGTGTGCCATGTCGACCATGAGGTAGGCCCCTACCTCGTCTGCTATCTTCCTGAAAGCTTCGAAGTCGATTGTTCTGGAATAGGCAGAATAACCAGCAATGATAAGTTTTGGTTTGTGCTCCAATGCTAGTTGCCGAATCTCTTCCATATCGAAACGTTCAGTTTCTTTGTTCACATTGTAAGGAACTGGCTTGAACCACTTTCCAGAAAGGTTAACAGCCGAACCGTGAGTCAAGTGTCCGCCTTGATCGAGAGACGCTGCAAGATACGTATCACCTGGCTGCAAAAGAGCCAGAAAAACAGCTTGGTTCGCTTGAGCACCGCTATGTGATTGCACGTTCAAGTGGGGAACGAAATCTCCCACACTAAAAAGCTTGGCTCCGCGTGTTCTGGCTAGATCTTCTACGACGTCCACAAATTCACAGCCGCCGTAATATCTTTTTCCTGGATAGCCTTCGGCATATTTATTTGTGAGGACCGAGCCCATGGCCTCGATCACCGCGCGGCTTGTGTAGTTTTCGCTAGCAATCAATTCTAGATGATCTCTCTGTCTTGAAAACTCGGACTTCAAGGCTGCGAGAACTTCGGGATCTTTTTCATCAATGCTTTGGTTAAAATGTCGATTCATCTCATAGCCCTTTTCAATAGTTAAATTAAAGCATCTTCACTCGGTCCGCATGGCGTCCACCAACGAACTCAGATTGAAGCCAAATAGAAATACAAGCTTTCGCTTCTTCGATGCTAATAAAGCGAGCTGGCAAACAAAGAACATTCGCGTTGTTATGCTCCTTCGCTAATTTTGCAACTTCGGGAGTCCAGGTAAGGGCAGCGCGAATGGCGGGGAATCGATTGGCCTTGATGCTCACTCCGATGCCAGATCCACAGATCAAGACGCCACATGGGTGGTCCAAATTCTTTCCGGAATCTATGACTGATTGACAAAAGTTTTCTGCGATTTGAGGGTAGTGAACCGAGTCTTTTGAGTGAGTGCCTAGGTCTAGAAAATTCACTCCCAATTCTTCGGCGGCCGCTTTTAGGCTTTCTTTAAGGTCAAATCCAGCGTGGTCGGTTGCAAGATAAAGTTCCACGCCACCGGTCTATCAAGATTTTCGAAAAGTGTCTTACCTTATTCATCTTTACGCGCCGCGTTTTAGGTCTTCGCGTTAGATCTGATTTTTCCGCATTCTCCTTCACAGAGTTCAGAATTCACCTACAATCGCAGCTATGAAGATAGCCTTTGTTCACAACTTGCAACGCTCTCTCGCCGAAGAGGAAGCCGAATTCGACACTCCAGCCGTTATTGAAGCTATTCAAAAGGCCATCACCAGCGGTGGACACGAGGTGATCCCCATTGAAATGACCAAAGACGGCAAATGGATCGATCTTCTCAAGCAAAGTGCTTGCGACCTGGGTTTTAATACCGCTGAAGGATTTGCAGGCGTTGGGCGAGAAAGCTATGCCCCCGTTGTTTTTGAACAGCTCAACATCCCTTGTGTTGGGAGTGGCTCCTATCCGTGTTTTCTAACGCTCGACAAATTCCTCACGAAGCAAGTTGTCGCAAGACAAGGCGTGAAAGTCCCGAGTGGATATTTCATTACAAACCTTGAAGATCTAGACGTTTTAAAACACGAATTGCATTTTCCTTTGTTCGTTAAACCAAACTTTGAAGGATCGAGCAAAGGTATCACCAAGGATTCTGTATGCCGCGACTTCAAAGCCCTCAAAACTCAATGCCAGAAATTGCTCACCACCTATCCCGACGGTATCATCGCTGAGGCATACATCGAAGGCCGCGACATCACTGTTCCTTACGTGAGTGGACTTGGTGACGATGGCGTCCTGGAGGCCGTGGAATACACTCTTGAGGGATTTAATAGCCAAGACGAAGCGTCTAAAGAAGGTTGGATCTACGATTATGATCTCAAAAACAAAGAAGATGCAAAAGTTGGTGTGAGGTGCCCTGCGCTCCTCAGTCCTCATGAAAAAAAGACTGTTGCCAAAGCCATGAGAAAAGCTGTGCAGGCACTCGGTGTGCTCGATATGGCTCGCGCCGATTTTAGAATCACTCCACAAGGGGAGGTTTATTTCATTGAACTCAATGCTCTCCCCAGCCTCCAGCCAGGGGCCGGGCTATTCGAAGCCAGCAAGCAGTTAGGTCTCAGTTATGATCAAACTCTTCTAAAAATTGTCGAAGCGGCTCAAAAACGCTTAAGGTTGCATAAGAAAAAATGGCCCATGCGCTCCATTCGCAAACATCTACCGAACGTAGCTCTCGTCTACAATCTCAAACGCAAAAGCCACGACGATGCCGATTATGAACATGAAGCGGAATTCGACTCAGAAGCCACCATTAAAGCGATAGAATCAGCCATTAAAGCAGCAGGGTTCCCCGTGACTCCTATTGAGGCGACGAAAAACCTTGGTAGCGATTTACAGGCTAACAACATCGACGTGGTATTCAATATTGCAGAGGGATCGCAGGCGAGAAGTAGAGAGGCCCAGGTCCCCGCATTGTGTGACCTTCTTGGCATTGAACACACTGGTAGTGATGCGACTTGTCTTGCTGTGACATTAGATAAAGCACTTAGCTGCAAAGTTCTTGATGCTGAAGGCCTTCGAACTCCACATAGTATGATCATCGAAGGAAAAATTCCCAAGCAAATCAAGCTTCAATATCCTCTTATCGTCAAACCAAATTTAGAGGGCACATCAAAAGGAATCTATTCAGATTCCGTTGTGCATGACTATGCCGGCTTCGAAAAAATCATTCAGCGCCTTCAAGAAAAAGGCTTCAAACAAATCCTTGCTCAAGAATACATCGAAGGACGTGAGATGACTGTGGGAATTTTGGGACAAGACCGGATTCAAGTCCTGAAACCTCTGGAAATTGTCTTTAAGAAACAAGCGGGTGAATTCCCCGTGTATTCCTTCGAACACAAACAACTAGACGAACAACTCGACAATGAGTTTGTACATATGCAATGTCCTGCAGAAATTGATGACAAAGAATGGAAGCGAATCAAAAAGTTTGCTTCAAGCTGTTTCAAGGTGCTTGGTTGTCGTGATGTTAGCCGCCTCGACTTTAGACTCAATAAAAGTGGTGAACCCGTTTTCATCGAGATCAATCCCCTACCCGGTTTATCGCCAGGTTTTAGCGACCTCACAATCATGGCTGAAAAACAGGGTATTGATTATAATGAACTCATTAAACGAATCATCTCTCCCGCTGTAAGAAGATGGAGGCGCCATACACATGCCTAAGTTGCTCAACAGTTATGCGGAAAAGGCTAAGAGCCGAAAACGAATCCGTGATCTAGGCGTTAAAATCGGGAAGCTTCCCACGGGAAAATTCAATGCCATCACCGATGTTAAAGGTGTCCAAGTGGGACACACGACTTTGATTGAAGGAACGGGGAAGAGAAAGCCGGGTTCTGGTCCAGTTCGAACGGGCGTCACTACTATTTTACCGAGCGCTGATATCTTCCACGAAAAATTAATTGGTGGCGGCTTCATCTTAAACGGTGCAGGCGAAATGTCAGGAATGATCCAGCTAAACGAGTGGGGAATTTTGGAAACGCCAATAGCCCTCACAAACACCATGAGTGTCGGCGCTGTGAGTGATGGAATCGCGGAGTGGATGGCCGCTCAATTTACCGACATTCAAAGAGGCAAACAAGTCATCATCCCCGTTGTAGGAGAGTGCGATGATAGCTTCCTCAACGATTCTGCCGGTCTTCATGTTCGCAAAAGGCACGTTAAAGAGGCGCTAGACAACGTCTCAGGCGGCCCCGTTCAAGAAGGTGCTGTGGGCGCCGGAACTGGTATGATTTGTAGCGATCTAAAGGGCGGAATCGGAACGTCTTCTAGGATCATGAAAATTGATGGAAGAAGTTTCACGCTCGGTTGTTTGGTCTTGAGCAACTTTGGTGAGATCGAAGATCTTCGAATCGATGGTATTGCTATAGGTCCTATGATCGCAGATGAGCTCAAGGATTTTACGAAACGTCGAGAGAACTACGGATCCATCATAACAGTTCTTGCTACTGACCTTCCTGTAAGTTCTGGCCAAATTCAAAGAATTTGTAAGCGCGCTTCTCTAGGCATTGGACGTGTAGGCTCTTACGCTGCCCACGGAAGCGGCGAAATCATTATTGGATTCTCAACTGCCAACACTATCAAGACAGCTGAGAAGAAATCTTTTTATAAAGCAGAGTTATTGCATGATTCAGCCATCAATATTGCCTACCAAGCGGCCGTTGAGGTAACAGAAGAAGCGATTCTTAACTCTCTAGCAGCAGCCGTCGAAATGGAAGGCATCGAGGGTAATCGAGCGCCAGCTTTACCCCTAGACAAGGTCGCGGAAATTTATAGAAATAAAACGAAACCAATCTAGCATTTTTTGATATACGACCTTAGACTATTTGTCGGAGGGTTTTTAAAATGAAACTATTAAAGCTATTGGTAATCTCAGCAGTTATTTTCACTGGAACTACATCTTTCGCAGCAAGCAGAGCGAACAAAAAAATTGGAATTGGAATCGACTTCGCTGGCGATCCGGTTCCAAGTTTAATGTCCTACCAAATTAAATACAACCTCATGCCTTTTCTACAACTTACTGGAGGCTATGGAAGTGTTGGAAGTGTCACATCATATGGCCTGTCGGCAAAGGCCTTCGTCCTTCCTTCTTGGAACTTTTCTCCGTATGTCGGAGCAGGTTTTAGCCGCGCTACTAACGCTAGTAGTTTTAGTTTAGGGGGAAGCACTGTCAACTCACCAAGCCAAAGCCTAAATGTCATAGCTGTAGCGGCCGGGGTTGAGCATCAATCCAATATAGGCTTTAGTTTTGGAGCGGGAATCAATTATTTCATCACTCCAGACACTCTCAAGAATGTGATTTCAATGCTTCCGCATTTTTATCTAGCTTGGTTTTTCTAAGTATTAAAATTCTCTAATCACCAAAGAAAAAGGCAGTCTCCTAAAGAAGGAGCTGCCTTTTTTATTTGGCCAGCTTCAAAATACTAGTAGCACTATGAAAATTTCTTAAGGACCAAACTCGCATTCGTTCCACCAAAGCCAAAACTATTTGAAAGCACATATTCAAGCTTGGCATCAATCGCTTTATTGGGCGTGTAGTTCAAAGGACAAGCCTCATCTTGATTGTCGAGATTGATCGTAGGAGAAACTTTTTGGTGCTTAAGGTATAGAGCACAAAACAGACCTTCTAAGGCCCCTGCTCCGCCAAGCAAATGCCCAGTCATTGATTTCGAAGATGTGCAATGTAGCTTCTTCGCATGATCGCCAAAGACCCTGATCAGTCCTTGAGATTCGGCTGGATCACCCGCTGGAGTTGATGTGCCGTGCATGTTGATCGCATCGATTTGCTCAGGCTTCAAAGCCGCATCTTCAAGAGCGAGGGCAATACAAGCTGCAGCTCCCTCGCCACCTTCACTTGGACTAGTCATATGATAGGCATCAGAGTTTGCGGCATAGCCCACAAGTTCTGCAATAATATTAGCACCGCGCTTTTCAGCACTCTCTAAAGATTCAAGCACGAGCACAGCTCCGCCTTCACCCATGACAAAACCATCCCTATCCTTATCGAAGGGACGAGAAGCTTTCTGAGGGTCATCATTGCGCGTGGACAGAGCTTTCATAGCAGCAAAGCCTTGAAGCCCCATGCGACTAACAGCCGCTTCTGATCCGCCAGCGATACATATGTCACAATCACCACGTTCGATCAGTCTTGCAGCTTCTCCAATCGCGTGTGCCGACGAAGAACAAGCTGAAGCAATGGAGTAATTAGGGCCTTTGTAGCCATAGCGAATGCTCACCTGCCCGGCGAGCATGTTAGGAATCACTTGTGGAATAAAGAAGGGGGATATTCGTTTGCCGCTGACGAAGCCGCCATGTGCTTCTTCAATTCCCGGGAGTCCGCCCATACCTGAGGCAAGAAGAACTCCAATTCGATTTTTGTCGACTTCACTTGATTCTAGTTTTGCGTCTTCGATGGCCTGGCAGGCCGCCGCAAAACCTAAGTGAATGAAACGATCCATACGGCGCAAATCTTTTTTGGGAATATACGCCGTTGCATCGAAATTTTTGACTTCACAACCAAAACGAACATCTAGATCAGAAACGTCATACGCGGTGACATCACCAGCTCCTGACTTACCAGCTACTAGGTTAGTCCAAGTATCGTCTACACTGAGTCCTAGTGGGTTCACTGTTCCAGCGCCTGTTATAACAACACGCTGACCAGAGTTGGCTAATGTTCTTTTGGTCATGATCAAACCTTTTAACTAAAAGCGATTAAAAAACTGTGCAGTTAATTAAGCTTTTGCTTTTGCTTTAACGTAGTTAATGACGTCGCCAACGCACTTAATTTTTTCTGCGTCTTCGTCGGGAATTTCGAGGTCAAACTCTTCTTCCATAGTCATAACAAGCTCTACGATATCAAGGCTGTCCGCACCAAGGTCATCAATGAATGATGCTTCTGGATTTACGCTGTCCGCAGGGACGTTTAGTTGCTCAACAATGATGTCTTTCACTTTATCTTCGACTTGTGCCATTTCTATATTTCCTTCTTTTATGAACTATCAGAGACGTTCAATCGTCCCCAAGAGTCTAATACGATTTAAAACAATGTTCTAAACTATAGTCTTACATATACAATCCACCGTTGACACTCAGCACCTGACCGGTGACGTATTGTGACAATGGTGACAGTAGGTATTTCGTTGCGTTGGCAATGTCATCCACGCTTCCGAGGCTAGACATTGGGATTTCATCAGTAATTTTGGCCTTTTGCTCATCCGTT
>CAZXHL010000045.1:0-19177 GCA_964640545.1 uncultured Bacteriovorax sp. | reverse complement strand
TGATTGTACCCTAATTTGCTCAAGTAATTTTTACTTGGACTGAGAAGCTTCCCAATCTTTCATAAACTGCTCAAGCCCAATGGTTGTGAGTGGGTGATTGAACAATTGTTTGAAGACTTTGTAGGGAAGTGTTCCCACGTGGGCGCCTGCCATTGCAGATTGGTAGACGTGAAGAGGATGGCGAAGACTTGCTGCAAGAACTTCAGTTTTGAAACCGTAGTTTTTGTAAATCTTGACGATGTCTTCGATCAATTTCATGCCGTCGTGAGCGGTGTCGTCTAGGCGTCCAACAAACGGGGAAATATAGGTCGCTCCAGCCTTTGCAGCTAGAAGAGCCTGCATCGCACTGAAACAAAGGGTCACATTGACCTTGATTCCTTCTGATGAGAGGGCTTTTGTTGCGGTGAGTCCAGCTTCTGTTAGGGGGCATTTTACGACGATATTTGAGCCCATTTTGATGAACTCGCGGCCCTCTTTAATCATGCCATCTGAGTCGTTACTCAAAGTCTCAACACTGATCGGACCATCAATGATTTCGGTAATTTCCTTGATTACGTCTGTTATTTTTCTTCCGCTTTTTGCGATGAGAGAGGGATTGGTAGTGACGCCATCAACAAGGCCGGTTGCTGCACCTAGTCGAAGTTCGTCGGTTATGGCTGTGTCTAAAAAAAATTTCATAATGTCTCTTTTTCTTAAAAAAAAAAGAGCAACTTGTCGATAGGCCATACATGAGACAAATATGGGTGTTGGGAGAAGACGCGCGAGTGCAATCAAGATTGCAAGTTCTGCTCTCTCATCAACGCTTCGGAGTGAAATATAAGGTCAGCGGAGCCAAAACACTCTCAGACATTCCTGAGGAACATATAAGCAGTGACGGGGTCGTCATTGTTGTTGACGCGTTCCATCCTCAATATCCTGGATTTGATGGTTTGACCAAGGTTCGGGCCAGGGGGTTTAAAGGTGCTGTTTATTTGCTCGGTGAACCCGCTCCAGAAGATGCTGTAGGTCCTTTTGAGTCGCATGACCTCACGGCCTTTCTTCCATCTGTTGATCGTATCGATATCAGCTACCTTGCTGGCTTGATTCACCATGGTTTGACTTATGGTGGGGATCTCAACCTAAAGTTGTTCCTTGAGGAAAGCGGAAAGGCTTCTGTTGAAAACATTACAAGTCTCAAAGAGTTCAATCAGCTTGTTCTAAAGCTGATGAATTTCGTTTCTAGATTTGGTGTGAATATTCAAAAATTAAAAAGAACACTTGTGGGACTAAGCGCTTCGCATGTGAAAAACACTCCGAAGGGGCCTTCGGTCGTAAATAGCTTTAAGCTTTGTTACGGAATAGATGGTGCCAAGCTTATTGTTGGAGTTAGTTTTGATCCGACGAAAATGCACGCTGAAGAGCGAGCAGAGTTCCTCTCTGCCCTGTCTTCTTTTAAGACAGGTAAAGCGACAGGAAGCCGAACCGGTTTCTTTAATGTGGCAAAGATTAGTAGCAATTTAGCTATCGTTGGTGGAAGTGCTTTTGAAGGGCGAGAAACAGAGTCGTTTCTACTGACTTCAATTTCCTTTGCTAAAAGTGCAAAGGGCATCAATGATCCTTATAGCTTTGCTTGGGCGATTGCTCATCCGACCGAAGAGATGGACGATGCTTTGATGTCGGTGCCCGTTTCTAGCGAGAAGCCAGTTCAGAAAAAAGCAATGTTCGAACCGTCTATTGTTGGCGATTCGCCGGACGACAACCCGTCAGAGCCTGAAAAGATTACTGCTAAAGCTGTGAAGCCTGTCGAGCCTCAAAAGATCGAGGATCAGGTGAGGGCTCAAGACTCTGGTGTCGAGGGCTTGCACTTGGCTGGCGAGAGAAGTTCCAAACCCACGAAGGTGGCTCCAGCTGCACCAGTTAATGCTCATGGAGATCCAGTTCCTAACTACTCCGCAAGTGACATTGTTCCGTCTGGAGAGTTGAGTGAAGACATCGCTGAGCTGCACAAAATGATAGAGAAACTTCAGCGAGAGTTACACGAAAGTGCTTCGGTTTCGCGGGCGTTGTCGGACGATGTAAAACGTTTGATGAAAGAGCGCCGTGAGCCACTTACGGATGCTGATTTGAAAGAATCGCTGAAAGAAGTGACAGACAAAGCAAAACGTCTGCAGGAACAAAACAAGTCTATCAATTCACAGATGGATAAAAAAGACAGCCAGATTGAGCTCTTAAAGGCTCAGGTCGAGCGTCTCAAACTCAATGTAGCTTAAACTGTGCGCCGGAAAGAGTTGGTAGAGCTAACTTTGAATCCTTCCGAAATGATTTTAAATATTTGAATTTATTCACAGGACGAGGGGGAGCGCAGCCCCCCTCTTGCAGGCTGCTGCCTGCAATTCACCCCCATAGTCCTATTCATAAACTCAAATATTTAAAATAAAATCATTTCGGAAAGCTCCATTGATAGCCAGCTCAACCAACTCTTCCCGGCGCACAGTAAAAAAATACTATAGGCCTGTGCGCATGAGATTCATGGCATAGGCATTTTTCACCTCTTGCCACTCGTCATTGGTGAGCCGTAAAAATTTGTAGGACTCACTATTCGTGATTCGCGCATCGGGCATCTTCCCGATGTCCGCTTCTTGCTTTCGAAACTCTTGGTATTGGTTCACCAAAAGGCCTGCTAGCCTTAAGACACTGGAGAGAGCATGAAGTTCTTTGTCGCGTGACTTAAGAAGGCGAGGGTTGTGGTGGTAGTCCAAACTTTTTTCGATACCTCTAAAGCAAGAGGCACGGCCCACGTATAGCGCCGTGATTTGGGCGTGGTCAAAGTCGAACTCGTCTTCTTCAAACTCATGCTTTCTGGCTGGAATGTTCTTCGCGATCGCCTCTTCGTAGTTCTTCTGAGTGCGCTCGAATCCTTTGGGGTCATAAGCCAATAGGATCAACTTCCCGATGTTGCGAACGAGAGAGCTCAAGAAGACATTTTTTTGGTAGGTGATCGAGATGAAGCGAATCACTTCATCAGCAGCCACAGCACAACGTAAGCCATCATTGAAAATATTCTCAATATAGCGTTCAGGTTTTTGGAACATGGGGTTTTGGACTTTTTTGTCGAAATCTTCAATCTGCTTGAAATAGGTCGCTAAGTAGTCAAACAGTACGCCACCCGCATAAGCTTGCCCAGGATGTGAGTACTTTAGTTCGACGGCCACGTTCTCAGCTCTCTGAGCAAAGGCGATATATTTCGAAAAATCAGATAGCTCCGGGATGATTTTTGCTTCTTCGTCTTCTGGCTCTTCGTCTTTCCCTGATGAAGCATTTTTGCTTCTTTCGGCAATAAGCTTTCCAAGCACACTATTTTCTTCGGAGACAAGACTGCGTTCGACATGGCGTCCTATAACCAAGTTGCGCACGCGGTTCATCCCCAGGATTGACACCATGTATTCAAGCGATTGATTTTTGCCACTACGTCCCATTCTGCTAAGGGTGAGTTTGAGCCATTCGGATATCTCAGGATCGCGCGCAACGACATCTGCCATGTCCTGAGTGGTTTCACCGCCAGACATGATCACAGACAAGATCCCCGCTACCGCGGGTTCAGGTGTCATGGGGACCAAAAATTTTTTGTAGAGTTCGAGTACGTCAACTTCCAAAACTTAAGCTTCCTTATGTCAGAATTTCATTGTAACCCGGAATTTCAAAATAGGTGAGGAGCTCTTGACTTTAAACGTGGGGAGCTTGACACTTAGGATGCTCAAATCATTGATTATTTTGGAGGAACCCATGATTGAAGTTAAAAATCTTGTGAAAAACTACGGGGATTTCTCAGCCGTACAGGACTTGTCCTTTGATGTTCCGAAGGGAGACATCTTAGGGCTTCTTGGTCCCAACGGTGCTGGAAAATCAACCACTATGAAAATACTCAGTGCTTACATGCCAGCGACTTCGGGCAGTGTGAAGGTTGCCGGCTTCGACGTCTTCGAAGAGCCGATGGAAGTGAAGAAGAGAGTTGGTTACCTACCAGAGTTACCTCCTTTGTATTTGGAAATGCGTGTTCGAGAATATTTGGAATACGTTGCGGACTTGAAATTGGTTCCCAGTGCAAAAAGAAAAGAAAGAGTCGATTACGTCATGGATCGATGTGCTTTGCATGTTAACGCCAAGCGAATCATTGGCACTCTCTCCAAGGGTTTTAAACAACGGGTGGGTATTGCCCAAGCTTTGGTACATGACCCGGAAGTTGTGATTCTTGATGAGCCGACGGTTGGATTGGATCCGGTACAGATTGTTGAGATCCGCAATCTGATCAAAGACCTTTCGGGAACTCATACCGTGATTTTGTCTACACACATTCTTCCAGAAGTCGTTATGACTTGCCAAAAGGTTCTGTTGATTAACCATGGCAAAGTTATGGTGAACGATACGATCGAAAATCTTACGGCTAATAGTGGTGGAGACACTCTGGAACAGGCTTATTTAAAAATTGTAGCTGGTGAAAGCATTGCACACACTCAGCTAAATGTTTAGCGAGAGGGAGGGAGCTTAGAAATGTTTAGAACTTTTAACACCATATTCAAGCGAGAATTCAGAAGTTATTTTTACACCCCGTTGGCTTATGTGTTTATTGGCATGTTTGTCTTCTTTATGGGGCTTGTCTTCAACTCTTTCTTGCAAAGTTATTTAATGTACACGCAGCAATCTCAGTTTGCAGCATCCCCTCAGATCACGATCGATCGATTGGCTGAAGCTTTCTACTCCCAAACACATGTGCTTTTGCTCATCATGATTCCGTTTTTTACTATGAGACTCTTCACGACGGAGTCATCACAGAACACGCTTTCGCTTCTCATGACGTCACCTGTGAAAACTATGGATTTGGTTCTCGCAAAGTTTTGGGGCGCGGCGAGTATCGTATTGATTATGCTGGCGATGACTCTGGTTTTTCCGTCCTTCCTGTTTTTCTTTAGCCAAGAAGGCGCACAGAGTGCGGGGCCGGATCTGGGGATTGTGGTTTCTACCTACATTGGATTGGTTCTCATTTCTCTAACCTATGTTTCAATCGGAACCTTCTGGTCTAGTGTGACGGAGAGTCAGTTGATCGCCTTGGTCTTTACCTTCTTTAGTATTTTTGGACTGACTTTGATTTCTATCTGGTCTGAGTCGACCACGGGGGTGCTTCAGCAAGTCATCAAGCAGATGTCGGTAAGTGAGCAGTTTACGACCTTCGCCAAGGGAAGTCTTGAGCTGAAGTCGGTCGTGATGTTCCTTAGTTATATTGTCTTCTTTTTGTTCCTAACTAATCGCTCCATTGAGAGCCGTTCTTGGAGGGCCTAGAAATGAATTTAGCAAAAGTTGGATCCCGTCTTTTTCTTGGGTCTTTATTTGGAATTGTCGTTGTATGGGCGTTCTTCCCTTCCTTCGCCATTGATGGCATTTCGTATCTTGTATTGCTCGGTCTTTCGGTGGTGGGGCTCATTTTATGGTTTGTCTTTAGTCTTGATCGATTAAAATTATGGATCAAACAAAGAAGCACCCAGTTTGGACTTAGTTTGGTTATGATGGCCTTAGCCTCGTTTCTCATTTTGGGTTTCATCAACTGGATAGCGGTTAAGAAAAATATCAAGAAAGATCTTACGGCCAATCAGCTGCATACTTTAAGTGATCAAACCATTAAGATTCTTGGCGGCCTAGAGGGTGAAGTCTTGATGAGAGTTTATTCGACCAACGTCACTCGTATGTCGCCAAACTTGAATGTTAGGGATGTGCTTGAAAATTATAAAATCGCAGCCAACGGGAAATTGAAACTAGAAATTTTCAATCCCAATGAGTTTAGCGCAGAAGCAGAGGCGGACAATATTAAGCGAGACAACATCATCGTGATCAAGGCCGTAAAGTCTGGTAGGGAATCTCGCGTCGAGAACTTCTCCGACAACAAAGGAGAGGAACAGATCACAAACGCCATCATTCAGGCGATTAAAGGTCAGAAGAAGACGCTTTGTTTTGTGTCCGGGCACGGTCAGTCTAGTATTTCAGACTCTGGTCCTCAGGGCTTGAAGACCCTGAAAGAGTCACTCGAGGGGTCTAACTATTTGGTGAAAGAAACCGTTCTAGTTAGTGTTGAGAAAATTCCAGGGGAGTGTGAGCTTCTTGTAAACGTTGGACCAAAGAATGCTCCGCTTGAGCGAGAGTTGAAGATGATCGAAGTTTTTGCAGAAAAGGGAGGAGCGATGCTGAATCTATTCGGGCCGCGTACTCCAAGTGAGTGGAAGCAATCTCTCAAAGAATTCGGTGTCGAACTTAGAAACGATTTGCTTGTGGACCCCTATAGCCGACAAAACCCAGTGGTTATTGGGACTCGAAACTACGCTAATGATGTTGATGTTACGGAATCGTTTGGAATCACCACATTGTTTCCTGAGACCACTTCAATTCGAGTTCCTGTAGAGACAAAATCAGGACTCACGGTTAAGACTTTTGTCTCTTCGGAGGCGCGCACCTATGCGAAATCGGGCGACATCAAAAGCATTCGAGACATCACACCATCAGGCACCGACATTAAGGGACCTCTTCCGATTGCGATCTTGATTGAAAGAAACATGAAGCCTGCGGCGGAAACCTCCCCAGAAAAACCGACCGTTGAAGACGGAGGAGAAGACAATCAAAGTTCCTTCAACTTTAATTTTGATCTTTTCCCAAGCGCTTATGCTCAAGACTCTCACGATGGACATGATCATGGTGGGCACGATCATAGTGGACACAATCATATGGATCATATTGGGCAGACTCACGAGGAGTATGAGGCCAAGAAAGCTGCGGTCACTGTGGCTAGGCAGATTGTTTTCTCGAATGATCTTTTCGTTGTAAACGGTGTGGTTAAAAATGCGGGGAATATTGATTTGTTTTCCAACTCAGTAAACTATCTTTTGCAAGATCAGGAAT
Organism: uncultured Bacteriovorax sp.; assembly: GCA_964640545.1. Lineage (GTDB taxonomy): Bacteria > Bdellovibrionota > UBA2428 > UBA2428 > UBA2428 > JBGSZX01. The sequence goes on along the minus strand of CAZXHL010000045.1, from coordinate 12,259 downwards.
TGATAGGGATTCGGCCCAAAGACATTCGTCAGACTTACCTTCAAATTACGGTCCAAGACATTCGGAAAGTTTGGGGATTTGTGTTGATTGTTGCAGGCTTGTTTATTGTGTTTGGTGTCAAGGCGGCACGTAGAAAGTCTATCGTAGCCTAATGAGAGTGAGGTCTTGAAGTGGAACCAGTATTAAATCGTTCTCATCCATTTCAGGACCTTTTTCATTTTTTACGCCATCCATTTTTGTTTGCAGACACCCTTATTGGCGATTCCTGGATGAAAGCTTCGAACTGGCTCTTGTTTAAAGGCATTTTTGTTTTTGTCCTGATTGTGACTTTGAGAGATTTTGCTGGGATGCCCCAGACTGCACAGGTTTTTGCCTCAGGGATTAGCACCGTGTTTGATGAGCTTATGAGGGCGATGGCAAATCAGCCTCAGCTTTCTGGCTCAATGCCGAATGATGAAGCTGGCATTCTGGGTTTTGTTTTTTGGGTTGTATTAAACATTTTGTATTTTCCTATGATCTTCGCTCCGTTGATGGCGGTGCTAAAGATCGTATTTTTTAGCTCACTGGTCTACTTGTTCGTTAAAGCTTGGGGGCTTGAGCAAGAAATAAAGTTTTCTAGAATTCTGATCTTCTCGGCCTATGCGCATTGGGGGGTACTCCTGGGGTTCTTCCTTTCTAACGCTATCGCTTTGATGTTCATTGAGTTTGTTGTCCTTTTTTATCTAGCGAAAATGTTGAAGAATGCGGTTTTGGCGATGAAACAGCCGGGAGCGATTCCATCAACATTTGCCATTTGGTCAGGCTTGCTTGTGATCGAATCAATCTTGATGTTCTTGGGTTTGAGTCCGGCATAACTTCAATGCTTGGACCTGGCTGTAGCTAGTTTAGTGGGCTGCGACTTTCCCAGAAATTTTTGGGTTGATCCCATAGTTAATATCTATGGCTTGATTTTCAGAGCTGCTCTTGCCGAGTGCGGCCAAGACTTCTTGGTCTGATGGCCATATCCAATTTTCTTTAGTTCCTTTAATGCTTGAATTCCTATTTGGTTTTTCCAAATCGCTCGATCCATCCTGAGAAATTCTTAGGAACTCCATCTTGGATTCGAGTAGCTCATTCGCATCCATCTCTCGAGCGATAAGAGGGCGCATCGGGATGAAGAAGTCTTCTTCTGAAATCAATGAAGTTGGAAGGCCGAGAAGGGGGATTTTCGCAGCCATCGCTAAGCCGCGAGCAAAGTTCACTCCGATTCGGAGACCGGTGAAGGCACCGGGGCCCGTGAATACATAGATCGCATGAAAGTCTTTGAGTTCGAGATCGGCTTCCTTCAGAAGTTCAGTAAGTACCTTGGATAGTTCATCGGACAAAGACTGTCCGGTCTCTTGTTTGATTTCCTTAAAAAACAAAACACGCTGCTTAGTCTTATCTATGACCAGGCAGCGTGCGATAGTTGAGAGGGTGCTGAGTACGAGAATCACCCGCCTTATATAAGGCGAGTCTTCTCAAGTTTTCAATCTAAATTAGAATGACAATCTTGCAGAACCTTGACCACCTACAGATAGGATCCAGTCGCCATCGATGTACTGATTCTGTATCGTCGGCTGAGCATAGCTTGTGTTGTCTGGAACTAAGCTCACATTAGAGCCTTGAAGTTGGATAGAGATTCTATCAGCAACTCCGTCGGTTTCCATGTAGCCAGATATTCCATTAGAGCTGACGCAAGTTCGCAACTGCCCGCCTACGTTACCATTGTAATAGTTATTCCCGTATTGACCGTTTGTATTACCGTAGTAGTTGTCGATGTAGCCACCGTTGTAGTAGTTGGGGTCGAAATACTGAGAGCCCAATTGATTGGAGAAGATTCCAATAGCGTCTAAGCTGGGAATGTACAGTTCTCCAATAGCACCAACTGCGCCAGAACCATCTCCGTAAATCATCAGATCTAGCAATCCGCCACCAGCCTCTTGGCCGCGCACCGTTTGTGTGTAGGCAGAGTTCATCGGCATATTAGTGCCGCAGGCTTGAGCTAAGCTGTTGTAGTATTGATTGTTGTAGAGGTCATCATCCCCACCACAAGCATTCAACATAAGTAGGGCTGATAGTCCTAACATTCTGCTTATAAGTTTAAAGTTTTTCATTTTCATTTCCCCTCAAATCCCTCAAAAAATTATCTAACTAATTAAAACGGCCAAGTTGTTTGACCGATATCCAATTCTATTGCTCCGAGAACCGTGTACTTTCCAGAACCCGTTCTCATAAATTCTTTCGCCATTTCTAGCATCTGCTGACCTTCTGTTGTGTGAACAGGCTGGTTCCACCAATGTGTTGGGTAAGTGTAACCAAGGCACTCATAGACGGATTTTTCTCCGCTTTGGCATTCTTCTCGAATTGCTTCAATCGCATCGTTTAACGCTTCTTCAAAGCTTGGAAAATTGTAGTAACGAATCTGACCGCTAAGAACTCCAGTAGATTCAGGGCCTCTAGCGATGATTTTTACCAATCCGTATCCATCTCTAAAGATAGCTTCGGCAATGATTTCGTTGTTTACAGTGTTAACCTGGCTGGCGATCACACTTTCAGAAGTAAATTTCACAGAACGAATCCCGTAACGATCTTCGTATTCAATCATTAGGTTGGCATCGACATTGTTCCCAACGCCGTTGAATTCGTGGCAGAAAGTAGGAGCGCCTTCGAGGCCACTAACTATAGTACTGAAGAATCCAGATAGTTTTGATTGGCTTGAGGCTGTGATTTCGTTGTCGGTGCAATACCGAACAGAGCTGAGGGATCCGGCAGGTACGCCGGTTGAACTGTTGGAATTACCACCAGTTCCGTCTTCCTCGATTTGTGCTCCACAAGCTGCCAATGCCAGAAGCATGATAGCTGGAAAAATCTTTCTGTTTTTTAGTGTTCTCATAGCCCTTAAAATCCTCTGACCCCTATCATGCAGGGGGTATGCCAGAAGATTGGCGATGTGCTTAAGTGCTTGAAACAAATAGATTTATTTGTATTCCGTTGGGGCTTCTCAAATGAGGTGTCTTAACAACTAACAGGCAGCTGTCTAAAGATTGATCACTTTAGGGGCAACACGTATCCTGTAATTTTTCCGACTTTCGTTTCTTTAGAGCCTCTTGAATATGTATCGACGATACTTATCGTTCCGCTCCAAGGGTTGTTTTTGATGTCCTCGAATTTAAAGGTCGGGTACCTGCTGAGTTCAAGCTTAAGGCTAAGCTTGCTGTTGATTCTAAATCTTGCCTGCATAAGGTCATGGCTTGGTGTGGCGGTATAAACCACTGGTCCAATATTTCTTAGGACAAGCTCCACAGCCTGACCGTTTCGGCCCTCAGGTTGTTCCAACACAAGCTCACCTCTGAGGTGTCGCTCTCCCGCATCGCGATCAATTCGAGTCGTTTTGAGATTGATGCTAAGGACCAATTTTGAAATGTCGAGCTGGCTATCGTCGGCTGAACTAGGAACCGAAGACAAGTGGCTAAGAGCTTCTGCTAGAGCTGATGAATTTTCAATGGAAAGATCCCAGGCTTTTTCGAAGGCGAGAGCCGCGAGCTCAGCCGGCTTAGGGGAGTTTGGGTCAACCCGGCTAAACGGGTCGTCACTGTTAGGGGGTAGGGCAAGGGATGTTGCTTTGTTTTTGTCCGACGCGACAGATGTCTCACTGGAGTTTTCATCTTTTTTCCCAAAGAATTCTTCAATGCTTGGGGGCACAGCCGTATCTTCATTGGGGTAGGGCTCATAGAGAGCAGACCGTAGGGCTGCATCTGAACAATGAGCTAGTGATAAAATCATTACGGCACTTAAAATAGACCAGGGCGAACATCTGCGTGAACTTTTCATAACAACATAAACCTCAGCTATCACAATGCTATTAGCGTGCCAGCGCTCTCATGCACTTAAAACTTGCGGAGAGGGATTTGAGTAGGAAATAGATTTTACAGTGCCGTGACAATTTTTGTCATCGCTGCCTGAATTTAAACTGTGCGCGGTAAAAAGTGGAAACTCCAAAAAGCCACGTTATAACACCTCAATGATTCTAAATATTTGATTTGCGCTCAAGACTATCGGGGTGAATTGCAAGTGCCAACTTGCAAGAGGGGGGCGGAGCGCCCCCTGTCTTGAGAAGTAAATCAAATATTTAGAATCATTGAGATGTGGTGACCAGGTGGCTTTTCCACTTTTTACCGCGCACAGTTTAAATTCAGGCGGCGAGACTTGTTTGTTGAAACTTCTCTCTTATATATGCGGCTCGTTTAGGGTGGAGGTCCTGAGGTTTGCGGCCACCGTATGAGAGGCGTTGCATGGTTTGTTCGACATCTGTTTTCAGAGAGTTTACCGAACTCTGCATGCAGCCAAACTTAGTGGAGTGAAGCTTCTGAAGGCTTGTGGCGAGGCTTTGTGCGAATCTTTCGATACTCTCATCAGAAAGCGTCAAAACTCCGTCAATCCAGGCCCATTCCGTTAGCATAGCGATTTCGCGTCTCATATTGACTCTATCGGATAGGCGAATGTTAAGCTTGAGTAAAGATATGAGAACAAAAGCAATACTTATTGGGGCTGCGATATTGGGGATAGGGGCGCTATTTTGGTTGAGTCGGGAGCCAAGTCCAGAGGAGGTCAAAACTCAAGATCTACAATTCATCAAAAAGGCTCTTGGCGAAAAGGATGCTCTGATTGGGGGACGTAAAGAGACTGATACGGTTTTGGCACTTCAAAGAATTGCACAATATCAGGATGCTGAACTGTATTTAGATGCCCTCGAGCTTTGGTTTGAGGAGATGTCTCGCAGTTCTCAAAACCTGCTTTTGCGAAACCTGGGTAGTTTTTTGGTGGATTCTCAAAGAGCTAGAGACTTTGTGTCTCAAAAGTTTGTAGAATTTGGCGATGAGCAAAAGATGATTGTGATGTCCGCTATGGAAGCTTGGAATTCCGAAATTTTAGATACTCAGCTTAAAAGTCTCTTTAAAGAATGGACTCAGTCTGATTCGAGAGGAATCTATTTGGTAGAGTTTCTCTCCGGAAAGCCTCAGTTTTTGTCTCAAGAAGATATACATGTGGAACTAGATCGGGCCGTAGAAAGTTTTATGAAAGAGATGAATTGGGACCGCTTGCCAAAATTTCGATCGAAACAAGTTTTGAAAAATTTAGAAAGTATCGATTCTACGAAGACTTCTGAAAGGCTTAAAGCATTTCAGAAGTTATTGGAGTCTTTTTCAGAACCTGATTGAACTTAGCGCCTAATGTTGATGACACTAGTGTTTCTTCTCAGAAGCACAATGTCACTCGATGTGGGACTGTTCACATGGTACACGTCCATACCTACACCGTCCAAGTTGCTTGTTTGACCTACCGCTGGCACTGCATCTCTAGCATTAAGGAGTTCCGTCAAACCATCTTTCGTAAGCCCCATGATGGTCGGGTTGGAGCTATCTGCGACACCTCTAACCGACGATAGTTCTCGGCTAAGGCCAGAGAGAATAGGAAGGGTGTTCGTAGCTCCAGATCTGTAAGAAGCGTTTTCTGGAGAATTAGCTGAAGAATCTACGGCTACACCGTATGTTGTGCTTCCAGAATCCCATATGCTATCAAAATGAAGAACGGTAACAGCCTCAGATCCCGCGCCAGTATAAGGATAGTTAGAGGTCCCGTCAGAATAAGGTTGGCTTGGAGGCACGAAGTTCGAAACAAAATCGCCTCCATTGGCGGCATTTTCTCCTAAGAAGAATTCATCGAGAGCCCCTTTAAAGAATTCTTTGTCTGCAATACCATCAGCATTCGAGTCGGCACCACCAATGAATATCGGGGCCGTATTGGCTGCGAAGTTGGCGCGATCCCCTGAGACGATAGTTGTCCCACCTTCAAGAACGCCATTCACCCAAATGCTAGCTTGAAGCTCGTCATCAGAAGTGTCTGGCGTGGAGTCGGTTCCGTTTGTCCATTCCCAAGAAACTCGAATATGAGTTTGTGTACCTGCATACCATTCATTGGTGCTTGATTGAACTTTTAGAGGCGTGTCGAAAATACCAAGTCCTAGATAGAAAGCGAGCTTACCATCGGACTCAAATCGTAGTGTCCAGTTTCCAGAAGTTGATTGAGGAACAGATCCATTACCCCCGGTACCTTTGTAGACAAGGGTCTTAGGCGTGATTAGTGAAGAATTGATTTCCGTGTCAGTCCTAAACCAGAAGTCCATTGTCCCGGCATCGTCAGGAGTTGAAGCCTTGTCTAATATCTTGATGTGATCATTAACACCATCAAACTCCGCCACTTTACCAAAGAATTCCTGTCCAGCACCTTTGTAGGTGAAGTGACGACTTTCAGAAGTATTCTGACTTACGTTCTCATGAATAGTAGAAAGGCCGTTGTTGGTCGCAATCACAATCAAGTTTTCGCCTGTGGTAAGAGAGGAATCCTTTAAGACATCAATGTCAGAAAAGTCTAATGTAGTCAAAGAGCCTTGGCCCGCATTTGAGTTATAAGTGCGATCGGTCGTCAAGGCCCCAGTTAGATCAGACGCAAAAGTAGCACTTGAGATTTGAGCCCTGTGGAGTCCAACATTCTTTTCGCCGAAATAAAGAGTTCCATCCGAAACCAGACTTATGGCTTGTACGACATTTGTGGTCGCTATTTGAGCCGATTGAATTGTAAAGGTCGACGCATCATTGCTATCTATGATTTCGAACAGCTGAACTCCTGCATTGGTCGCAAGAGCTACATATTCATTTCCGTTGAACTGAGTGTAGGTGATGTCATTGACAATCTCATCTGTTAAAGAAGTAAAAGACCCCTCGGAGGTCCAAGAACCGGTGTTTCTTCCCGCGATATCTCGACTCTGAACTCCAGAAGCTGTGAACCTTAAAACCCTGTCTCTCTTGAAGTCTATAAGAAGAAAAGCTCCGGCTGAACCCACGGAGTTTCTCTGGGCAATGAAGATTTTTCTCTCTCCAGCTGCAATGCTAACTGGTCTGCCTTTCGCAGAGTCAATCATGTTGCCTAATCCGCTATTCGCTCTCATCCAAAGTTTGTGCGTGGTCATGTCAATGAAGTCCAAACCAAACTCAGTTCCAATGAGCATCACCCGATTTGGGAACTCTCGTTTGCTGGAGCGAATATTGGTGACAGCATTTTCCAGATACCAAGATTTGGTGTTGTCATATTTCCAATCATTGTCAAAACTATTGATTGCTGGATCAAAGGCATCAAAGACTCGAACCGCTTTTACAGAGTTGGAGTTTAAAAGTGAGCTGCCGTCTACGACTGTAGCGGAAGTCCATGTGGGGTCTGAAGGATCGGCGGTAAGTGAGAGGTCAACAGAAGCTGTTTGGCTGTCGTCCGATGCGAGTTTCGCGATAAGGGTGGCGCTACCTCTTCTAAGCCTCTTCAGGCTCGTGGTTAGAGAGTCCTCATCTGGATTGCCTTGCAGTAGTCCAAAGAGGCTACCTGTGGATTCCCAGAAGGCGCTCTCGAAGCCCACAAAGTTGGCGTAACTATCAACGTTGCCAAGCTTAGCTGTGATTTGTTGGTCAGAGAGTCCAGCATTGTTGGCAATAATGGCACCGTTTACATCAACGATTCTCAAACAAGTTGTTGCTGAATCCGGTGCGATTTCAAAAGTGTTTGATGTTCCAGCAAATGAGGTGCCGGTGGTGTTGGTCGCCGTAATCCACACTCCATTCATGGCTTTTTTGAGCTTTAAAGCGTTGCCATCAGCCGTCGAGATTCGACCTACTCCCGAGCTAAATAATATAGCTTGAGTAGGAAAGGATTGAGTATAGCTTCCGCCGCAACCACTCTTTACCTCTGTGGTGCCGTTGTTGTGAGTGAAGCGAATAGCTTTCTGGCCTTGGAAGCTAGTCACTGTGTTGCCTGTTCCACCAGCTCCAGCTTTCGCAGTGATCGTCAATTGAATATCTTGATTGGCAAGGTAATCGTTGATCGAATTGGAATTAGAATCAGTAGATGGCGCTGGGTCTAGCGTTACAAGAAATGATGCTGGAGTTTCTAAAATGATTCCAAAGTTATTGAGCTGTTTCGTTTTAGTTCCATTGGAATTTGAAACAGCCTTGATGTTGTAGCGACCAGCTCCAGCGGCAGAAGTCACAGTAGCTTGTACTCCTGAGGTGTTGCTAAGTGTTGCTGCTGATAGCGGAGTCCCGGGTGCTGCTGTCGTATATAGTGTCCATGCAACGCTATGGTCTCCGATGAAGTTCCCGAATTGGTCGTATCCCGCGGAGAAGAAGGTCGGGTAAGTGTTGACGTAGTCTTCGCCGTCTTGAATTTCAAAGCCATTGTTGCCGGCTTCGCTTCGAATTCGTAGGAAGTTAAATGAATCAGGAGTGATTTCGATAGAGGTAGAACAAGGAGTTTCAGTAAGTCCGCTTGCAGAAGCTTTGAAGTAATAGGTTCCTGATTTCTTCAATAAAAGAGAGGTGGCTGTAGAAGTGCCAGCTATCGTAGTTCCCGTGACCTCGAACGCACTTGTTAAGTTGGCTACCGTGGTTCCGTTAGCCATTGGGTTGGTGACAGTTGAGGATGGTGTTGTGCACCCTCCATTATCATAAGCAACAAGGTCAATGGATTTTCCAGATCCCGAAGCTCCTACAAAGTTTCCATATTGGTCTGCAACAAAAACCACAGGCAATGTTCCGTTTCCATTGAGGTCAACTCCCGCAGTTAGGGATCCTGAAACAGAGGGTTGTTCTGACCAACGAAGTTTATCGGGAGCTCCAGGGCTTACGTTGATGGGATTGTCAGAGCAGGTGGCTGTCGATGCGAACCCGTTAACTGTCGCAAGCAGACCCCACTGCCCTGATGCTCTAAAATCTAGGCTATCGGCTCGAGCTACACCACCGCTGGTGGCAAGATTCCCGGGTGTGTGTGCGAGTAAGGCTTGAGTCGCGGCTCCTGGATCCGTATCACAGCCGGTATTCCAGGTTCGAAGCTCCAAGTCAATTTGGTATGAAGCATCGTCGTTTAGGTTGCCGAACGGGTCATAAACGGAAAAATCAACATTTGATAGAACGTCATCGGCATTGGTCGCTACCGGGGAATTGAATAAGGATGGGAAGCTGACCTTGTTTGGGCTGGCAGCTTTAACGGTAAGATCTTGAGCATTAGATGCTGAGCAGGCGGCTGTGAGAGATCCGTTCGAGGCTTTCACTCCGATTTCGTAAGTTCCAGAAAGTCTGTAGGCAAAGTTGCTGAAGGTAACGTTTCCGGTACTAACTGCCACAGAGTTATTGTTATAGGCCGACGCGCCTGGGGAATTGGCGGTGGATGGAAGAACAGCGGTCGAAGGTGCGCCCGTACAACCAGACCCATCTGGGAAAGCTTCGGCTACTAGGTTGTAGCCCGAGGCTGAGTTAATGATGTTGCCATACTGGTCTCGGATCTCTGCGGTGAGGTTAAAGGAATTCGAAGCCTTATAGTTGCTTGGCAAGGTGCTTGTGATCGCAATATCATTGGCTGGTCCTGGAGCGATTGTGAAAGAGGTGGAGCATCCCTTGATGAGTCCCGATGTCGCTTTGATGCGATAGGGCATCCCTTCACTCTTTTTTGTGATATTAAAGCCGGAGGAAGTAAACGATCCCGCATTGAATGACGTTGTGCCTTTATCAGTATAATCAAATTTATCATTCGCAAGCGTAGTTCCGCTAACACATGTTGAGTCATTCGTAGTCATAGGGGTCAGGGTGACACCCTGTGAGTTAGAAACGACGTTGCCTTTTGAGTCGCGAAGTTCCACTGTGGGTTGCGTCGTAAGTGCGACCCCCGCATCTCCGTTGACAGGCTGGGCCGTGAACTCAATAACTGATGGGTCTCCAGGAATAATCGTTGTGGAGCTTGGTAGACAGACGTTGACATCGGGGTCTCCTGTCCATTGCGCTCTCCAATAAATTACGGCACCCGAGAGAGTATAAAAAATATTTTGCCCTGAAAAATTGAAAGTTCCTGTGGAGCTAGCTTTACTTCTGTTTCCTTCAATAGGTCCGGTAGCCGACGGTGTCGACGTACAAGCTGAATCGTCGTACGGTATGAGTTCTACGGTTCTGCTCACGCCGACTGTCGGGTTTCCATAAATATCTTTGAGGGAAAAAATCGGAAAAGTAAAAGCCGTGTCAGCTTTGAGTGGACTTGCAAAAGTAAAGGTAGGAGCTGTGATTTCTGCTGGAGTTCCGCCCTTGATAATTATCGACTGTGAACAATCTCTGACAGAGCTATTTGAGCTTAAGTAGGCCGCAATATAAAGCTCGTCGCCCGCAGCATTCACAGTTAGATTACTACTCGTTGCAGTTCCAGAAGATGTCAGCAGTGAGTCATAGGTAACGGCATCGGTACTTGCATCTGGAGCCAATTCAACAATACTTCCAGCTGTACAGCTTGAGTCTGTGTGCAGGGAGAAGTCGACATTCAAATCGGCGGAGTTAGTTGCTAGGTTATCGTGGGCATCGTAAATTTCAATAGATGGTTGCGTCGTTAATGAAATACCGGCGTCACCATTTGTGGGGTCTACGGTGTATGCTAATTTTGCTACAGCTCCTGGGTCTACTGTGACAGAATTTCCTAGACAGGAATCCGTGAGTGTATCAACGCCACCAACGATAGCTCTTAAATAATAAGTTTCGGCAGTACGGATCGTATAATTTCCAAAGTTCACATTTCCATTCTGATTCGAGTCTTTGGTGGCATTTTCGACAACAGGCGATGTCATGCTAGTGCACAAAGCATCAGTGTAGGTTTGGATCTGGACGGATTTCACCTCTGTGAGCAGGTTTCCGTAGATATCTTTCAAATTAAGAATGGGGTTGTTGTTGAGAGGGGCATCCGCATTATGGCCTGTAGCTCCAGGTGATTGACTCCAAATAATTTTGGTTGCTGTATCCGAGATAGAAGTGAAGGAATTACTACATAGACTTTCTGTGATCGTTGTATTGCCGGAGTCGATACCAAAATACAAACCCTCGCCTGTAAGCCGGTAGTTCAATGAGCTAACAGAGGCCACGCCAGAGATGGTAGAGATAGCACCGTAGCTTATCTTGGGTTGTCCCTCGGGAGTTGTGGTGCTCGATTCATGTAGCGTCTCACAAGTTGCATCAGTGAAAACTTCAACATCCATGGTGACAGCTCCGCCACTGGTAAATCTATTGTTCCAAGCATCTACGACCTCTAAGTCGAAACCAGGCCAATTGACGCCTACTTTTTTATTGCCAGAAATGGGGTCTGTACCGCTGAGGTAGCGAATCTTGTAAGCAGGTCCGTGAGTGATTTGGAAATTGTCGGAACAGGCGCTGTCTAGTGAGTCGGAGTCAGGTGTTCCATCAGAGTTATTGTCTACGAAGGCTTCGAGTCGAAGAACGGAGGCCGTCTTTCTGAAAAATAGTGATGAGAACGTGGAAACGCCTGCAACGGTATCCGTGGCAGTTCCTCCGAGGAACTCTGCAGATGATGGAGAACCGTTGCAATTTGCGGCTTCATGCACACGAAGGGCAACTTTTTGGCTATCGACAACGCGGTTGTTCCAGTCATCGGTGATGATTACGTCGACTCCGTCGTCGCTAAAGTTTTGGTCTGCTGGCGTGGGACCCGTTGCAGGTTGGCTGTTGAACGCTAACTTGCTCGCCGGTCCTGGTACGATGTTGACAGTTCCTAGGCAGATGTCCGCAACTCCGCTGGCGTCAGTTTCTGCAAGGATGTCGATCTCTTCAGCTTCTCGGTAGTAAAGACTGCTAAAGCTTACGGTTCCGTTTGAAAGGGGGCCACTGGCGTTTTCGAGGCTTCGAGTTGCCGGGGGGGTGGCTGCGCAGCTAGTACTGCCAGCGCGAGCTTCTAGAGAGATGCTGTATCCTGATTTGATCGAGTTGCCCCATTCATCAGTGATTTTTAATACGGGAGCCGTAATCTTTTCGTGAGCTCCAATATCGCCTGTTGGTAATGAATTTGTTTGTACCAAGGTTTGCGGATTGTCGGCCAATAGCTCTATTGGATTCGTAGTACAAAGTTTGGTGAGGCCACCTGAATTGGCACTTAGATAGATACTGCGAGCTCGATTGTAAGCGAAGTCAGAAAAAGTAGCGAGACCATTAACATTGCTGTTTTCGATGTTTGTTCCAGCTGGAATGGCGTCTACTCCGCTTGGTGTTTGCGTCTCAGCCGCTGTGTTACACCCAGCATCAGTATGGACTGCAAGTGTAATGGTCTGGGCTGCATCCACATCGTTGCCCCAGGTGTCCGTGATCTGAACTGAGGG
>CAZXHL010000044.1:0-19245 GCA_964640545.1 uncultured Bacteriovorax sp. | reverse complement strand
GTGAAGTCAAAACGGATGAAAAAGGTCAGCGATATAAAGAGTATCGAGGAATGGCCTCTCGCGAAGCTCAAGAAAATTTTATGGGACCTATGGGCGACTGGAAAACGGCAGAGGGTGTAGCTACTAGAGTTCCTTATAAAGAAGATCAGGAAGCCATCATTGCAGATATCATTGGTGGATTAAGGTCGGGATTGACTTACGCTGGAGCGGCCAACATTCGTGAATTGCAGCGCAAGCTAGACTATGTGCTCATCACGCCTGCTGGACGAACAGAGAGTTTGCCACACAAAACCTTTTCATAAACCTTAAAAGAAATAGAAGAGAGAATTGACTGCAATGCGCGCTTATTTTCCCATGAAAAAATCTTATTTGCTGACTCCGGGCCCAACGGTCCTTCCTGAATCTGTTGTGACAAGTTTTGCACAACCAATTTTGCATCACAGGTCTCCTGAATTTCAAGAATTGTTTACAAAGGTCAAAGAAGACCTCAAATATGTCTTTCAAACTTCTCAGGATGTCTTGATCCTCTCAGCTTCCGGCACAGGAGCCATGGAAGCATCCGTGACAAACTTGTTTTGTAAGGGTGATAAAGTCATCACGATCAACGGCGGTAAATTTGGTGAGCGCTGGGCAAAAATTGCTAAAGCTTATGGTGTTGAAGCTGTAGAGGTGATGATTGAATGGGGGCAATCAATTTCGATGGGTGAACTTGAGAAAGTTGTTGCGGCCAATAAAGATGCCAAAGCTATTTTGTTCCAGGCTCACGAAACTTCTACCGGCGCTGTGATGCCAAGCAAAGAGATTGCCAAACTCTGCCAGACGAATAACATGCTCAGTGTTTGTGATGCGATTACTGCTACAGGTGCTTTCAATCTCCCTATGGATGAGTGGGGAATTGATGTTGTGATCTCTGGCTCACAAAAGGCTATGATGATTCCTCCGGGGCTAGCGTTCATTGCTCTTAGCAATAAGGCCTGGGACGCGGCAGCGAAATCAGATCTTCCTCACTTCTACTTTGATCTTTTGAAGGAGCGAAAAGCTCTGGCTGGCAATCAAACGGCTTGGACTCCTGCTGTTTCGTTGATCCAGGGCTTAAAAGAAGCTCTTCGTTTGATTCACGAAGAAGGTTTAGAGAACCGCTTCCGTAGACATGAAACGCTTGCGAAGGCGACTCGTGCCGGAGTGAAGGCTTTGGGGCTTGATTTACTTACTGAAGAAATGTCTCCAAGTGTGACGGCAGTTAAGATTCCAGAGTCTATTGAAAATGGAGATAAAATCCCGTCTATCATGCGCTCCAAGTACGGGGTGACGATTGCTGGTGGACAGGATGCTCTCAAAGGCAAAATCATTCGTATGTCCCACTTTGGACATATTGGAGAATTCGATATCACAACAGGCCTTGCTTGTTTGGAGTTAACTCTCCATGACTTGGGCTATCCTGTGAAATTTGGTGCGTCTGTTGGTGCGGCTTTAGAAGTCTTTTCTAAAGAGGACATGAGAGCATGAGTGATTTAGTGAGATTGTTTGTTGCAGACGGAATGTCTGCTGATGCTGTGAAATCTTTCGAAGATAGCGGAAAATTTAAGGTCACGTTTCAAAAAGAAACTAATGCTGAAGAACTAAAAGCCGCATTAGTAAACAACGAAGTTGTGGCGATTCGTTCGGCGTCGAAGATTCGCAAAGATCAGATATTGGAAGCGAAGAATTCTGATAGCGCTCTTAAGTTGATCATTCGCCTAGGAGCCGGTGTTGATAACATCGACGTGGCTGATGCAAAGGCCAATGGCATCGACGTGATGAACACAGCTTCAGCCAATGCACTTTCTGCTGCAGAACATACCATTGCCATGATGTTTGCTGTCGCACGCAACGTGCCTCAAGCTTATTCATCACTTAAAAATAGTGAGTGGAAACGTGCGGAGCTCGCTGGCTTTGAATTGTCAGGAAAAACTCTCGGGGTTCTTGGTTGCGGGCAAATTGGCCGAATTGTGGCACAAAAAGCCATTGCTTTGGGTATGAAGGTCGTAGGCTACGACCCTTTCATCGAAAATCTTTCTAGCTACGAGGGATTGTCAGCTCTAAAGCAGTTTAAGGATATGGATGAAATGCTAGGTCATTGTGATCTTGTGAGTCTCCACCTTCCTAAGCTGAAAGAAACGGCTGGCATGATCAACGCAGCGAGGATCGCGAAGATGAAGCCGGGGGCCGTTCTTGTGAACGTCGCACGCGGCGGACTAGAGGATGTAACGGCGGTTTTAAATGCTTTAGATGAAGGACAATTGAAGGCCTATGCCGTCGACGTCTACGAGAAAGAGCCTCCAGAATTTCCCTCAGCTTTGATCAATCACTCAAAAGTAATTTGCACTCCGCACTTAGGGGCCTCTACGGAAGAAGCTCAACAAAGGGTGGGGCAGGTCGCTTTCGAACAGGTTCAAGGATACTTCTTCGAGGGATCGAAGATCGGAACTCTGTAAATTTAGCTGTGCGCGCTTAAGTGTTGCAAGAGCGTGTTTAGTAGCTTTTCTAAGTCATATTAAATATTTATATTCATTACTCAGGACAAGGGGAGTGCTACTCCCCTCTTGCTGGCTGGCGCCAGCAATTCACCCCATAGTCCTTCGACTGAATCTAAATATTTAAAATGACTTAGAAAGGCCCTTAAGCTGGGCACGTCCTTACAACACTTAAGCGCGCATAGTTAAGATTTACTGCGATACTTTAGAATCGGAATTAGACAATGTTGTATTTAAGGCCGTCGTATTCGATTTTGTTTTCAATCTTTTTATTGGTTCTTGAAATCAAGCGGTGCAGCCTGTTGTCCAGTGTTTGGTGCAGAGCTAACTCTGGCCAAAGCACTTCGATGAGATCATGTTTGGATTTGGGCCCGTTCTCAAGTGCCTTGCACAAGAGCTTTTCTAGGTTGCCCATCTTGCCAATCGCTTGAATCGTTTTGCGTTTGCTTCTTTGTTTTACTGGATATCGGCCATCTGTGTTCCATGTCTCATAACGGCTTTCCCAGGCAGGAGAAGCAAGCTCGAGAAGCTTGTCGAGCTTGCTGGCGTCGAGCGGATGTTTGCGCAGGATGGAATTGAGGAACTCATAGGCGAATTCGCATCGACTTTCTGTTGGGAAGCCGCCTCGCTTGAGTGATGTTTCTGCTTTTGAAAAATCTTTACCCAAAACGTGAAGCCAAGCTCTCTGATAAAGAGCGAGTTGTAGGTCAGACGTTGGTGTGCGGCCTTCGAGTAGAGCAATGGCCATATCTAACTCTTCTTTGGCTAGGTCAAGTTCCCCAGAAAATTCCCATTGAGATGCTCGTTGTCTGCGTGCGAGTCCTTCTACGTGTCTGGATTCTTTTTGTCTCGCAATCGCTATGAGATCTCCGAGATCTCCCATAATTTCATCATTCGAATAGGTGGATTTTGTGCCACGTTCGATCTCAGCAATGTTGATTTTTCCGCTGATAAGATTGTAGTGAGCGCGTAGTTTTTGTTCTGTCGCGTCGGCAGGGTAAAGGGGAAGGGATAGTAGGAGCTCATCTACGCCTTTCTGAAATTCTCCTCTAGAATATAGAATCAATGATCTTGTGAAGTGAGTTTCAGCCTTTAAAAAGGGTGTAGGAGCATGCCCGGGCTCAATTGACTCTAAGTTTACCAGGAAAGGATTGAGTTTGTTTTGCTTTCGAATGACGAGCAAAAGCCTTTCAAACTGCTGTTCCGGTTTGGAGTCTCTAAGTTGAAAGAGTTCATCGCCAACTTCATTTTTCCCGCCTAGTATTCTTAGGAGTAATGATTCGTAGGTCATCGAAAGACTCTCCTTGGAATTCTGATCATGGTTGATTCTTTGTCGTTTGTTAGGTCTTCAAGGCTCAATCGAAGCCCATCAGATTCATCTGGTAAAAATTCTGTAAGTATAAGGTAAACTCCAGAAGTATCATTCTGGTGCCAACTGGTTTCCTCGAGAGAAAGGTCATATTGGATCTCTTCATCAAAGAGCTCGATATTGATAGTAAGTTTGGCCTTAATAGAATCACAGGTTAGGGTGATCTTGCGGCCCCAGACTCTTTCTTTGCGAACGGCCTCGTAGATTCTGGCAACAGGAGACATTAGGTTTTCTCCTATCAGCATTAGTTTTTGAGGCAGATTGCTTTTGCAAATTGATCCGAGACTATCTCTACGGTTTAGGGGGGCGTCACTCAGTCCCGACATGAGAGCTTCTTGGGAGATCCGTCCAGCGAGGTATTTGTACAAGGCATCTGTCGGTCTTGTTACTGAGGAGTGTTTTTTGGTAAATTTGTTGAGAATCTTGCCGGTGCCATCGCGCAGATTTACTTTGCGACACGCTTTTTTGTATGGGGCTAAGAATAATTTAGGCAGCTCAATGGTGTCGCCCATCATGGGGTCCCGAAAATATAACTTTTTGTTGGCAGTGGAGAGAAACTCTGTCCAGTCTTCCAAGGTATACATGCTCGCGTGGCCGCCGCCATCGCCCCAATCTGATCCACCTGATATCACAGCATAGCTCGACGGGTACTGATCGAGATAGCCACAGGTCTCTTTGAGGTGTTGCTCAGGCTCGGGCCCAAGAATCCAATTTCGCATCAAGACCTTACGGCCGTTGATCCATTCTACGGAATTGAAGTTTAGCCTCGGGTAGCTATCTTGAAAGGAATCCTTTCCCCGCAAAAGGGATTTGATGTAGGGGATCATCTCTGCAAATAAAAATGCAGCGCTTCTAGAGTTCTGGTTGTTATATCTCAGAATCATACCAACAGGTTCCCAGACTTCGCGGGAATGGGATACCTCAAGAAGTGCTCCGCTGACACCATCTAAAACACCATTGCTAAAATGCGCCCAATAATTGTAGGGCCAGAAATAGGATTCTCGGAAGAAGTAGGTTAGGGCTGTGACTCTTGATATTCCGGCATGTGGAACATAGAAGGTCAACCGCCCCTTTTCCATCCCCGTGGTGTACGCCCCTGATTCGATGTCGGATTTAGTTCGGATATCTCCCGTCATGTAGGCGGCTTTGTGGCGCGCTAGCATGAGCTCGGATTGGTTGAGGTCAAAGGCAGGTTTTAATAACTTTTTGAATTCGCGATCTAGGATCTTTAGAACGGCTAGGTCCGCGCTTGGGCTGATGCCGATAAGTTCTACTTGGCTCTTGTGCTCTCCGCAACGGATCAAAGGATTGCTCTGAGTCGCCCAGACGTGAGCTGGTGTGAGAATGTAGCGTTCTGTTTCGGATTCAGCGTTTGGTTGAGGATTTGCAGCATCAAAGACAATACCCTGGCCAAAGACGTCAGAGTTCTTTGCGTTGATACGCACGACATTGCAGGGGCTGTCGCCCAAGCTTACAACTGTATAAAAAGCACACAAGAGTGTGGCTAGGCGGCCTACAATATTAGACATTTAAGCTCAGCATTCGTCCTTTCCTGCAATTCTACTAGTAAGGCTTCAAGATGCATGCCAGCAAAGACTGCTAGATCAAGCCTGTCGTCAGAGGATGTCAGCACAGCCTCCGAACTAAGAATGGTAAAAATATATTACGAAAGCACGCGCATACTCGGGAGTGATGGACTGAGTAGTGGGCTTTTAGAAGGCTTCACGTCCCTGGGGGGGTGCGAAGCCTTCGTTTTTTAGACAGCTTTTTAGATAACTCTTAAGAGCGATTCTTGGAACCGACACCAAGTTCCTGTAGATCTTCTTTGTGCAGGCCAAGAATATGAAAAACCGGCTGAAGTGATTTGTGTCGCAGTGATGAGTCAGCTCGGGCTCTTACGATAGGTTTTGCATTGAAAGCAATGCCTAGGCCTGCTCTTTCGAGCATCTCTAAATCATTCGCCCCATCGCCAATGGCGATAACTTGTTCCAGGGAAATGCCTTCTTGCTGAGTGATGACTTCTAGGAATTCGGCTTTCTTTGATGCATCGACAATCGTGCCCATGAGGTTCCCGGTAAGTTTGGTGCCACGCACTTCTAGTTTATTTGCAAACACATAATCAATGTTGAGACGTTCCTTGAGTCTATCTGCGATAAGTGTGAAGCCTCCGCTGATCAGAGCCACTTTGTAGCCTAGTTTTTTAAGAGTTCGAATCAATTCTTCTGCGCCCTGAGTGAGTTCAATTCTTTCGTAAACTTTATCGATGCAACTGAGGTCCATTCCTTTGAGTAGGGCGCATCTTTGCTTGAGGCTTTCGGCAAAATCGAGATTGCCATTCATGGCTTCTTCCGTGATGCGGTGGACTTCTTCTTCCTTGCCTAACTCTCTAGCAAATTCAACGATCACTTCATTTTGAATGAGTGTGGAATCCATATCAAAAGCAACGAGCCTTCTAGCTCTTCTAAAAGGTGTGTCTTTTTGAAGAGCCAAGTCGAGAGACTCATGTAGAGCGACTTGGATGAGATCTTTTTTTAGAGAGTTTCCCGTCATGACCTTAGGCGATGAAAGATGCATTTCTAAAATCTGAAGCTCTCCTTCGCTAACCTTTTGAATGGTGTCAATGTTGAGAGAATATTCAGAAAAGCACTTGGTGACTTTAGCAAGAGCATCCGCAAGCAGCTCGCTGCCTATAACGGTGAGTACGAATCTGGAAGCCTTTTTGGGCGCAGAACTTTCGGGAAGCTCAGGTTTCTCCAGCCGCTTATAATCAAGATTCATGTTGATTTGCTTGGCGGCAAACAAAAGATCTTTCATGACATTTTCGTCTTGGTCTTTGCTGACTTCAAACAATACTGAAAGTGAAAGGAGTCCTTGGATAACGGCTTGGCCAAGATCCATAACTTTGAGTTTGTGTTTCCCTAGAATCTCCATCACCTCAGAGGTGATACCAGGCGAATCCGGTCCGGTTAAGGTGACGAGCGTATAATGGCAGCCAGCTTCAGACTTCATAGCCCAGTTTTAGCGCTTAAATGGGTCGAAGTGAATGAGAAAATCTTGAAGTTTTGCAGGCAGCTTGTCGGAGCCGATGAGCAACACAGGTTCGCAGACGCTTGTCTTAGTTGACTTGCGTTTGTCGGGGAATATTTCAGAAGGGAACGAACCGTAAATGCCTTTTTGTTGCATCCAGACTTTTTTGACTGCAAGTGAGTTCGTTACAAGTCGCTTTGCATGTTTTTGTGAATGCCTGGAACTGTGTAGGCTTAGGGCCTTCTCAGTGGGGCTTAGGACGTGCAAGCCGGTTTCGGCGTCACCAATATAAGAAAGGTTCTGGTAGCCGATGGTTCGTCTTACGGACTGCTTTGTTTTTCCGAGGCTTCGGCTGGTGAAGATGAGATCCAGCTGTCCGGCGTGGAAATGATCGCTGAGCTCTCCGAGGTCGAGAACGTGGATCTCGATTTGGGAACATAGATCCTCTTCAAAGACCCACTTAGCAAATTGATTGGCCAAGGTGCTTAGGCCTTCCAGGCAGCCTATGCGCACTTCATGAAGTTCTTCTTTTCGAAAGTTTTTGTAGAGCATGCTTCGAAACTGCTTCCTGGTGCTTTGAAACTCATCGGCGATCTTAAGTGCGGCCGGAGTCCAATGGGTCTGCCTTTTGCTAGTGCGGTCTAGTAGGAGGACATCAAGCTCAGTTTCGAGCTTTTTTACTGTTCTGGATATCTGTGGTTGGGAGATTCCGATGTGTTCGGAGGCGACGCTTAGATTGGGAAATTTGACGCACCTTTCCAGAATCGAGAGTTCCCAGGCAAGGGTGAGAGGATCATTATTCATAATATGCATATTAACTTACTTATTATGTATTTAACAAATAAAAAGAATAGCTGTACAACGTCAACAGCAGGAAAAGGCGGATTGAAGATGAAAATACAAAACAAAATAGGCAAGGTACTTGGAATGACAACGACACCGGCAATGGCATTGGTGGCTTGTTTGTTCGTTTCGGATGCATGGGCTGACGGCTTTGTTTGTTACTCTTCTGAAGAACAACTCCAGATCCAAGTTTATAATCACACAAGTCCTGCTGATGGGACTAGAAGTCCTTCTGTCATGATTGTTTCTGATCTTTCCCAGGAATTTGGTGATCAGCTCATCGCCAAGTTTTCAGGTGACAAGGGAGAATTGTTTGCTGACGGAGCTAGATATTTCGCACGTGCTTCTACTCCTATCTCATCTCAAGAAGGCGAATCATCTTCGAAAACGGCTAATAGCTGGGATGAAGAAGTTTCCAATTCTGTCGAACTACTGGGGTACACTTTGTCATCACTCTTGGAACTTTCTCTGGCGATCGATTTTAATTACGAAATGCCTGTTGAGCGCGGCACAACTCTCAGGGGAGTGCTTGAGCTTGTTGAGCAGAACGGTAATATCGAGTGGCTTGAGATGGATTGCGTTCGTTATTTAAGATAATTATTTTGTGATTCAGGGCTTTGAATCAAAGCCCTCTAATCAATTGAAACTCTTAATTTCACTAACTCCCGTTCGCAGAGTATCAATGATGCTCACGGCATTTGAGTTATTGGTATCAACGGTTCCTAAAACATAGCTTCCATCGGAGTAACGGGTGCCACCGAAATATATGGTACCGCTTTCTTGGTCGACCGAAAAATCAACGATCTCGTACTGGTTAAGGCTAGTGACTTCGGTCTCAAGTTCGGTGTCTAGATCGAAGATGATAAGCTTACTCTCGTCCGTCCCTGAATCAACGCCATAGATCGCAACGGAGTTGCTTGAAAGAGGCCTCAGCTCACGAATATTGATGCTAACAGAAAGTTCCTCTGGCACTCCAGGATAATAGATGGCCATGGTGTCGGAGCTATAAGAGAGCAGTTTGTCTGCCACTGTCGTAAAATTTTCTCCGAAAATTGGTAGTGAACCAGCAACCGTATGGGTTGGAGTCGAACCAGCGTTTTGAGAGATATAGGGGGTTGGATCCAGTACCCCTGCGCTTGTAATGCTAAAAATATCATTCCCCTCATGAATCAAAAAGCTACCGTCAGCAATGCTTTGGATTCGAGAGAGGGGTTTGTTGCCTACAGCCGTAAGGGAGCCATTCAAATCTATCTTTCGCAACCAGGCACCACTGACACTTGTTCCTGCGACCAAAACCCCTCCGCCAGGCAAACTCGTAAAGTGTTCGATCTCAAACTGGGCTTGTTTGGTATTGAGAGCTGCAGTTGTCGACGTGCTGGGATCAAAAAATAGAATCTGGTCCTGAGAAGCATAGCTGTCTTCTGATGAGCTACTCGAGTCGATCAAGAAATACACTCGCCCACTAGAATCAAACTGAATGGGGTCGCTGCCATAGTTGGGTGATGCTAGCCGGCTACTTTCGTTGTAGTTTGCGGTGTCGATTGTGTAGAGGCATTTTACAAACTTGGATTCGTCTGTGTAGGCGATGGTACATGGTCGCCATCTCTGGTAGTTCTCTTTACTTGAAAAAAATCGAGAATTTGATGAAAGCGCCATGTAGGTCTCCCCGCTAGGAGACTTGTAGATGTCTTTAATGGCCAGCTGCCCTTCAAGCATCACATCCTCATAAGTATTGTCAGAATTGATTCGTTTAATGTTGCTGGCCGCACCAAAAAAGTTATTGCTTGAAATTAAGCCTGTAATGGTTGTTTCTTCTTCTTTATAGAATGTGGAAAGATTTTGAAGGTTGGCTTTAAGGGCTCCGCCGCCTCCGCCAAATATAGCCGATCCGCCCAAGCCACAAGAATGAGTGAGCAGCAGTGCTGGGTAGAGGATGCAAATTCGAACAAAAAAACGGTTCAGCCCAGTCATTACATTATATTTTCGACCATTTTGGGCATTAGCTTGATGAAATAATTAAGAGAGTTGTGTTAATTTTGGATGAGGATGGTTGACGTCGTACTCCGAGTTTTGTTTTTGCTTTTTGCTTTGTTGGGCTTGGATGTTTGGGCCAAGTCTGCGAACAATGTTGAGATTAGTTATGTGCAAAGGAATGCTTTTGTATATGCCAGTCCAAACGCCAACAGCAAACCTGAGTTCAGCTTGGCTCTGGGATCAAAGGTTTTGGTAGTTCAAAGGGGACGTCCCAAGGGATGGGCTATGATTTTTGATGGCAAACGTCGTGGCTGGCTGCAGGAAGAGTATCTAGATGGTCCATCCAAGTCCTCTGCAAGAAGTTATGAATACAAAGAGGGTGGAGTTAACTTGAGGATTAACCCTCTGGGGCTCGTAGTGCGTTTGATCAGTGCAGACCTTGAGTTTAAGCTTTCCAGTCACTTTGCTTTGGGCACCTCTCTTGGATACATGAATTTTAGCAAAGCGCCGTCCAACTTAACGGCGTATGCTGCTGCACTTAGATCAACTTTTTCTTATCCCAACAAAGTCAATGAAGACTCTTTTTACTTCGCGTTGGCAGGAGGCTGGACTCGCATCAAGCTTGAGGTAGACGTCAGTCAGAACCTCGGGGAGGGGGCCGTGGGAACAGCGACAACAGCCTCATGGTTTGTGGGGAGCTTGGTAGGGTACCATTGGTTTTTTAGAAGCGGCTTTAATGTTTATCTAGGAGGGGGCTTCTCTTATTACAACCTACCTTCGAGCTTACGGTTAGATGTGGGAACTTTAAGTGAGCTTCCAGGTTTTCGAGGTTTTATGCCCGCTGGCGAATTTAGCTTGGGGTATGTGTTCTAGTGACTAGTCTCCTCGCTTTGTCCCTCCGAAAACTCGTCATGTTCTCTTAAGTCCTTTGTTTGAACAAAGCCCACAAAATTATCACAGATCGATGGTTCAAAAGCATAACCGGGGCAGCCTTTGTTGATAGGGGCAAGACTCTTCACTTGAAGGGAGATTGTTTCAAGACAGCTTTGCTTGATAAGCGCTCCTGACTTTTGGGTTTCCGGGGTTAACTGCTTTGCCATGGCATCAAAGTCACAACCAAATTTAGTAGATGGGCTTCCTCCAAGAACGGTCATTGCGCCGTCTTTAAAGCACCCTGCGCATATTGAGGAGCTCTGTTCTTTGGGGAATTTAGAATCTATCTTACAAAGGGAGACTGAGGAGTTGGGGACAGCTGGAAACAAATTGAAGGGCTTGTCATAACTAGGCGATGGAGGATCCAGAAAGCCGGCATCGGGGTCAGCTTTATACTGGTCCTGTTTGAGTGGAGTCAGTGACAGTTTGAAGCCGTTTTCACTTGAGAAGGGACTTAGTAACTTCCGGTTATCTTCGAAGCACCCAAAGGGAAGTTCTTTTTGATCCCAGTTCCAATTTCCGGATGAAACGTTAATAACTTTAACTGCATTCAAACCTCCAAATTTTTCGCAAGATTTGATGGCTTCGCTGAGACATGCTTTTTGGCTTTTAAGGTTCAGGTCGATGGAGAAATAGTTGTCCGGATAGGCATTGTATCCAATAGAATTTGGAATCTGATGAAAATCAAAACGGATTTTTGATTGCGGAGAAGAGCCGTTGATACACTGGGCGTGGCACCCTGCTTCGAAATGCAGAATATTCTGAGTGCTGCTGAAATCGATCTCGGCATTTTTGTCTGGCCCCCTTGAACAAGCCGGACAGTCTTCAGCAAAGCTATTCGAAACGAATAGGGCTAGGCCAAATCCAAGTAAATACTTGCGCATTATTGCATTTTACAGGGCAAAGCATTTTGTCTTTGTTAAGAAACGATGAAGCCGTAAACTGTCTTGTGAAGACTTCACTGTGCGCGGTAAAAAGTGGAAAGCCTCAAAAGCCGTAGTTCGGGTTCTCAATCATTCTAAATAGTTGGTTTGTGCTTAGGACTATGGGGGTGAATGGCAAGTGCCAACTTGCCAGAGGGGGGCTGCGCTCCCCCTGTCCTGAGTAACAAATCCAAATATTTAGAATGATTGAGAGCTCGAGCCCTTAAGGCCTTCCACTTTTTACCGCGCACAGATTAAGATTTGCCTAAGCGCTCAGTCTAAGATGTCAAAATTCCGATACCTTTGATATGGGAACCGGAGCCGGCCGCAGGTCGCTGAGAAGCTATCTTTTGATGGCACTTTTACCGTTAACATTAGGACCGCTACTAGCGTTGTCCGCGCTTCTGCACATCTTTACCCAGAAATCCTTTGATGCCGAAGTGGCACGTCGTGCAAAGCCTGAGATGGCCGCACTTTCAAAAAACCTTGATACGCTCGAGCGCTCGCTTTTAAGACAAAGCCGGGGGTTATCAACATCCGATGCCTTTAAGTTTGCGGCGATTACTGGGGCAACTGTTGATCTCAATCAAGAGGTTAAAGCTTGGATTCAGCCAGCGCTATTCGACTCAGTAAAAGTTTATTCTCGCCACGGACAATTACTCGATACCTACGTCAGACCCGAAGCTAAGAAATTGAATTCAGCTTGGCAGAAGCTTTTTCAAATCACGGAAACGAAAAAGAAGGACGGAAGGAACCCGGCCCAACAAGCCACGCCGATCGCTGAAGACAAAAAATTCGGGAGCTCTTCGGAACGTTATAAGGGCCAAAATCTTAACAGTGCCTTTCGAAGTTTTATTGCTGGCGAAGGTTTCTGGGTGTTGAGGCACCTCGACTATGAGAAGGTAGACCGTGGACAGTATTTAATCACTGTCTTTAGAACTTCGTACGACTCAGACAATAAGGCGATCGCCTATATCGAAAGTAGTGTTTTGATGGACTCTCAAAAATGGGAGCACATGGGATTGTTCCAGGGTGTTGAGTTTGCGATTGTTGATGATCGTTTCAACGCCGTTGCAGCATCTGAAGAAAAATTCCTTTCCCTGGTTCCAGAGGCCATTAAGGATTGGACTCAGCTAGATAGAAGTTCTGAAACTGTGTTCCCGAGTAAAAGTGTTAATTTTGATGAATACCCAGTAGATTTTTTCTTTGCCCCGCTCGCAAAAGCTGGTGGAGAGACAAAGGCATGGATTGCGCTTGGACTTAGTCGAGAGAACCACGTCTTCGTCCAGAATAGAATTTTAACTTGGGGTATTGGAATCACTCTTTTGCTTTCGGTTGTTGTGCTTGCACTGGCCATCATGCTTTCAGATAAGGTTACCAATCCGATTCAGCATCTTGTTGATGCGGCGGAAGATGTGAAGGCTGGAAAATCTGTAGGTGTACTAGCTGCAAACGTTGAGCCTACGAAAGAAATTGCCTACCTCATTGAGCGTTTCACGGAAATGGCCATGTCGGTTCAGGCGGCGAAGAGAACCTTAGAGCAAAAATTAGAAGAGCTCGCTGAATCGAACGTTCAGCTCACGCAGATGCAAGATCAACTTGTTCAATCGGCCAAAATGTCATCATTAGGTCAGCTCGTTGCTGGTGTAGCCCATGAGCTCAACAATCCCATCGCCTTTATCTATTCAAACATGGTGCAAGCTCGTCAGTATCTAGAAAACATGAAGCAGATGGATGCGACCATCGAAGAATTGAAAGTGCATTTGAATGAAGATGAAAGGAAAAAGCTGGAAGACACGCTCGCCGAAATTGAGTGGGAGTTCGTGCAAGAAGACATGTCCGATATCGTTCAATCATGTCTTGAGGGAAGTGTTCGAGTGAAGGACATTGTTCTGGGGCTTCGGAACTTCTCTAGAATTGATAAAGGCCAGATGATTGAGGCCGATATCAATCAAGCTCTTCAGAACACAGCAAAACTTCTTTCTGGCCAAACCAAAAACCGAGTCGAAGTCGATTGGACACTTTGTGGAGATGCGTTTGTAAAATGTAACATCTCGCAAGTGAATCAGGTCTTTATGAATATTATGGCAAATGCCATTCAGGCCATCGATGGAGAAGGTGTGTTGATCGTTTCCACGGAAAACATTTTGAGGAACGGATCAGAGTTTATGAAGATCAAGATCCAAGACAATGGTCAGGGAATGAGTCCCGAGACCATAGAGAAGATTTTTGATCCCTTCTTTACAACCAAAAGTGTAGGTAAAGGGACTGGACTCGGTCTTTCGATTGTATATGGAATCATCCAGAAACATGGAGGGTTTATTGACGTGAGTAGTACCGTCTTTCCTGACCCGATGCATGGTTCCATCTTCGAGATCTATTTGCCGAAGTCGGGTCCAGAAGTAGACATAGACCTCGACCAAGCCTCATAATAAACATGTGTGTATTAGATCGCTCCTAAAACAAAGTTTCCTAGGACTAGGACTCTTTGTGGTATTCGCTGAAGATCTTTCAGCGGCAACGCCTCGCGATTGGAATGGGATTGTAGGAAGCGCTTCGCGTTTTCGTTCTGGTACTGGTGTCACTTTTCCACTTTTCTATGACCTCCCGGAATGGAGTCGTAGCAACGCGATTGATCTGGATATTATCACATTGAACCCTGCGGCCCTGTCTATGGTGAATGACAACCGCAATCGCTTTGTGCCTCTCTCAGCTCAGGGCTTCGTGGTGGGTAAGGCCTATGATGTGACCAATGCGATTACGGCTCCGACGGAATCTTCGTCAGAAATTTTAGCTGATATTGATGCGGATCAAGGGCAGGTGCAGCGCATGCACGCCAATGCTCACATGTATTACATCCTAAAAAACTTTGCTTATTCAGCCCACTATGTTCAACAGAGAAACATTTGGCTCGAGAATAGTTCTGAGAATCTTTACTATCAATTCTTTCGAGACATGCGGATTCAGTTTAGTAGCGGTGGTCAGATTTTTGACAGCGATATTTGGGGACGATTAGATTTTGGAACTGCGATTCGAGGTACGGTCCGCTATGGAGCTGAGAAAGTTCAAAGTCGATCCGCCATAACTGAAACCTCGAACTTCAATGGGGGTCAATTTCTTGAACAAGGAATGGCCATTGGCCTGGATTATTCATTGCTATGGAGCAGCCCTAACTACGATGACACGGCGTGGGCCTACCAACTTGCAATAGTCGGGAAAGATATTGGAACATCAAAATTTTTCAAGGCAGAGGGCTTATTTCGGGCCCTAGGCGTCTCTGTGCCTTTTAGTAGAGAATTTCCTTCTTACCCAAACGACACTATTTTGGGCTTTGCGCTCAAACTGCCAAATTTCCGAGACGGTCTTCGCTCTGCTTTCCGGTTAGAATGGAGCCAATGGACGCGGCCGATTTCGGCTGCGAACAAGGTGGCCGTTTCCTATGAGCTTCGGTTTCCAACTTTGCTGTCAGCGTACGTTGGCCAAAGAGGAAGCCACACTTCAGGCGGATTGGGATTACGCTTCCGAGGAGTTGAGTTGGACTTGGGGACTTTTGTGGATCTCTGGGGGAACAACGATGCACTCGAAGCACGGCGCGCCTGGATAATGGAGCTCAGGGGTGCATTTTAGCAAGGAAAGAAAATTAGAAAAGAAATTCCCAGACTCAAGAATCATTCGTAGATCAGGTCTTCTGATCTTTCTGACCGCGTTTGTATTTTCCTTGAGTGTGGAAGCTAGACCAGTTCGTCCTTTCTATCAGGCCGGACGTTCTCTCGCTATGGGAGACGCCTATACGGCAGTCGGAACTGGATGGGAAGCCGTTTACTACAACCCTGCGGGGCTCGCCAAGCGAAACAAACCCTCCATCAAGTTTATGGATTTGGAAACGACGGTTTCTAAAAGTTTTCTTTCTTTATTTAGTGGGTCGTATACGAAGTTTTTAAACATGCAGCAGCTTTTGGCTGATGTGCAAAGCAATCCCAATACACCTTACACCATTGGTATGTCTTTATTGCCTCAGTTCATGGTGCGAAACTTTAGCTTTGGATTGCTTTTTCGCGGGCAAGCCGAAGCAACCTATAGCGATACAACAACGGACACCAACATGTATTCGTTTGCTGACCTTGGGCTTTACACGCACTATGCTGTCGCGCTTGGCGGCGGAGTTGTGAAGCTCGGTGTCGGTACAAAAATCATTAACAGAGCCGAACTCGACAAGACTTACACAGCGGCGCAGATCAGTTCCGGTGGATTGCAGTTCAGCAGCGAGTGGCAAGAAGGCTGGGCTTTTGGGGCAGATGCCGGATTGCTAATTACCTTGCCAGTGCGCGGATTGCCGACTCTTGGACTGACGATTCAAGATATTGGTCATACCGACTTCGTTGATAAGCGCCTGATATTTACGGGAGATTCGGCCCCTCAGGGAGCTCCACAGAAAATTAACCAGAAAGTTAACGCTGGATTTTCTACAATAGTAAAACATGCTCGTGGAATCCGAAGTGTTGTGGCTGTGGATGTGAAAGACCTTACGGCACTAAACACAAGCAACTATTTGGACAGGCTCCATCTAGGGTGGGAGATGGCCGTCAACAGGAGGCTCTTTTTGCGAGCTGGCGTGAATCAAGGAAGATATTGGACGGGTGGTCTTGGCATTAGCCTGGGGGGACTCAGCTTAGAATTTGCATCTTATGGTGAGAACATTGCAGACGAGGGAGCGGCGAGACAGGCAGACCGAAAATATGTTGGTCGATATGTCTTAGCCTTTTAAGGGGTAGATTTTTAGAAATGAGATTTTTGGGCACATCATTAGTTTTGATTATGGGACTGATGTCTTGTCAGAACTTGTATCGTGATTTGCCGAATAAGAGCAGTGATGCCTACTATATCGACAAGGCGGATTATCATTTTGGACGTTTTGAATTTGATAAAGCGCTTGAATTTATTCTACCCGTCTATGCGACACAACCTAACAACCTTCGTGTGGTGAAATTAGCCTATGGCTCTTATGCGGGGAGAGCAGGTCTTCGTAGTTTAGACATGATCACTGAGCTGGGAAGTGCTTCTGATGGCTTCTTCGCTGTGTTCGCCAAACATTTTCAAGGGGCTGATGACGACACTGTGGCAGATGTCGAAGCCGCCATCGCAATCTTAGAGGGCTACTCTGATGATCCCGCAGAGCGCGATGTTGATATGAATGTCCAGGCTATGTTTCTTTACTACAGTCAGCTTGGGGTGGTTCTAAATAATCGCGCCTATGATTCAGACAATGAAGTACTGGGTAGTTTTGATGCTTGTGATGATACAGATCTTCCCGATGAAGATCTGCAGAAAATTGTCCAGGCTATTCCGCGGGCCGTCGATGCTGCTTCAGGGGTTGATGAAACGACGGCCTCACTTGTGGATTCTTTGAATAGCAATCCACTCCTTTCTACATTTTTAACAACCCAGGATGCGGAATGTCCTGGAGCCATTGCGGCGGATGTCACTGCTTGCTTAGGGATGCGCGCCCTCATCAATGAGGGAGATTCAGGAATTGGAATCGGAGCGGGGGCTTTGTCGCCATGTCCTTAGCGCAATACCGAAACCAAACCGTTTATTCTATTTTGGGCGTAGTCTTTTTTGTGGGGGGGACGTATTCTTCGACGTCCGTTGCTGTTGAGAGTTTCACTCGTGATAGTTACCGTGACACTCGAATGCTAGGGAGAGGAAACGCCGGGGTGGCAGACGTCGGTGGAGGTATTAGTGCTTTTTACAATCCTGCGGGTCTCGCTAGCGACGATACTTTTAGTTTTATTCCCGTGGATGGAGCCTTTGGCGGAAATCAAAACATCTATACAAGTTTAGACGAGATAATGGGGCTAACTTCGTCAAGTCAAACTTTGAGTGCTAGGTTCGCCCCCTTGTTGGGTAAGCCAATGGGGCTACAAGGCACCTTCTTTCCACATGTAGCGATTCCTGGTTTTATGTTTGGGTTCTACGATTATTTCGATACCAATCTAGAATACAAAAATCCCGTTTTCCCTCAGCTAGATATTCTGATGCGCAATGACTGGGGTTTGGTTTTTGGTGGAGGAGTAAAGGTTCTTCCAAATGTGAAAGTCGGTGTGGCTCTTCGATACCTTCGTCGCAAGACGATCAACGAATCTTTGTCGATGGCCTCAGTTGGGAACCTCAATAGCTCCTATCTTGCAACGCTCTATAAGAGGGGCGAGGCTGTGGCACTCAATGCCGGGGTGATTCTTGACCAGCCTCTCAATTCCAAGATGAGTATGAGTTATGGGTTGTCTGTGGAGGATATTGGCTTCACGACTTTTAGGAACTCGAATCGTGGGCCCTTGCCATTGAGGCAGGCTCAGAGGGTCCATGCGGGTGTAGCCTACAAACTTGCTACAGGGGGCTCCGCGCTGAAGGTGTTGTTTGATCTAAAGGATCTCAACAACACCGAAATGGACTACTCTAAGAAGGTCTATACCGGCTTTGAGCTCGGAATCCCAGCCGCTGTGATTCGCGGAGGACTTTTTCAAGGGTATTGGACCGCAGGGCTAACGATCACGGCCATTCCTCTCTTTGATCTCGATATCACGACTTATGGTGAAGAACTCGCCTATGCGGCGGGCCTTAGTCAGGCGCGTTATTGGATGCTTGGAATCCGAATGGGGCTAGACCTCACTGGGAAGCAAAAGAAGAAAAAGCAACGGTTTACCTTGGATCATCTCTGATATATCTTGGTAAGCCGATATGGCTGACCAAAAACCTTCTGAAAATGCGACTGAACTAGACAAGGCTTATACCGCGCAGCACGACCAAAAATGGCAAAAGGTCTGGGAAGAGGCGGATGTGGCACGGCCAGAGGTTTCTTACGCACATCACGTGAAGAAGGGAACTGCGGCTGTTGGTGCAGAACCATTCAGTATCTTGATGCCGCCACCAAATGTCACAGGCGTTTTGCATCAGGGGCATGCTTTGATGCTTGCGCTAGAGGACACGTTGATTCGCTGGCAGCGAATGAAGGGTGTTGAAACGCTTTATCTTCCAGGAACCGATCACGCCTCGATCGCTGTGAACATGCAGGTTGTAAAGCACCTCGCGAAAAAAGGCATCAATCACCGCGACCTCGGACGTGATGGATTCATCAAAGAATGTTGGAACTGGGTCGAAGACTATCGTCCGCGTATTTTTTCTCAAATGAAAAGTATCGGGATTAGCTGTGATTGGTCTCGCGTAAAATTCACAATGGACCCCGAGCTGAACAAAGGTGTTGAAAATGCTTTCGTGGAACTTCACAAAAAAGGTTTGATCTATCGCGAACAAAAACTCGTGAACTGGTCACCAGAAGGACAAACTGTTCTTTCTGATGTGGAAGTTATCTTTAAAGAACAAAAAGGTTCTATCTGGCACATGCGCTATCCGCTTGCTGACGACCCTTCGAAGTTCCTCGTGGTTGCAACGACCAGGCCTGAGACGATGTTTGGAGATTCTGCTGTTGCCGTCAATCCGAAAGACGAACGCTATAAGGGCTGGGTTGGTAAGAAGATTAAGCTTCCTATCGTTGGAAGAGAAATTCCAATTGTTGCAGATGACTATGTCGATCCTGAGTTTGGAACGGGTGCTGTGAAGATTACTCCTGCTCATGACTTCAATGACTTTGACGTGGGCTCTCGTCACA
>CAZXHL010000043.1:0-19462 GCA_964640545.1 uncultured Bacteriovorax sp. | reverse complement strand
CGCGCACGCTGCCAACATACACAAGCCCAACAGGGACACCCCTAACCTATTCATAAGAATTACGGTAACACGAAAAAATTGATTTTAGGAGCGTATCACTTCTCAGAAATAAATGATTTTTTTTTGTGTTCAGCGGCCTTGGAGCCTTTGGTTGCATTTGGATCATTTGCAGCTTGCCACTTTTCGAGGAGGCCTTCGTCATCGACTTTTTTGATGAGAGCTTCTTTGCATCTCTTGAACGCAACCATCATCTTCTCATAATCCACAATCACTGATAATGAGTCCCAGCTAGTATGCGCGGAAGGAAAGCTGCAAAGAGCGGGCATGTCATCCATGCACCCTTCAAAATTGATCTTATTAACTATGTAGTTGTGTGCAATCCCCGGATATTCCTTTGAAGCATCAGGGTTTCGTTTTGCTCCAAACTCAACGACTAGATCTTTTCCGGGAGCACATGGCATTTCTTCAAGAATGCTAGCCACATCGTCGCGAATTTTCTGTTGGTCAAGCTGGGTCAGGTTTGTGAAGACTCGCTCGCACAGAGGAAACGCCTCAGGCTCCAAAGCTGTTTTTTCAGTCAAGACAACGGTAGCTACTGGCTCATCAACTGGATTCTTTGCGGGACGCTTTTTTACAATATCAGAATGTTTGCATCGATGTTTCTTAATGGGGTTGGCTTCGTAGTCGAGCACCGTCATCTTAAAGTTGACTGTTTTCGCCTGAGCAAAATATGGCCATGCAAATGTTGTAATTATTAGAAGTGCTCCTAGTTGTTTCATCCTTGATTCCTATTCACTCTTTTTGACGTGTTCACCTTGTCTTTGAGGGGCTCCGCCTTGCTTCAGGGCATCTTGCTTACAGGATATCATCACCCGCTCGGCCATAGCTTTTACTGTTCTATGGACTTTCTCAGCTTGCTCACAAACAAGTTCTTGTTGAGGCCGTGAATCGCCTTTAGCGCCCTTCGTCTCTAAGATGCCGAAATAGTCTACAAATGAATCTTTGGCAGGAATGGTCGGGTTAGCCGGGGCCATTAGAGGCGTGGCCGATCCACACAGATCATTTGTAATGGGAAGCACATTAGCCTTCGCGCAAGTTGGGCACCAATCCCCTTTTCTCAATCGGCCAAGGAGCATTTCAAAGGGGTGATTATCCGCGCATTCAAAACGCAACTTTACTCTACCAGAGGAATACGCGGGGCTTAGACATCGCCCACCCTGCTCCTCCGCGATCCTGCGAGCAATCGCAAGCTTGATCTTGTTGTTATGAACTCTACGCTTTAGGGCCTGGGTCTGCGTGATAGCTGAACTTTTTACTGCGACTTCAGCAGAGACAGTAGAGTCCTTTGGGAGAAGACTGCATTCAGGGCACCAGGAACCATTAATTACACTATGGAGTGTAGCCTTCCATCTGTGTCCAAGTTTGCATTGCCAGGAAAGCTTGTTGTGTGATCCGTCGTAAACCCAAGAAGTACAAGCCCCGCCCTTTTCTCTAGCGATTGCCTGAGCCCTCTCAAGGCCGTCTGGCAGTTGTCTCGCGCATGTAGGACACCAGGAGCCAGAACGAACAGAGTTCAGCAAGGCATCCCATGGATGCCCTCTACTACATTGCCAGGTTAACTTAGTTCGAGCGTTGATGTAATGACTTAGAGACTCTCCACCGCGAGCGCTAGCCAATCGACTGGCCTCACTACTAAAGTCTACTTTACGAAACCTCATAGAACGCAGCACTCACACAGCTCGTATTTACATTAGGGTAATTTGTGAGCTGTCGTGGTCAGGCAACATCTCAGATTTACCCTCTGTCATGTCGGCAATAAGCCAGTTAATAGCGTCGCGATCAATCGTCGAGGGATTAGACTCGAAGAGTTCCAGTCTTCTAAGATGAAAACCTGTTTTACCTTTGTACTCAGAGCGGAAGCGTTCTTCATAGTATCGTCTAAAGTGATCAACGTATTCGTAATAAAGACTTTTTGCCCTTTCTTCAAACAACTCTTTTGAGCGCATTCGCTTGTCAGATTCCTCGTGGATTAAAGACTTTTCTTCTTCCTTTTGCGCCTTAACTAGACACGGTTCAAAAGGTTCTTCAATCCAGTTGTACCGATCGAGCCCTTCTTTTAGAGGCTTTGTGGCAAGAGCGATAAAACTTCTGGCCTTGGAGCGGTCTGAATAAGACAGAAATGCATTTTCCAACACCGCAAGACATCTAGGAGTAGAGTACCCAGAAAAGGTATCAACATCCCTGTACTCAGAAAGAAGCTTTCGAACTTGAGCTTTAGTTAACTTGCAATCAGCAAGTTTTATCTTCCGATATTTTTCCAAGGCCAAAGCGAATGCATCCACCGTTTGATCTAAATCACAAGACTCATCTTGGAGTAAATTTGGGTATCTTGGCTGGAACATAAAAGTGATTTCACCATGGGTATCTTTCGCTTCGGTAGGCGTCTCTTTTAAAATACGATGTTTCACAAGGTCGTCAAAGCATCGCTTCAATAGGAACTTAACTCTGTAATTAGGTTGATCATCTTTGATCGCTAGAGGTATCTTCAAATCCCTCATATAGATAACAATTTTAGGCGGGCTACCAATCTCCCCTGCTCTAGCAAAAACAACTTGAGCCAATCGCCGAGAATAATTTTTTCCTTTTAAGCTGGTGAGCCTCTCAAAAGGTAGAGTGCCAAAAAACTTCTGGTCTAAGTTTTTCTTAAACTTTTTTCCGATCTGAACTCTAAACAAATCCTTATTGCGGCCTGAGCGATATTTACCTTGCACGGAAATCGGAGCGTCTTGAGAGGTAGTTATTTCAAGTTCTTCGATATAGTTAATGTAAGTTTTCTTGGCGAAGGAAGCTCCACCATCTTCACTCCATGCGTATGTTGTGGTGATAGTCGCCTTTCGTAAAACATCTAAGCCAGCCCTAACTTTCTCGCGGAAAGCTTTGCCTTTAGAAGTTGTCTTCTTTAAGCCCAGAAAATTAGTGATCTCCTCGTAAGAGAAGATCACCCAACCATCAATGGGTTTTTGGACTACATATAAATGCGCTATTAGGTTTTGAAGTTCAGCTTCAAAGTCTCCAGGCAAACGGTAATCTAAGGTGTCAGATCCAGCCACTGGGGTAACTTCACATTGCGCTTGGTGAATCTTGCCATTTACATCTTTGTGGCTCCAGGCGAAGCGTAGCGACTGTCCGAGCTTACTGTTTACATATCCATAGTCATAAGCGGGGATTCGAGCACTGGCAGTATCGGCAAAGAAAGGAAGCTCCGCGTCTTCGATGATTGCTGGTGAATTTTTACTATCGTAGTTTTCTTGTGCTGAATCTACTTCTTGGTCAGGTTCTAACTGAGATGGCGTTTTCTTAAAAGATGTCATGCTACCCTTCCCCTTTTCCAACAGTAAGTAAGTATACTTACTTTACTTAATACTATACTATACAGGGGTCATGGAAAGTAAAGGTTGGGACCAATAAATCTAGAAGCTTACCAAAGTATTCATCACACAGAAACTACTGAGTCAACGCACAGAAACTACCTTGCCAACGCGCAGAAACTACCTTGCCAACGCGCAGAAACTACCATTTCCGCACATACAAACTAATGAGCCATCACACAGAAACTACTTTATTTTCTAATCATCACACAGAAACTACTTTAAAACTCAAAACCGCACACAGAAACTACTCTTAAACTCTAATCATCACACAGAAACTACCGAGGCAAAAATGCCCCAAAGTAGCCCACCCTAGGGTGATTTTAGGTTTGAGTATCGGCGGTAAACGGTGGAAACAACACACGAAAACTACCTTGAAATTGAAAACATCACACAGAAACTACCCAAATGGCTCAAACAGCACATAGAAACTACTTTTAGTGACCTTCAAAGGCTTTCAGACTCAACACTGGCGCTAAGAACAACACACAGAAACTACTCTATTTTCTAATTCATCACACAGAAACTACCTTTAATCATCTCTAATACGCATAGAACCCCTTCTGAGAATGGTCAGCAAAAAGAAGCGACGCGTCAGGGGCTGGGCGAAGCTGATGTATTCTAGGAGCAAGTGAGCAAGAAAAAGCAATTTTTAGTTCTAATTTTAGGAACAGTCATCGCAGCTACTTTTGGATATGTTTTAAAAAACACTCAAGGGACGGAAGCTTTCAGAAATAACAAAGAAGCCGCCCCAGCGCTTACTCAAGAACAAATTTCGGAACTAAGAATGAAGACCCTCGTGCTCTCTGGTGAAGTAGAGAAGCAGAATTTTAAGAGAATAAATTTTGAGGCTATTGAAACCTCAGCAAGCACAATGCTTGCATCGGGAATCAAAGAACAACAACTTTTGCTCAAGGTTCACTCTAATAACCCTGGTGAAAGTTTTTGCGTATGAGATTCAAGACGTAGAAAAGGAACTAGAAATGTTTCTTAAAATCGCGGTCAAAATATTCAAGAGTTCCCAATTCAACGACCTAGTGATAGAGATTTATGCGAATTTTGCAGGCGAAGACAATGAGCGATTGACCGCTTTTGTGTCTTTGGAGACCCCTACCCCAAAAGTTATAAAATACAAATAAGTCGCACAAAAACAGGGGCGTACCTAGAAAGTACCAAAGAAGCACGTGTGAAGTACTTTGCGGGTGCTCGCAGAGTACGTGCTTAGTTGGCAACAAAGTACGTACGAGGTTGCTAGGTGACTAGCCTGCTAGGCAAGCTAGTGAGTGGCCAACGAAGTAACTGACTTGCCTGGTCAATAGGTCAGCGAGTTGACAGGCAACTAGCTTGCTCATTTGCCAACCTGCTAGGAAACTAACTAAGTAACCAGCTTGCCAGGCAACCGAGTAGCTAAGCTAGTTGCCAGGCGGGTAGGGGACTTAGCGAGCAACTTAGACAGTAAGCAACTTGGCCTCGTGGCCAAACGGAGGGAAAGCATGCCAGCAAAAATTATTACTATCGCAGTGAAAAAAGGTGGCGCAGGCAAAACAGCCACAGCAGTAAACGTCGCAGCTTTATTCGCACGAATTGGGAAGCGAACATTGTTAGTTGATCTTGATGAACAAGGTAATGCCGGATCAGCTTTTGGGATTGACGAGGAGTATCTTCAAAAGGCTACTTTGGAAGAAGTATTTGAAGGAAAGGCCAGTATCGTTGATGCGATCAGCGAGATCGAAGAGATTCCAGCATTAAATGTCTCACGCAATGGACGCTATCTTGAGAGTGTGACGACTGTTCTTGCATCTAAGAACCAAATGTTTAGCATTAAGGCTGTAAGGAAGCTTCTGGAGCCTATAATGGAAGCCTACGACTTCATTATCTTAGACACAGCTCCGAACTTTCAGCCATTGGCGCAAAGTGCTCTGCTTGCAGCGGATAAGATTGTTGTGCCACTAATGGATGCAAACGGCCTTGATGGCTTGTTGGATGTCAAAAGTCTCATTGAGGAAGCAAAAGAGATCATAGGGCGGGAGATCGAAGTGCGTCCTT
Source organism: uncultured Bacteriovorax sp. (assembly GCA_964640545.1). GTDB lineage: Bacteria > Bdellovibrionota > UBA2428 > UBA2428 > UBA2428 > JBGSZX01. The sequence continues at coordinate 13,988 of CAZXHL010000043.1, read as the reverse complement.
TGCTAACAAGGGCAAATATAAAAGCTCAAGCGTTCAAGGAATTGCAGAAAATGGTAATAGAGGAGGGCTTTACGCCTTACCCGGAGCCAATACCAGTTGATGAGAACCACAACAAAGCTCAAGTAACTTTGGAGCCTGTTGTTATGAAAAAGAAACCGTCGAGAAGCTTTAAAGCTTATGAATCATTAGTAGGGGAGATAAAATAAGATGGCTGGTTTAGAGAACAAAAGAAACAAATTCAACAAAAGAACACCGAGTCCGCTTGCCGCAATCAAGGCCGCTGAGCTTGAAGCATCTGCTGAGATTCAAGAACAACACACAGAAACTACTCAAAGTGCTGAGAAAATCGAGCCTCCAAAGATTAGGCAAAGAGTTTCGCTAAAGTCGACCAATGCTCGCAAGGAACTCCGCAATGATCTGTTGGATCTCATGGAAGAGCATTCAGAAACACCTGGCGCTATTGGGGCAAAGGTGCCGAGGAGCGTATACAAAATGCTTCAAGACGAAGCTGAGCGTCTAGACCTTCAAGTAGGGCATCTTACAAGCATGGCAATAGCTGAATTTGCTGAAAAACTTAAGAGCATTAAATGACTATTCGGAGACAATTGATCGTTGTTTTTTCGGCTATTTTGAGTTGCATTCCTGCACATGCAAAGAATCAGGATAAAGAGAAACGTGCTGAATTTGAACGCTCAAAGCCAGAAGGTGCTTTCTCGGATGGATCAACTGTAGAGCTTAACGTTGGTGCTCTTCCTGTTGTTCAAATTAAAGATAAGACTACGGGATCAACATGCTATATCGTTTATGGTGACAACTCTGTATCGAACATGCAGTGCCTAAATTCAAATAAATGATTAATGCTGGTGTAATTAGAGGTACTATTGTTTTCTAGAGCCAAAAACCCCAGAAACTAAAATGTAATCAAATTGAACTTATTCAAGTCAGAGATCTCGTTCATGTTAGGCGTGCAATATTCTTCACTGATGCGGTCACGATATAGAGTCTTAGTTTTAGTTGTTTCGTCCCTACAAGACCGTCCTCCCTACAAAACCGTCCTCCCTACAAAACCGTCTTCCCCACAAAACCGTCCTCCCTACAAAACCGTCCTCCCTACAAAACCGTCTCCCCTACAAAACCGTCCTCCCTACAAAACCGTCCTACCTACAAAACCGTCTCCCCTACAAAACCGTCCTACCTACAAAACTGTCTTCCCCACAAAACCGTCTCCCCTACGAAATGTGGGGGGGGTGGAGGTCGAATTGAGGAGATTTCCGAAATTTAGAGGGCATATTGTTTGCTGAAGGTTCTTCTTAAGCCTCTATATGGGCCTGTAATGCGAAAAGTGGTCCATGCTAGGGAGATTGGGTAGGCGTAGATGGAAAATCGCTAACAACGGATTGTCGAGGCTAAATATTCAAATTGTCAAAAATGGTCAAAATTTGCAAAAGTTGTGCGGATAGGTGCGATCGGACAGAAAGGTGATCAAAAGATTTAATTGAAACATTTTCCGAATCATTGGCCTTCGGGAAATGTTCGACTGAAAAAACTGAGATTAAAAAACATGGCGGGGTAGGGTACACCACCGTCTCGCCGGATTGATGGTCCTCAAAAATTCGAATTAGACGATGAGTGGGCAGCAAATGAAGTCTGCATCGACACCAGTTTTATAATATCAGTGCTGAAATGAGCGATAGCAACATCACGATGCATTGAACGGTCGATCACGGCATCTTTTTAGATTTAGGGATAGTTTGCTTGCGTAGTAATTGAGATGAAACATTAATGTGCTCATGTTTGTGTCTTATTCGTGCCCAATATGTGTCGCTTGTGAAACCTTTTGTGCCTCTATAGTTTTAAAGGAACGCTCCTAAAGGCCGTCGTTGAAAGCTTGCCGTAGACGAGTACCAATAATCCCGCTGGGCAGGGGTAAAAGTCTCGACACGAGCCAGTTTGGGGGCTTAGGCGCAATTTGGTTCCGGGAAAGCAGAGAGTTAAATGCTCGGAGACCTTATGGCTGTTTTCGATAAGTGGTTTTGGGTCGTAAATGAAACTATTTGTGTGCCAATTGTGTCTCGGGTCGAGCAATCCGTGTTCACCGCGTGTATCGTTTGAAACCGTTTGTGTCGCATATGTATCCCAATAAGTGGGGTAGGGCGCTACAACAGAATAAGCGTTGAGAAGGCTGCGCCGAAGAAGACTTCAAAAATCTCCTCAGCGCAAGTTAACCAAGAGTCCTAGAACGTAATCAAGTTAAACTTGTTCAAATCGGAAAGTGCTTCCATATTGGGAGTGCAGTATTCCTCACTCATTCTGTCACGAAATAGAGTCTTAGTTTTAGTTGTTTCGTCCGTCTTAGTAAGGACAGAGCTAACACCAGATACTAGGTAGCAAATCCTCAAACTGGCGAAGTCACCAGCCCTTGTGGAGGTGAAGGTGCTTCTCTTAAACATTGAGATACCATAATCAGTTAGTCCGACTGACCTAGCAAAGGCCGAGCCGGGACCAGGATTGGGAAAAGCAAGTCTCACGATTTTTCCCCCAGCGAAGATGCCATCTTCGAGCGAGTAGGAGTCTGTATTTGATAGGCGCACATATCGCTCTTTAACGAAAGACTGAGAATAGTTCAGGGCTGCAAAATTACTAAAGCGTGTATCATTCTTGGTCACGCGTTTTAGGTGGTCAGAGATGCCTGGCTTAACGGAAAAGTTGAAAACACCAATCTTCTCATTAGAAGACTCATCAATAATGACTGAACCGTATGGAACACCTTCGTCGCTGCGCTCCCACTGAACTAAATCCGCTAAGAAATAGAGCTTAGATTCATCAGATGCGCTTCTCCAGGCGGGGACTTGGTATCCATTTTTATAGGTAGACTCGTCCTCGTGAAGGTAAATGAGCGTGTCCATTACAGGAGCATCACTGTTGTAGTTTGCACCATATACGATGGTCCAAGTATCTTCCGATGTTCCAACGTCAGGACCGTCGCCTGTCGTGTTGGAAGTTCCAAAACATGCAGAAACTGCAAAAGGAAGTGCTAAAAGTGTAATCTTGTTAAAATTCATAAATAAAATCCTCTGAGTTGGGCAAAAAAAAGCCAGCTTTAATCGCTGGCCTTCTTTAAGAAAAAAAGGGTAGGGGATGCCTACCGTAGGTCGATAGAGTTGCTTTCGATTTCGCAGTTCACGACTCCGTCATTCATTTCAAAAAGATCCTTCATAAAAGTCTTTCTGAGAACAGCAGGACCGGAGATCTCAAAGTTATCTGAAGTACAGAAGACCTTTGACCCAAAGGTTCCGCCGCCGCCGGAGCCGAAGGTCCAACCTCCACCTCCGCCGCCGGTGCCGGGAGCAAAACCTCTAGCTCCACCTCCGCCACCTTCAACACCAGCAAAGGCAGTGGTCGCGAACAAAGTAACTGTTAATATTACAGAAAATAAGTGTTTCATCCTTTTGACTCCAAATCTAGTTTCTCTCCTGAACCAGAAAAATTAATTCCCAAATACATTCCCGCAACTTGAGTACACTCCTCTGGTGGGAGGTCGTTATATTTCTCGATTAACCCGCAAATTTCGTCGAGGAGTTCTGATCGTTTTTCCTCACTAACCGCAAAAACAAGTGTTTTGTAAAAGCTTTGGTTATAGTTCGCGAGCCTCTTTGTAAGTGAATGATTGAAGTTAAAGCATGAGGTTTGATATGCTGTTTCTATACCAATAACATCCTCAGTGACTTTAACCCTTTTTACACCGGCTTTGTATCCAGTATCAGTTCGCAAAAGATAGCTGTTGGTTAAAAGCCAGTCGACCGCCTCGTTAACTTCCTCAGCGCTGAGGCTTAAGCGATTCGCAATCCAAGTATGGCTTGAATCTGTTTCGTTGGTCAAAAATAAATTGTAGACCAGCTGAAATGATAAGGTGCGGGCAAAAACAACACTAGGTGAGATTAACTCTTGAGTGTTGGCTTCGACCTCCTTTTGTTTTATTTTATTCGTCCCTGTTTTCATTAAGCAAATATTCCTTTCCGCCTATGTATTAGAAAAATGCCGTGCATTATCACTCATGGCATCCACCATGGTCATGAGTGATTTTCGAGATGTTGAGTCGATTTGGGTCATTAGAGAGGTGAATTTTTCCACATCTCTTTCAACAGACTTTCGCAGACGATCTTTTTTGGAAGCAGTCTTTAATGACTTTTCCAGTAGCTTGTTGAGGTCGATATCTAATTCTAAAAGAATGTCTACGAACCATGAAATAGATCGGACCTCTTTCCCATTCATAAATGAGTTAATCACATAGGTGTTTACCCCAGCTGAAGCAGCTAGTTCACTTTGTGTAATCCCTTTAGCTTGGGCTAGAGCTTTCAAAGACCGTTGAAGGTCAATCATTGACTGTTGCATCTCGTGGCGCATTATGAGGATTGTGTCACCCCATTGCAAGAAAAAAGAATATATTCAGATTAATATAAAAGCTCAAATCTGAATATAAACACCAACGAATGCAGGTGCTTACATTATCATTGATGTCATTGGCCTAGATTTTATTCGGATTGATCAATTCACCGTAAGCCGTGGGTAAGTACCTCAATTTTAATAATATCAATAAAAACTCGAATCACGCATAATTCGGCCCGTCTCGTGAGATGGCTGCTGGTCAATGGAGTGCCAGTTTTGTCTCAGAGACAATCTCCCTAGGGGGGCGGCTGACGGGAAATCCTAATCCTTGGAGGTGGCCCCCAACTTAGGGAGGAAAGAAAGAGTTATGAGCAAACAAAGAGCAATTGAAGAAGAAGAAAAGCAACAAGAGATCGTAGAGATGATCGGGAAACACGGCATCTACTACCTTTTCAGGGTTATAGAAATTGGTAGGGGCTGGGAGAACATTAAAAATGGCCGACCAATCTCATATATCTCAGCAAGAGAGACAGAATCTCTAATGCAGCTCTATGCGAATTATCAATCTCAATTGGCACGTTCATAAAAAGGAAAAAAGATGAAACACAACCTACTCAATGCAATAATACTATCAACAATACTTTTCGGCTGCGGCCTAGACTTCTCAAGTAAGACTGTGAGCGAAAAACCAAAGACGGTCTTTGTTTCAGAAGATCAGAGCTACTTAATTAAAGAGGCTGGAAGGTTTGGCCAGTATGAAGTTGAGCTTTTTTGGGCCGGGGAGATTGCTTCTCAAAGCCAGTATTACATTTATAGAAGTGAAGTTGGTATCGGAGAGCGCGTACAACTCGCATCACTTCCAGCTTCAGAAAAACAGTTTACAGATTCAACCGCAAAGCACAGTACAACGTACAACTATGAAGTGATCGTCGCGGATGCTGTTTCACATCAGATGCTTTATTCCAAAAATATAATAACTCCTACGGATATTCTCTATAAGAAAGGAACGCACCTTTCCATGACCGACGACGTTACGATAGACGCAGGCCGTTTCTTTGTAGAAGAAGGGACTCAGATAGTCACCAATGGCTATGACTTAGCCATCACTGTGAATACTATAAGCTTTGCAAAAGGTGCGCGGATTGTAACTTATCTTAGGAGATCACCAGCTCCCCCAAGTTTAAATCAGGATTCAGGAAACTTAAGAATAGAGGCTGATCGGCTTATCGGCTTCTTGGATGTCTTTCATTTCGCGCGCACAGGTCGAACTGGGCATGCTGGAGACAATAGCGAAGTTAAAGGGGCAACGGGAGGCCGCGGATACGACGGAGACGGATATTGTATCCGAGATCCAGGAGATCGCTTCGGACTACAACCTCTTGTTGATTGTTTTTGTCGAAAGCCAGCCAAAAGAGGAGGGCAAGGTCAGCCGGGTGGACGCGGAGGAGTTGGCGGTAAGGGAGAAAAAGGCGGAGACGTTTATCCTGCTCTTGTTCACATTCGATCTACAAATTCTACTGGATGGCTAAATGTCAGGAGTATGCCAGGAGAGGGAGGTGCTGGAGGACCGGGGGGGCAAGGCGGTCCTGGGGGTGACGGCGGTCCCGGCGGGCGAGGAGAAGCCGGATGTAGTCGTGAGGGGCAGGGGCCTCAGGGCCCACAAGGACCGCAGGGTCCAGTCGGACCTCAAGGCGACCCCGGTTACTACAGTGAAATATGTGTTGTTAACGGAAAAAGCAGGAAGGGCGAATGCTCTGAATTTTCTGAGGAGTTAGCGATATGAAAAACTCAGAGGCGAATAATGGAAAGTTCACAAAGTGAATCAGAATCTGAGCTCTCAAAATAGAAGTGAGAAAAAAATGAGAAAAGTAATTTCGAAGAATGGACAAATAGCTAAGAACGATGATCGACCATCGAGTTTTGACTGCGCAATGCAGAGGGATACTCGTCGCAAGTTTTATGGGTTTATTTTACTTGCACTTTGTCTGACTCTTAGCTCCTGCAGTTCGTTCTCTCGGAAAGATGTCATGCGCAATGTAGCTATTGGTGTGGCAGGTGGATTTGCTGCGGGTGCCCTGTCCAGAAGCGAAAACAAGGCCGAATGGGGTCTTCTTTTCGGGGGAGCTGGGGGAACAGGGGCCGCAGTAGCCACCGCATTATTTGCAGATGATTCGGTCGAGGAGCAAAACAAAAAGCTCATAGAGGAGAAAGAGGCATTGGAGGAAAAACTGCGTGTGTTTGACCACGGAACTCCTGCTGCAAACTCGCACTCGAAAAAGACCAAGGGAATAGTCGGGTATTCAGCCGAAGTCCCTGAAGCAGTTAAAGATATGGTGAGTCTCGGCGAATGGCAACATGAGGCGTACGAGAACAACTGGGTGAAAAAAGATGAGAACAGATACGAGAAGGTCTGTGAGGCAGTAACAGTCGTGCCTCCAGGGATGATTGGGCAGTAGGAGACTAGACATGAAAATTCAAACGAAATCAATTTCAGAACATCAGTGGAAATCAGATCAAATGCTTGCTGTTAACGGTGCATTGATGAAGCGAGATGGGATTCCCTTAAACACATGGGAGCAAATTGCTTACAGTAAGTTGGAGCAGGAAGAGCGGGCGAAGCTTGAAGCCTCTTTAAATAAAACAAGGTTGATAGAAGTAGCGTTGAGGATGATGGGATATGACTCGGACATCCCTCCCGTGAAGAAGTTCTAAGAGTTTGAAAGTCATTCAAAAGTAAAAATGAACACCGACTGGTGTATGGCGAAGTGCGACCAAAGAAGGAGATTGAAGATGGATCTAGAAAAAAGAGAACGGGAGCTTCGAGGGCGAAATGCAGCCTTAGACGGTGCAGTTGAACAAGGGATAGTTACTAAAGATTACGGCGACGACTATCTCTATCATTGGGAGCACATCGCCACCGAGAATGATGGTTATACATTCAAGAACAAAGTTACAGGCCGAGAGATCCTCGTCCCTGAAAAAAAAGTCTCGAAAACGAGCAAGAAATGGAGATGTAAGATGAAAGAAGTTCAAGAACTAATCGAAAGCACAATTAGGGTTCGCACTGGGTCCATTGAGGAGATACAGGTAAAAGCCTCTCATTCCAAAGAGGACGAAGTCGATCTTGCGTATCTCAAAGGCTCTCTATCTACGGCAAAATTAGTCGGAAAATGTGCCGAGAGCACAATTCGTAGAAATGATGAACCGCAAACAGCGATAACGAAAGTTAGAAAGCTTCTGTTTTGGATTGTCCCTGCGGTTATTGCACATCCGGCCTTTGCAGCAACATTAACGACATCAGCGAAAACAGCGGAGAGAGTTGCCAAGGATATTGGTGGCGCGGCTGTTGTCACAGCAGTTGTGGCGGGTGGCGTATTCTGGGCAATCCCTGGAGGTCAGGTTTGGGGCCGCAAGTTGGTTGTTGGCGGAATGTTGGGCTGTGCGTTGGTCTATGGTGGTCCGGCCATCATCGGGATGATCAAGGGAATATTCTAATGGCGCGGCTCTCAAGACAACTTAACGAGCGAAGAACAATCTTCGGTCTCGTGGAGAAGGATTTATATATCGCTGGGTTTTTATTTGTTGGATTCACTCTCATAAGCTCGGAGACGAGCCATGAGTGGCTGATGATTGTCTGCCCGGCGTTGTATCTAGTTCTGAGGGCCACAATACTTGCTGACAAGAAGCCATCATATCTTGAAGAAGTTTTACCAGCATTGATTAGAGGAGGCCGGGGTTATGTTCGTAGTACCAACAATATCAAAACAAAAGAAGCTTAAGAACTGCTCAAGGTTTGAGATGACGGACTATTGCGATCTTGTGATTGCATCAGTGGATCGTCTTGATGTCGAAGGGAATGTCGAAGCATATCAGGATATTGCAGCCGTTCTAAGAGGATTAGAGATGGGTGCGCAGGCTCGAATACTTTCGGTTGTAGATTATGCGGATACTCGTAGTCTCGCTGGAATCAGGGAAGATGAACTTAGGTCAATTGGATCTCGAACAGAGTACAACTACATTTGCTTTGAGCAAAAAGCTAATCCATTAAAATTTCTCCAAGATGCGGCTAAATCGTTGTTTAACAAGAGTGCGCCTAAGGAAAATGAATCGGATGGGATACATATCGATTTATTCCGTGAACTCAGAAGAATGAATCCTAGGGCTTTAGAGGAAGATGATGTGGTGCGACTCTTCGTAACTGAAGGTACGACATTGGAATCAAGTCGTTCGGGTATCACCAATGGAAAAGAATGGATGGGCTTTGTAAGACTGTACCGTCCATCTTGGCTTGATGTTGAGCTAGAAACCTTAGCCTCGGTAAAAACGTATTTGCCCGCTGGGAGCCAGATATCACTGACTCTTACAAAAAAATCATCAGTAGGGGTGGAGTTTGATATTAAAAGAAGGCTGTCTCAGGCAAAGCAAAGTAATGATTTGAATGTTGTAGATAGGGCAGGGGATCTAGCCGCAATAGAAAGTGATTTGCAGAAAAGTTCTACCTGCGTTTTCAATGCTGAATTTATTGTAAAAGTAGTTAGTTCAAGCAAAGAAGCTTTGGCTAGAGATTTGGCAAGCACGGTAAAGTGGCTAAGGCCTTTGGGCGATGCGACTATTGAAACATTCGGGAAGGTGAACGCGCTGCTAGCGAGCCAGCCGGGCGGCGTGCAAGGCGAATCATTCGGTTTACTTGAGCTAGAGACAAGGGAATATCTCCCGATATTTAGCTACTCTAAGCCGGAAGTAGCCCGCGCCGAGACAAGTCTTGGATTCCATCGGAGAGATGGATCGATCACTTATTTCGATCTGTTTGATCGTGAAAGAAGCTCAAACAACATCATTATTAATGGGAACACAGGGTCAGGAAAGAGTGTCCTAGCAAACCTTCTCACCTCGGCTTTAATAAGCGATCCCAAAGTAGACATCGTTAAGATTGATGTGGGCGGCTCTTATAGAAAGGAATGTGAACTTGCAAATGGATTAGAGTGCTCATTCGACATTTCTGAGCCATCCAGGCTCGACCCTCTCAGGGCAATTCCACTGGAGGGAGTTGAGCAGGGACACCTTTCCATTGTAGTTGACCTGGTTGAAACCTTACTGCTTGATGGCGAGGAGAAGAGTCTTCTTCGATCGGAGCGAGCGCAACTTGAAGAGCAAATTGAATTGATAATTCGATCAGGATGTCGCGAGATGGTTGCGCTCCTCAGGAAGCTTGAGCTGCCTGAGCGAAATGCCGTCATATCCAGGTGGACCGAGGGGGTACTAAAGAACACGTTTCTAGGCACGCCACGAAACTTGGCGAATAAGAATTACCTATATTACAATTTTAAGGATTTACAAAATGCGACAAGTCCAGACTATGTCAGAGCAATTTTTGCATCTGTCATTGCGGAGCTGAATCTAAGGCTCTCGTCGGCCGACAAAGCTGGCCGCAAGATTGCACTTATTATCGATGAATCTCCATTCTTCGTTGAACACTCAAGAAGGTTCTTTAAGTTAACGACGGCAAACTTTCGTAAGTTTGGGCATATAACGATCTTGATCTCTCAGCAGTTCAGTGACTTTGAAGGTGTGACTGAGAGTGGAACCCCGGATCTGGGTATTCTTAACAATTCGATGGTTCGCTTTATTCATAATACAGAAGGGCGGGTTGAAGAATTTGCAGAAAAACTTCAGTTGGATATACAAGGCCTACAGAAGATCGAATCACTCTATCGAGCCCGAGATTATAGAGAGGTTCTCCTGCAAACGGAGCATGAGACAAAGGTGCTCCAGGTCCGTTTGACGCCAGAAGAATATTTAAGAGTAAGCAGCTCAAGAGAAGATAACGAGAAGATCAACAATCTTAGAACAGCCGTTCCGGGTCTCAAATTAGAGGAAGCTCTCAAATGTTTAAGCGTTCAGTAGTAAGTATTCTTTTGCTTGGCGCCCTCGTACAGCCAGCAAAAGCTCTTGATCCGTTTACGATCATAAAAGGGACCGAGAAAGGATTGGGGATCTTGGGGGGCGGTGGTGAAGTGGGAGAAGTTGCCGGGAGTGTTGGTGAACTCTACAGCGAGATTGATAGCACGGCTGAACTAAACAAGGAATCGGCCGCTCTGTTAAGGGAGATCGAAGAAACGAAGCGTCTTGGAGAGAGTCTGGGGGAAGAGTCTAGCGGACTTTATGGAGTCCTCGTTGATCAATCCGATACGTCAGCAAGCGGAAGAGTGGACAAAATTACTAGTGCAATTCGCAAAGGCAAAAATGTGCGCTCGATTTTTCAGACATTTGAAAAAAAGGCCCAGGCTGCTGAAATCGAGTCAAATGAGATCGGCAAGCAAGGATTTGTATCAGATGAGCAGAGAAAGCTTCGTGAGGAGCGTATGGCTGTTGCGAAGCTTAAGGATGAGCTTAAAGAAGAGAAGAAAAAGCGCGATAGCATTAGGAAGCTAATCAACGCTCCCGGTTCAAGGGGCCATAAAGAAATTGGCTCTGGCGTCTATTCGTTCCCGATTGATAGCTACGTCATCAAAAAAGCAAAAACTCTTTCAGAAACAGTTAAGCCTTTAGTTAAATATATTTTGGTGGCGCTTTTTCTTGTAACCATCTTGGTGCAAATGCTGTCGTTTCAAGGTTCCCAAGCAATGTTGGCCACGCTGAGAGGGGTGAGCATAGCGCTAGTTTCTTTTGCGGCCATTCCACTTATTTTTGACTTTATCATTAGTGTAGCAGGGGAGATCAAATTCCCTTCGATAGCAGATTCAAACGTGAAGATGATTGATATCTACGATGCTGACGCAAACAATCTAAGTTTTCTTGAAGAGGTATTCATGTATGTAGCTCTTTTTTTGAGAACTCTCATTTTATGGGGATTCGAGCTACTGGCAAGCGCCGGAATCGGATCGATCATCGTGATTGCTCCCCTGCTGATTCCTCTGAAGGTCATTACAGGCATTGGGATTGGTTTTAGGTCCATGCTGACAGTTGTCGTATTCCTTTGTCTATTGCCCCTGTTTTTCAACCTTATTGGCGGATTCATTGTCCTCATGCTAGGGGCCGAAAACTCGGCTTTCATGGCAAGCCTTTTGTCGGTCATTGCGCCAGGCATTCAGGCGTTTCTGCCGGTTAAGCTCATGTTTGTGTTTGGAGGCCCACTCGCAGGCGCGGCAGCGGTGGCAGGGAAGCAAGTTGCCGACTCTGTAAAGAATATCGGAATAGGGGCGGGTTCGTACGCTGCTGGAGTGACAGGAATAGGTGCGACTCGAAAATGGGCTAGCAGCATCGGGGTTAAGGCGGGAGCTACGTCAAGAACTGTCGTCGCTCAGGCTGCGCCTTTGGCAAAAAACCTTCATAGCAATCTCAAAGATGGAAAGGGTCTGAGCTTCCGAAAACCGGAGAAGCCTGAGAAACCCGCGTGGATGTACCAATAAGGAGTAAGAAAAAATGAAAAAAAGAACTCGTATAGAAATAGTTACGCTGGGCCTAATTTTAAGCCTTTTTGCTCTGAATGTGGTTCAGGCCATTCTTTGGAATGCCAGAGAGGATCGCATTCTTTTGGTGCAAATTGATGAAGCCTCTGGGGCCAGGTTAATTGTCGAAGAGGATGAAGCGCTCATAATGTCTCAGCAGAAGGCGTTGATCAGGCGGTTAGTTTCGCAGATGTATAACTACAGCTCTGATACCTATGAGAGGTCTATTTCAAAGGCTGGCGATCTGATGAGCCAAGATGCCTGGAATAGGGCGATGCCGGAATTTATCTCGATCAAAGATAAGGTCGCGGAAGTTAAAATTGAGCAGCAATCGGCCATTAATAAGATCAGCAGAATCGACGATAGCAAATATCGTTTGGAGCTTGAGCTGACGGTGCAAGATAAGCTCGTTTCAAGGAAGGCGACTGTTCAACTTGATGTTGAGTTGCAGAGGCGCAAGCGTGATGAAATTAATCAGTTTGGATGGGAGGTAGCGAGTTATGAAGAAAGTATTATTGCTGCTGCTAGGTAGTATGTATGTCTGGAATGTTGAGGCCGCACCTAGGCGACTTCAAAAGCTTATTGTTGATAACAGTTCCGTAACAAGAATTAGCATGGTTCAAGATTTGGTAACTTCCATAGAGTTTCCGTGTGCGGTTCGCGGTGGTAGGGTTGGCTTGCCAAGCCACTACAAGATTCTAAAACCGGAGGAGTTTGATAACGAGATTGTGGTCAAGATTGTAGATCCGCGCGCAAGACCGACTAACCTTATAGTGAAATGCAAAAAGCAGAAGTTTGTATTTGACCTTGTGCCGACCCGAACGATTCACCAAGACATCGTGGAAGTTGTCGGAACTTATGGCGCGCCTTCCCTGGGTACTCTTGGTTCAAAGAAGGTACTTAATAAGTCGAAGAAGTGGGGTGGCAAATGAGGCAGCTAATATTGATCCTAAGTTTCCTAGTTTGGATGGGAGAGGCAAGCGCAAGCAGTAGTGAGGCGAAAGTTTTGTGTGAGGGGAGGCAGTGTCCTCAATTCTCACTAAAGCGTCGCTTTGCGCGACTAGAGGATGCCAACGAAAAGAAAAAGACAGCCGAGTCAAAGTCTGCCGCAAGTAGAAAAAAGTCCCGGTTAGATGAAAGCACATCAGGAGAAGGAAACCTTCCAAGCTACATGGGTGGTGCGGGATCTGTTGCCTATATTGAACAGGGCGAAGGGTTCCTGATTGAGACCAAGGACATTCAAGAGAAGGTGGCTGGGGTCCAATCGGGCAAAACTTTTGAGGCAGTTCTAGAGCATGGATTTAAGATCACGGAAGGTTTGGAAGTGCCGGTACGAGCTACTATTACCTCGGGCCAGTTTAAGGGAGCGCGCCTTGTGGGACGAGCCAAGTTTGAAGTCGGACTATCAAGGGCAACTATCGAGTTCAAAACACTACTGCGAGGTGATGGAGAGGTTTTGGACCTTGTTTCTGTGGCGGTTGGGCGTGATGGCACCTATGGGCTTTTGGGAAAAATTAGAGACCACGAAGCTAAGTATTTTTTAGCTGAGATGGCGTCGGCGACGGCTGCGGGAATCGTGGATTCCACGGTTGATCGTGTTCAAACCAACGACGGCTTTGAGTCTAGGCCTGGCTTTGATACTTCCGCAAAAGCGGGCGCAACAACTGCTTTGTCGAGAAGTGCAGATAGATTTGCCCGAAAAGCTGAATCAAAGCAGAGGACCATTGAGGTTCATCCAAATCAGAGAATTATCGTGATGATTACAGAAAGTGGAAAATTAGGAGGGTAAGAAGATGAGTGACAAAAATGATATGCCAGAACAACTATTTGATATGGCCAAAGTGTTTTTCTTTGGTCCGGGAATTGAAGGTATCAAAGCAATTCAAAATAATGATGAAGACGAGATGTATAAGTTCAAGAAAGAGCGAACTGCGGCATTGCCAAGGCTTGTGGGAATCAGCCTAGTGCTTCTGACTGCGGCCTTAGTTGTATTCTTAAAGTTTCCTGAAATTAAGTGGTACTTCAAAGCCGCAGTGGTTTGGTTGACGATTCTGATTGTGCAGGTGACGCTCATACAGGCAGTGGCACCATTGATCGTAAAGTTTCAGAGAAAAGACATTAGTTGGAATGAGATCTAGGAGGATCAGATGGAAA
>CAZXHL010000042.1:9058-19750 GCA_964640545.1 uncultured Bacteriovorax sp. | reverse complement strand
CATTCATAGGGCTGTTCAATCTGGTGGTAAGGCAGGATCGCATGGGCCTCAAGATTAGTCGTTTGCACAAACTGGCTGTAGAAGGAGGGAATCGCCCCCGGCTCAAACTCTACATCGGCATCAACAAAGAGGAAACACTCGCCAGTCGCGTGTTGTGCTCCATTGTGTAGAGCGAAAGTTTTCCCCGTCCACCCACCAGGCAAATCAGAGTTTGTGATGACCTCAGCGCCCCAGCTGTAGGCGACTTCCGCAGTCCGGTCAGTGGACTGATCATCAACCACAATGACCTCCACAGGGAAGCTGCCAAGAGCCTGCCTATCGAGTGAGGCAAAGAGTTTTTTGAGGTTATTCTCCTCATTACGAGCGGGAATGATGATGCTTAACTTTGGTAGATTCGGATTGGCGTTCTCGGCACTGACCAAATACTTACGCCGCCCCATGAGAAGGAAGCCATAGCTTCCCCCCATAAGTAGTAGAGCGAGCAGCACAGCTTCCAAGAGCTAGATCTCCTGGCCAACCATTTTGGCCACATGAGTGCCAGAAAGGACCACCATCGGCATGCCTCCACCAGGATTGACACTGCCTCCAACGAAGTAAAGGTTATTATATTTCCCACTCTTTTTCGGGGCTTTGAAAGCAAAGTTCTTTTTCATGTCGGAGACCACTCCGTAGATCGAGCCTTTATTGGAATAGTATTTCTTCTCAATATCAAACGGCGTCCAGAAATCTTCAACGATGGTGTGTTTACGAAGGTCCGTAAGGCCCATTCGCTCCAGCTTATCGACGACGAGCTCCTTCAAAGCGACGCAATCTTCATAGGTATATGGAGCTTTCTCGTTGATGTAGGGAATGTGCGGTAGGATCTTAATATTATCACAACCCTCTGGAGCCTGAGAAGCATCACTTCTTGTGGGAGCCACAAGATAAATCGTTGGATCATCAGGAAGCTTCTTGTCGTGGAAGACTCTATCGAAATGATTGGACTGATTTTTTGAATAGAAAAAGTTGTGGTGCCTAAGCTGAGGATAAACTTTGTCTGTTCCCAGATGCAGGACAATTCCCGAGCAAGCCGGTTCAAATTTCTCAAGCTTTTTCATGAAACGAGTGTTCTCACCCAGAAGCTTTTCATAGGCAGGAATCACTTCCATATTGGAAACGACGGCATCACACTTGATTTCACGAGCGGATTCACCTTCTCGGCGAACTTTTACCGATGTCACACGTTTGCCCTCTTGATCGATGCCAAGAACCTCGGTGTTGAGGTGGAGCTTCACTCCCACTTCCTGCATGCGTTTTTCAAAAGCAAGAGCTAGCTTATAGAGCCCGCCTTTGACATACCAAAGCCCAAATTCCGTTTGGATATTCGGCATCAAGTTCATAAACGCAGGCGAGTCATTGGCTGAGGAACCCACGTATTTGATAAAGTATTCTAGAATCGCTCTAAGCTTCGGATCATCCACTCGCTTGTGAATACCTGAGGTCATCGTCCGAGCAAAATCCATATTCTTCGCCCCGAAGAGGCCATAGTGTTTCACAAAGTCCCAAAACTTATCGAGACCTTCTGCAAAATAACCGTCTTCGACGAGGTCGTATTGCTCTTTGGAATACTCTAAGAATTTTGCGTATTGCTCGAAGGCCGTAGGAGAAAGCTTGGCTAGCTCTTCACGCATATCTTCAAGATCTTCCCAAAGATCCACGTGACTGCCATCTTCAAAGAAGTTTCGCCACTGGGGATTGACCCTCACAAGGTCCACGTAGTCTTCCAGCTTTTTACCGTCTCCCTCAAAAACAGGACGGAACATCTGGGGAAGTGTAAAGATCGAAGGGCCAAGGTCAAAGCTAAAACCTTTCTCTTCTAGGACGTTAAGCTTACCGCCGACGTTGGAGTTTTTCTCAAAGAGCTCTACTTGATAGCCTTGAGTTGCCATCTGAATCGCAGCCGACATCCCGCCGAGACCGGCACCCACAACAACAATTTTTTTTGAACGATTCGATTCCATAAAAACCTTTCAGCCTTTGTCTTAATGATGAAGTTTGATGTCTAACGAGATGCTACCCTTGAAATCGAACTTCGAGTCGTCGTAGCGTGGCGGCCCCATCCTTACTTTAGGGTTCAACGAAACACCCACAGGTTCCTTTGGGATTCCCAGCCAGTTTGATTTCATTTTTTGGTTCAGATCAAGGTCTTGATATACTGATAGTGCGTATTCTCCGTCTGCTATGTTTTCGATGAGATAAGTGGCCTTGAGTATTTCGCCACCTTCGGCAGCTGAAGTGTTACCCTCGATATCCCAAAATCCGTGCTGAACAGAGTTCTCTCGTTTATTCGGAAAACCATCTTTCGCCGCAAATAAGGCCCACGCCATCTTGCCCTTAGCCTCTTTAATATTTGAGACCGTCACATGTATTCCAGGACTTTTGGAGTCTGCAGAAGCAAAAGGGACAACAAGAGCCATACACACCGCAAAAAGAAATTGTTTCACCTAAAGACCCTCTTCTACTTGAGCGTTTTGCCAAAGCGTCCGGAATGGAACCGCTCTCTCATAAGGCATAGAATATTTCTTGGAAATCAAATTAGAAGAAATACGTGCCGACTCAAAAATTGTGGGGAGTCCACTTCCAGGATGAGTCCCCCCACCTACAAGATAGCAGTTCTTAAACTCCTCAAACTTATTTCGAGGCCTAAAGAAAAGCATCTGATCAATGTTATGGCCCATGTTGAATGTGGCACCTTTATACACATCTCGCTGATGCTGCCAATTCCCCGGATGGATGATCTCTTCAACTTTGATGTGCGATCTAATGTCCTTATAGGGCGTCTTCTCTTCCAAGAAGTCCAAAACTCTTTCTCTGAAGGCTGGGCCTTCCACATCCCAATCAATACCACTATCGTTATTAGGCATCGGCACTAGGATATATAAAGAAGAATGGCCTTCTGGAGCGATGTCCTTATCCATCACGGAAGCATTTCTTACATAAACGGAGAAGTCATCCTTTGGAAAAACTTTCTTCTCAATATCTTCCAAGTTCTTTTTGTATTCATCTGCGAAGAAAATAACGTGATGTTCAGCATCGTAGATCTTGTCGAGGCCAAGATACATCATATAGGTCGAGCAAGAGTAGTCGAGCTTATTGACTTTCTGCGGAGTCCATTTCTTCATCGCCTCTTTCGGAAAGAGATTCTCAACAGCGTGCCCAAAGTCAGCGTTCACCACAACATCATCAGCCTCAATGAACCGCCCGTCTTCTAATAAGACTCCCCTGGCCGCGCCATCTGTCACACTGATCTCTTTGACAGGACTTGAGCAATGAATCTTCGCACCTTCTTCTTCCGCAACTCGAGCGAAAGCTTGTGTGATTTCTGTCAAGCCACCCATGACATGATAGATGCCATGAGCGTGTTCCGTGAAAGGAATCATCGCAAAGAGCCCCGGGCAGCTCCAAGGAGACATTCCTAGATATTTCGACTGAAAAGTAAAGGCGAGCCGCAGTTCTTCAGATTTGAAATAATCGCTCATCACATCATATAGTGATCGATGCGCCGATAAATGTGGAGCAGCCTTGATGAGGTCTGTGCTCAATAGTGAAGTGAGATTGCCATACTCTTTCTGCAAGCAAGGATAAAGTCTCTCGAACCTCGGCTCTTCACGAATGTAGAAACGATCAAGCCCCTCACCCTCTCCAGGGAAAACTTCCTCGATATTCTTCTTCATCTGCTCGCGATCGCCAGTAACCATGAGTGATTTTCCAGAGAACTGAAGACGATACATCGGATCGAGGCGTCTACAGTCGAGATAATCGGAAATCTTCCGGCCCGTAATCATGAACAACTCGTCGAGCAAATACTTCATCATCAGAAAAGTCGGGCCCACATCAAAGTGATACCCATCTTTTTCAATGTGTGAGGTGCGTCCTCCGATGCGATCCATTTTTTCAAAAACCGTGACATCGAAGCCCTTGTGGGCGAGCAGCATCGCTGACGCCAATCCTCCAGGGCCTGCGCCTACAACTATGACCTTTTTCTTTGGTTGATTCATTCCGTCCCACTTTCCTTCAGCACAGTGCCTATTTCATAGCACAATATCTTCACCAGCTCTGTCAGCTCTCAAGGCATTCTTTGGCCATGAAGAGGCATCGCGCCGTAGCTAAAACAAAGCATATTCGAAGCTATATCTAGTTTATATAGATTTAAACAAGTTTTTAAAAACCTCTTTAATTTAAATAAATTGATAACTTAGATGAAGGTATTTGGTTTAAAAATAACTAAACTAGATTCACTTTTGGGGTATAATCAAATCATGACAAAGCCACAATCAAAAACCATCCTCATCACCGGAGGCACCGGATTCGTAGGACAGCATCTTGTCCCCAGGCTCGTGAAGGCCGGATACCATGTAAGATTGCTCGCACGAAATCCGGCTAAGGCGCACAAACTCTTTCCCCTTCCCGTAGAAGTGATCCAATGGGATGCCTTAAAGGATGAGATACCCCCTCATGCCATAAGTGGAGCTCCTATTATCATCAACCTGATCGGGGAAGGCATCGCTGACAAACGATGGAACCCAGAGAGAAAGAAGCTCCTCCGTGAATCTCGCCTGGTCCCCACGCAAAAACTGGCTGAAGCCCTCAACAAAGACGGCCTGGTGTCCCCAAAAGTCATCTCAGCATCAGCCATCGGCATCTATGAAGACCGGGGAGAAGAAGAGCTACACGAAGGATCAAAGGCCGCGACAGGATACTTGGGCGAGCTTTGTCAAAAATGGGAAGAATTAGGCGCAAACATCCCCGCTCAGAGACACGCCTTACTACGCATCGGAATCGTGCTCGGACAAGACGGCGGCGCCCTCAAAAGCATGCTACCCGCCTTCAGAGCGGGAGTTGGAGGAAAGCTCGGCAATGGAAAGCAATGGATGAGCTGGATCCATGTTGAAGATCTTTGTGGATTGATCATGGAAAGCATAACGAACGATGCTCTTTCCGGCGCCATCAACGCCGTCGCTCCTACCCCTGTCCGGAATACGGAGTTCACTCATTCCATCGGGAAAAGTCTCGACAGATTAACCATTATTCCCGCCCCAACTCTCGCAATCCAAATGTTGTTTGGAGAACTTTCAAAAGTCATGCTTAGCTCCCAGAAAGTGCTAGCAAAGAAAGCCCTAGAAGCGGGCTTTGAATTTCAATACCCGACAATCGACGAGGCACTAGAGGATATCTTAAAGCCTCAAGGCGTTGTGGGCGCCTACCGCCTCAAAACTTACCAGTGGTTTGATCGTGAGCAGGCAGAAGTTTTTAACTTTTTTTCAGAAGCTCGAAATCTAGAGAAAATCACCCCTCCTTGGCTCAACTTCAAAGTCTTAAACTCGAGCACTCCTAAGATCGAGAAAGGAACTCTCTTCGACTACCGCATCAAACTCCATGGCGTCCCCATGGGATGGAGAACATTAATTGAGTCATGGACTCCAGGCTGGCACTTCGTAGATACACAACTCAAAGGCCCCTACAAGCTTTGGCATCATACTCACGAGTTTGAAACTCTTGGTGATGGGACATGGGTGGAAGACAATGTCGTCTACAAGTTGCCCTTTGGGAGACTTGGAGAATTGACGAGAGAATTTTGGGTGAAGTTTGATCTAGAGAAGATCTTTCAACATAGGAAGACAGTGCTGTCTGAGGTGTTTCCTCGGAAAACTAATCCGAAGACTTCTCATATCGCATTGCTAACAGATAACGAAATTTCGCCAGCAAACTCATCTTCATAGAACACACGCCTTCCTTGATCCTTTAAGATCCAATTTGTAATGATTCAATGAGGAACTTGTATTATCGGGAATCCACTGTGACGACTAAAGCTCTTGCCGATTCGGCGCAACTTTCCCCAGCAGGAAGCTGTGTTAAGCCCGGAAACATCTCTTGTAGTTGTTTCAATATAGTTCTTCCACTTCGATCGCCCTTCAGAGAATCATGAATTTCATTCCACTGCTCGGACCTTCGGTAACTAATCAATCTTCTAAAAAATCCGCTCCCATAAAAACTTTTCTTGTCATCAGACGAATTAATCCAAGAAAAAGCAAACTTTGCCAAAGCCGCATGATTGGAATGGGGAGAATCTGCAATCAAGTCCCACAACGCAAACTGCAATTCCAACTCAGCCTTGTAAAAAACTTTCTCAATTTTTTTAACTGATGCGGCATCAAGATCTGGGTACCGACGCAATTGATTACCCGCCTCAACTTGCTCCTCAAGAAGAGCCCTCGAATCGGCAATAATATCTGCCAATTTTTGAGAAGTTGGAGTTTCTACAAGTTTGTTCTCTACCAAGAACTGCTCAATCGAAGCTCGCATTCCTTTGGGAATATTATCAAACGACTTTATTCTATTGACCATCTCTTTTCCATAGTCAGGGGAATTCTCTTTCAAAACTGAATTCAAAGCGAGTTCCCAAAAATACTCAGACTTTTCTTGCTCGAGAAACTGCAGAATGAGGTTCCGTCCAGAGACACTTCGAAGCCTCGATCTAAAAAAACTTTTTAGATCATCCTCATCGTATTGACTCATAAGAGCTTTTTTAAACTCAAAGAGATTTGTGTCTTGTCTGCGCTCCAAAACCTCTGAAGGTGTTGCTAACTTTCTCAGAAAACTTTGGTCGTACACCGTTGCATCGGTTACGACAATTCCGTTTGAGTATTGACTAGGAACAGAAAAGCTTTCCAAGATCCTTGCCATCTTCTTGTCTTCACTACCCACGCCCTTGGGGAAATGATCGCCCAAAAAATAAGCCTCTGACTCGTGATGACTGGAAGTAGCGGAAATACTTCCTGTATGGCCCAGCACAAAGCCCTTCCAATGTCGCAGTCGTTGCTCGTCAAGCTTTTCGAGAACTCGATCTAGAACGGTCTTAGACTCAATATTGCTATCCTCGTTAGACAACAATCTTGCGTAAAGAACGTCAGACTTTAGATCTAAGCTAGCGTAAATGCTGGAGACATCCGCAACATGAATTGGGGATGCCATCACATAGCCAGTCGGCAAACCGTTTTTGTAGACAAACCACAAATGGGTATCCGCCAAAAGAATGTTTCCCCACCGAGTAGGGGTTGTGTATCCGCACACACTCCCCCCAATACACTCCCTTCCACCGAAGAAGCCTTTAAAAATGGCATGAAATCGCCTCGGAGGAGTTTTAAAATCATAAGTAGCATAATGCCCTTTGGCCTGAGTGATTGTTTTGCCACGAAGAGTATTGCGAGTCGCAATGGGAAATATCTCTTTGTTTTTGAGGAGCTGTGCGGGCGAAGGCACATAGGACTTTAGGAATGCTGGCATCGACCTGGACCTAAACAAAGCATCTCCCCTATCATCCAATAGCTGTCTAATATCCCTATTCCACAGCGATAATAGATTGAGTATGGAATCTGCGCTGAGATCGCGATTCATAAAACTTCTTGAAAGCTCTTGGTGTGCGATAAACGAAAGCGCAGGGATATATTTTTTCTCACTTCGTAACTTAGTCAGCCCTAGGGCTAACTCTTTTTGTTTGGCTCTATCGGTTGTGCCAACCAGTGATGCCTCAAGTTTTGCCACTTTCGTATCAAGCTCCTCGACAATCCTAAACGCGGCTTCACGACTATTGATACTTTTTGCATCTCTAGCCAGTTTTTCAAGGTGGCCATCTAAGTACTTCTTCCACGCCCTGGAATCTAACTCTCTCCCAAATGAAATCCCTTCACTTTGCACTGCAAAGTCTTCCCCCATCCGAGTCGTCTCCCACAAACGAGTTAAGGTACTCGGATGCTTCTTCGCCATTTTTTGCAATTGGCTTAAAATGGTATTGAATCCATTCTCGTTGACTTGCGAGGTCACACTAACCAAGGCGTTTAAGTTCTCGAAGTATTCTTTGCGAAGTTTGGGATTTTCCAAAAAGGCTTCAATACTGCCCGCCTTTAACAAAATAGCATCGAGATCCTCAAAGCTACTTTGGCGGGCAAACTGCGCCTGGGCATAACCGAGGCATGAGATCGCTAAAGCCAAGAAAATGACCGAAATTTTCATGAATCTCATTTTATTGATATCGGGATTTAAGGTCCCATTCTTTAAAGAAATCGAGGCCCAAATGTGCCCAAAATCTCAAAAAGTAAGCCTCCCTAACAACAAAAAAGCCCGACCTCTGGTGAGACCGGGCTTAGCATTAAACGATCGCAGAAGTAGGATTCTACGAAATTTTTTCTAACTTAAGCGTTGCCACTAAGAGAGCGATTGTCGAAACGCATTGGAGGAACCAATTGCTTCTTCTTAAGCTTCTCAACAAGTGTCGTGCGGTTGAGTCTCAAGAGACCAGCTGCGCGGTTACGATTCCATCCAGTGCGCTCAAGAGCCGCAAGAATCAGAATGTTCTCGAACTGATCAACGACTGAGTTGAAGTCCATTCCTTCTTCAGGAAAGATCACTCGATCCGACAACAAGCGAAGTGCTGCTTCGATGGAAAGATTTCCTTCAAAGCCCATTTCGTGAGTGCCTTGGTTCTGAGCTTCAGCGTTGCTCTGCTGTCCATTTTCAGACGAAACGCCATTTGCTGATTGCTCGATAATGCCTTTAGTGTAATTGATTGTTTTTTCCATACCCATGTTCTCCCCGTTCTCCCTCATGGAATTGTTAATAGAATGTCCATCAAGCCCCTCAGCTTGAATCAGTTTAGAATCTTCTTGCTCCGCAAGGAACGTTTTCTTTGGATTGATGAGATCATCATATTCAATCTCAGAGAGGCTAACCCTGCGGTACTTCTCTGGGAAATCTAAGATATCAATCATTCCAGAACACTTAAGAATGACGGCTCTTTCCATCAGGTTCTCAAGTTCCCTTACGTTTCCTGGCCATCCATAAGCAACCAAAGCTCTAAGTGCAGCTCTCGTCACTCCCGTAACTCTTCGCGACTTCTCTCGGTTGAATTTCTTAACGAAGAAATCAATCAAAAGAGGCACGTCTTCACGGCGCTCACGAAGTGGCAACAAGTGAACTGGAATCACATTTAAGCGATAGAAAAGGTCCTCCCTAAAGCGCCCCTCACTAACTTCCAACTCCAAGTCACGATTCGTTGCTGCGACAATTCTCACATCTGAATCTTTTGATTTGGTGGAGCCTACTGGCTCGTATTTCTTCGCCTGTAGTACGCGAAGCAACTTCACTTGAAGGTTGCCACCCATTTCACCGATCTCATCAAGGAACAGTGTTCCTCCATGAGCCACATCAAAGCGACCTTCGCGATTTGCAATCGCTCCAGTAAACGCGCCTTTGACGTGTCCAAAAAGTTCAGATTCCAAAAGTTCTCCTGGAATCGCACCACAATTCACTACAACCTGTTCGGCTTTCGCTCGGTGGCTTCGTGCATGAATGCGATTGGCAATGAGTTCTTTACCTGTCCCTGATTCACCAGAGATAAGCACTGTGCTATCAGTGTCCGCGATCGCATCGACCAAAGCCAATACTTCTTTAAAAGCATCGCTTCGAGTGATGATCACGGGATCAGCAGCTTCTGGTTGCTCTTTCGGCAAATCAATCTTATCGAGGTCACCTCTAGTGAGCCCACCATTGATACGAATGATTTCCTCAGCAAAGCTTTGAAGCTTGCCAGCCTGACGTGGGTCAAGCCAAGTCCATGTCTCTTTCAGAGCCATGAGCTGCGAATGATTCCATTTAGGAGACGATGTCAGCGCCACATGCCTTACACGAGGCATGACCATTGAAAGTCTTGCAAGGTGTTCGACTTGCTTAGGCTGTGTCGTATCAAGTGGTACATAGACTAAAGCGTCACACTCGGCGTTGAATAAATCATCGGCCTGAAGTACATCGGCTTTGTCAATTTCTGCACCAAAGATGCGACCTAGGTATGAGATGTCTTGCTTCTGGCGGTTGCCTAAAAAGCTAAACTTAACCTCAACCTCTTCACGTCTAAGAAATGAATCAAATTGAAAAAGTTGTGTGAGAACGCCAAGAATTTCTGCATCGGATAAACGACCACGACTTGAGGGCATAGCCCCGTCCTGGTATTGAATCCGACCTTTCTTGACACCTTCACAAAAGTGAATGATGGGGTCTAACCCCGTTTGTGCCCCTAAAATAAATACGACGCGTCCATACGCCATCCTTTAAACCCTCCCCTGGTTCTAAGGACCTGCGGCCGACAAAATATCAGCTCCCCTATGTATTAATTAAACGGGGAATCCCTGACACCGTCAATTCCGATGCTCCTGTTTTTTTGACACGGAAAATGGATTCTGGGGTTAAAAAAATGACAAATTTGAATGGGGTGATAAGCTAACTCCTGATTATGACAACAAAGAAAAAATCAAAAGTAGTCAAACAACCCACGAAGGCCCGCAAAAAAAAATTGACGGCCCCTGTAAAAAAAATCGTCAAGGCTCCCGCGAGGACACCAAAAGTGCCAGAAACGACGCACGCAGTGCCAGGAAACCGTAACGAAGAGATCCGTTTCCTCCGCGGAGACGACGGTCCCGCGAAAGAAACATGGCGCACCTTCAGAATTATGGCGGAGTTTGTGAATGGTCTAGAGACTTTGAGCGGAGTTACTAAGGGAGTTTCCATGTTTGGAAGCGCCAGACTCAAGCCAGGCTCTAAATACTATGAACTTGCCACAAAAACTGGTTATGAAATGGGTAAAAAAGGCTTCACCGTCATCAC
>CAZXHL010000042.1:0-8958 GCA_964640545.1 uncultured Bacteriovorax sp. | reverse complement strand
GCAAGGTAGAGAACTTCCCGATCATTCTTATGGGCAAGACCTATTGGTCCGGCCTCATCGATTGGCTCAAGAATACGATGTACAAAGAAGGTATGATCAGCGATGCAGACTTCGAACACATTCACATGACCGATGACCCCAAAGTAGCGGCCAAAATTGCTGAGCAACATTGGAAGCAATACCTCAAATCTTTGAAACGTGAATTGGTTTAGAAAACACTCTTAAAATCCGAAAGGAGTGCTATGAGATTTTTGTTTAGCCTACTGCCTATAGTGGCCCTGTCCAGAGTTACGGCCATAGTTACGGCCACAGTGCCGGTCGTGGCTCTGGCCATGGGCGACCACAAGCCAAAAGGCTCCTTTGAAGTCCATGGGCACCGAGGAGCCCGGGCATTAGAACCTGAGAATAGCATGGCCGCCTTTCACCTCGCCATGGACAAAGGAGTTCACGTCATAGAAGCCGACATGGTCGTTACCAAAGACAATCATATCGTCCTCAACCATGACCTCACGATCAATACTCAATTGTGCCACTCGAACGATCCCAAACTCAAAAAGCTAGTGACACCAAAGGTCTCCTCGCTAACTCTTGCGCAAGTTCAGAGCTATGACTGTGGAGCACGCGTCGATCCAGACTTTCCTAAGCGCAAAGTGCGTCCAGGAACGAGAATCCCCACACTCAAAGAACTCCTTGCGCTAGCGAACGAGCACCGAGAATACCAGCCTCAACTTAAACTCAATCTTGAAACAAAAATCGCAAAAGATGCCAGCTCTAAAAATGTGAAGCAATTTGTAAAACTGCTTCTAAGCGAGTTACGGGATTCGAAATTCCCACCCAAGAACCTCATCATTCAGTCTTTTGATTTTCGCAGCCTCAGGGAGTTGAGATCCACAGCCTCCAAGATCGAAATCTCGGCCCTCGTAGGCGAAGGCTACGATTTCGAGCAGGTCACCCAGGGCCTTCGCCCCGATTATCTCTCGCCGCACGGCTCCCACATTTCCAAAACCCAGATCAAAGCAGCCCACAAATTAGGCATCAAGGTCATCCCTTGGACGCTCAACAAGCCCTCTCACTGGTCTCGTTTTATTGGAATGGGCGTGGATGGCATCATTACCGATGACCCTGTGGGACTATTGGATTATTTGAAAAAATAAACTGCCTTACTGAATACGAGTCGCGCACTCCAGACAAAAAAAATCGCTTTGAGGACCCCCATCCTCAAAGCGACCTAAGAACTTTGCAGTTCTTTTATCCATGAATCCTCTTCTCCCCCGATGGAGAATCCACGTTCAGTAAGTGATTCTAACTGACTCGAGCAAAGCGCTTAGCTTGCTTTTCGCGAGCCTCGGCTGCTTCCACAGTATAACGAGTCCAAGGCTGAACCTCTAGTCGACCCTCGTCAATTGGCTCTTCTGTATCTTCGCAAAGACCAAAAGTGTCCTCTTCGAATTTCGATAAAGCATTGTCTATTTCTTTTAATAAGAAGACATCACGTGCATGAACGTTCATTTGAACGCCTTGTTGGATAATAGACGCGGCGTGATCGGATTCGTCGACAAGGTCATCCTTCTCTAGAGAAAAAATGCCTACGTTGTTCACAAAGCCCTTGTTCAAAATGTGCTCACGCATTTCAAGAAGCTTCTTTTGAAAGTGTTCTTTTTTCTTTTTATTCATTTCCCTGTTCCCCCTTAACCCTTCTCACGTTTTCCCCCTGAAAAAGGCCCTGTCCCTAACAAGACCACTTAATCGGCAAGATCGGTTAATCGCTTGAATTAATTTTAAAGACTTCTTGGTTTAAAAGGTAGTGCCACCTTTCTGGCGACCCCCACTTTAAAATCAATTTTTGCACCCTCATGATACCTACAACGATTGAATTCTTTTATGAAATTTTGATTAAGAAGGAGTCGAGCTATGACATCCACAGTCGACCTAAAATCGCCTTACATCACGTCATTTACTTGACCATTTCCATAAAGTTCTTTAGTTTTGCAATCCCATAAGGGTCGCACTAGCACCACTGGATAATATAACCGCTGCTATCAAAGCAGACTCTCTTTCCAGCGACCCCCAAGGGAGCTTGTTCCATGATACAGCCACAGAAGGATTGATCATGAGCACACCCCAATTCGTCCAAGCAGAATACATTTGGCAAGACGGAACTCGTCCGACCCAGAAACTTCGTTCCAAAACTCGCATTATCGCTACAGATGATTCTTTAGACGTAAAACTCGAACTCTTTCCTGAATGGAGCTTTGATGGATCTTCTACCAATCAAGCTGGCGGGGGTGATTCAGATTGTATCCTTCAGCCTGTTTTATTCGTGCGCGACCCTATTCGCGGCCCAGGAAACTACCTGGTTCTTTGCGAAGTCTACGACCCAGACGGAAAGACCCCACACAAAACTAACAACCGCGCTGAGCTTCGTCGCGTCCTCGACGCTGGCGCCGCCAAGACTGAGCCTTGGATAGGTTTTGAACAAGAATACACTCTTCTCGATGGGCAACGCCCCCTCGGTTTCCCTGACGTTGGATTCCCTGCTCCACAAGGCCCGTACTATTGCGGTGTAGGTTCTGACGAAGCTTTCGGCCGTGAAGTCGTAGAAGCGCACACTGAAGCTTGTATCGACGCCGGTATCATGATCTACGGCATCAACGCAGAAGTAATGCCTGGCCAATGGGAATTCCAGATCGGATACCGCGGTGTTGACAGCGAGAGCGCCGACCCTCTCACTGTCTCTGACCACACCATCCTTGCTCGTTGGCTCATCTTCCGTATCGGTGAAGAGTTCGGCGTAGGCGCGACCTTGCATCCAAAACCAGTTCGTGGTGACTGGAATGGAACAGGCATGCACACCAACTTTTCAACAGCCCCCATGCGCGAAGCCAGCACTGGAAAAGCTGCCATGGAAAATGCCATTGCGAAGCTTGGTGCCAAACATGATGATCACATCAAAGTCTACGGACACGGGCTTCGTGAGCGCTTGACAGGACTACACGAGACATGCGACATCAACACCTTCAAATCTGGTGTAGCTGATCGCGGAGCTTCTATCCGGATTCCTCGTTCAGTTGCCAACAAAGGCTACGGATACCTGGAAGACCGTCGCCCAGGCGCGAACGCTGATCCATACCAAATCTGCACTCGCATCCTTAAGACTATTAACGATATCGAATAGTATTCTCGAATAGCATTTGTAATTCAAAAAGCACTGAGCCCAAAAGCTCGGTGCTTTTTTTGTTTTCACATTTGTCAAAGTGCTCAAGATCGACATTAGAACATTACACCCCTCGTCAAAACTTAAGATTTCAGCAAGATCGTCCGTTAAGATTAAGTAATGATGGGGCAAAAAAAACAACACATCTCGAACACCAAGAAAGCTCAGTCTCGATATGAAAAGATTTTGGGGATTGACGGTAAACATCCTCTCCAAAACAAAGTGCCTGAAATGTGTGTCATGTATGAGGCCAGGCAAAGACCGGGAGCAGAAGTGGCCTACTTCAACTTCGATCTCGCCAAAGAGATGGGACTCGTTAGCGCCAAAGACGAAAACGTCCTCAACGAAGAACTCAAGAAAGCTCTCATCGAAACCTTCTCTCTCGTGATCATTAACGAATGGGACATTGAAAACAACAAAACCTTCCCCGCTAATACCATCAAAGCCAATAAATACATGGCCACAAGATATCTACAACTTCAGCATTCCAGCAAAGCTGGCAAAACTTCTGGAGACGGCAGAAGTATCTGGAATGGGCAAACCAAGCACAAGGGCATCTCTTGGGATATCTCCAGCTGCGGAACTGGCGCGACTTGCCTCAGCCCAGCGGTAGCGATGCACGAAAGAAATTTTAGAACAGGCGACACCACCATTTCTTACGGCTGTGGACTAGCTGATTTTGACGACGGCCTCATGGCAGCGCTCATGAGCGAAGTTCTCTACAGAAAGAATTTCTCAACGGAAAGAACTCTTTGTGTTCTAAAATATAAGGATGGAACCAGCATCAACGTAAGAGCTGGACAAAACCTTATTAGACCAGCCCACATGTTTCGTTACCTAAAGTCTGGGGATCTGCAAAACTTAAAAAACCTCGTAGATTTCTATATTGATCGCGAACAAAAAAACAAACGTTGGAACCATGAGGCTTCAAAAAATTCTTCTCCTTACGATCAGCTACTAGACATTGCCTGCGATGATTTCGCTAGATCGGCCGCCCAATTCGAAAGAGAATATATCTTTTGTTGGCTCGATTGGGATGGAGACAACATTCTTAGCTCTGGAGCCGGAATCTTAGACTACGGATCCATCAGACAATTTGGTACTTTCCACAAAGAATACCGCTACGACGATGTTGAGAGATGGTCCACGACTCTCCTAGAACAGAAGGCCAAAGCTAAATACATCATCCAAACCTTTGCCCAACTGGTCGACTACCTGAAAAAAGGAGAGAAAAAGCATCTCAAAGAATTTCAATCGCATCCGTCCTTGAAACTTTTTGATGAGCGTTTTCAAAAATACAAACAGTACTACTTACTTAAGAAAATGGGAATGAGCTCCCAAGAGTCACAAACCGTCCTCAAGAAGCACCCCAAACTTATCAATCATTTTGAAAAACTTTACGAACACATTGAAAGACTTCAGACTTCAGAAGGAACCTATGAAGTTGAAGACGGCGTCAGCTCGGATGCTGTTTTTTGTATGCGCGACATATTGAGAGAATTACCCCGACTTTATCTGGCCAAAAAGGAAAGCATAGATACTGAAACCTTTGTTGAGATTGCAAAATCAGCCTTCGCTAAGAAACAGGATCTTAAACTCTCATCCTCAAGAAAAAGAAACATTCAAAGTTTTCAAACAGCTTATTTTAAGATCATTGAGGCTCTTTCAAAAATACAAAAGCTCCCTGAAGATAGAACGCTGCTAGAAATCACAATGAGATCTTCTATCATTAACAGGCCAGACTTCCTTACCGGCAATGGAGTGATCCATGTGGCCCAATTTCTTACAAAAGATAAAAAAGGTGCACGAGTTAAGGAGCTGATGAAATTGCTCCCAGAATTCATTCAACACCAAGTTACCGGCAGCCTTCCAAGCCATCAAAGTTTTGAGCAGAATCAGCATATGAGAAAACTCATTCAACTAGTACATGAGTTTCGTGAAGACATCTAATTATGAGCCTGGTCTTTTATAGTGGTGGACACTACTACGACAATACGCCTCTAAACAAAAGGTGCATTGAACTCTCGGGCAGACGCACTCCAAAGGTAACTTTTATTCCAGCTTCTTCAGACTACGGGCTCGAAGACTTTCGAGACTTCGTAGAGTCCTGGGACCAGATCAAGAATTGTCAATTCGTCTACTTCCCCATCGACTACCCATTTACGGATGAAATGAAGAATCGAGCTCTCAGTAGCGACATCATTTTTCTGTCTGGAGGCAACACCTACAACTTTCTTAAGAACCTTCGCGAAAAAGGAATCATGAACGATCTCGCTGACGCTCACAAAAGTGGCCGTGTCATTGCGGGGCTTAGTGCTGGAGCTATACTGATGACTCCAAACATCAATACAGCTGGATTTCCAGAGTTTGATCGTGATGAAAACTTTGTCGGACTCAAAGTAAAGAAAGCATTGAACTTTGTAAACTTTGAGTTCTTTCCGCACTACACTCATTCCGCAAGGTATCGAAAAGCCATCAAAACCTATAGTCAGAAATCTAAGAACAGTGTTTTTGCTTTACCAGATACCTCCGGTCTCATCGTCACCCCCGAAGGACTCGAACTATCAGGCCCAGCCTATCTGTTCATCAAGGGCCAAGAGCTAAACCTTTCAAAAGTTCTCAAAAGCAAAGTTCAAACTTTTTCCCCTGTTGAAAGAAGACGTTATCCACGCTTTAGTACGACCAGCATCTAAACGGGAGGCCTCTTGCAAATCCAGATCATTCCAGCATTCAAAGACAACTATATTTACGTTTTGTCTAAAGATAAAAAAGCCTGGGTGTTTGACCCTGGGGAGTCAGAGCCTGTAGCCAGACACCTCTCACAAATAGACGCTGAAGAAGTCGCCATCATTCTCACTCACCATCACTGGGACCACGTGTCTGGTGTGGAGAAGCTTAGAGATCAATTTGAGGCAAGCGTTTGGGGCCCCAAAGATTCTCGCATTCCATTCGTTGAACACCATCTTTCTTCTGGAAGCACTTCGATTTTAGGAAAAACATTTCAAGTCATCTCAACTCCCGGGCACACTATTCCCGCACTTAGCTACTATGTAGAAATTGATACACAATCTTATCTTTTCAGCGGCGACACCTTGTTTGCTGGTGGTTGTGGAAGATTAATGGAAGGCAGTGCGAAACAGATGTGGGGCTCACTTTCACAACTTAAGGAACTTCCGCCATCCACACTCATTTGTGCAGGTCATGAATATACACAAAGCAATTACACCTTCGTATCTCAAATTCCATGGAGAAAAGATGAAGTGAAAGACACGCTGGCTCGAGTTAAAGCCAAAAGAGATGTAGGGATAGCAACCTACCCTCTGACTCTGAAAAACGAACTCAAGAGCAATCCCTTCTTAAATGCCCAAGATCCTGCCCTAAAATCAGCTCTCGGACTCTCCCTGGAAGACAGCAATGAAGCCTGTTTTGCCAAGCTCAGAGCCCAAAAAGATGCTTTTTAATGCCCTCTTTGGCCGCAAACAAGTATTTGAATTCATTATATAAAAAACCATATATAAGCAAAACTTAAGTATAACTTCATAATAGCTTAAGTTTTAATGGACACTGCGTCACGAACTAGTGTACAAAGCAACCTGAATGAGGCCATTCTCCAGACGCCTGGGCTCCCTAATTTCTCACTTGGCGGGACTTGCCCTCTATACTGTTTCATCCGTATCGATGGCCTCAAACTGCGCTGACGATTTACTCAAACTTCACGGCATCCACAAAGCTTCGGAAGTTTTCGTACGACCTTCTGAAGGCATCAAACAACTCGACGTCAAACTGATCGACGTCAAAGCTCAATTGCTCGGACAACTAAAGCATCCTGAAAACACAAAATCACTTTTCTATGTTGTCTCTCCAGACAACCGCGTCTTCCTCGTCGAAGATTCACTCGACCTAGCAAAAGAAAACGTTTGGACTGCGAAAGCTTTGATTGCCAGAAAAGGCGCAGAGCCGGTCGAATGGACTTTCCCGATCAAAGAAGCTGGCGAAGTGAAATGGAGTCGAGACCTAAAAGATAAAAAAGCAGGATCATTTGAATTTCGACAGAGCTACGGAGTCCAACTGAGCTCGGAAGAAGATACGTTCACCAAGAACTACATTCAAGCGGCGATCGATGCACAAAAGCTTGATCCGCAAGCTGAGAAACTGCGAATCAAAAGAACGGTCCCGCTCGCTCACTCGGTAAAATGTGCAGAGATTCTCAACAAGAAAACCTCGGCCCGCAGTTTTATTACTGCGAAGCTTGGTGCCGACTTTGCCATCCTCACGGCTGGAATCATGATTCAGGCACCACAACGTTTTGATGTGTTGCTCGTTGGTCTCGGAGCTCAAGAAAAAGATGAGAACCGCGATTACGACGGTGACATGCTTGCCACAGACTACAGCACGGGTGTCGTCAACAACTTCTTCAAAAGCTGGGTAGGATATGTAGCTACCACTAGCGGCGTACAAGCCCTCACCAAACGATTTGGAACTCTAGGATCATCTATTATCATGAGATCTGGGGCGACGGTCACATCAGTAGCTCTTCAAACCGCCATGTATTCTGCCATGACAGATAACGACGCTAAAAGTATTGGAATGTACAATTTAGGATACTCAGTGTTTTCGATCGGGAAAAGTCATTTGATAGACGGATTCATCGTCAACAAGCTACCCGAAATGGTCTACAACGCTTGTCTGAGAAACCCTGCAACAAGATTTATCTTCGGCCAGGGAAGCGTCAGAATTGTTGAAGGCCTCGCATCAACCGTTCTTTATCTTGGTGGGCGCGATGTTTTTATGAAGTTCACCGGTGACAAGCAAAAAGACAACGACTAAGCAGCGTCAAGCATAAGACATCATTTCCTCTGTTTTTCTCAAATTCCCAAGCTAAACTGTCAACATGTGCCTATCGTCACTTCGCCGCGCGGTCATTTTCTTCGGACTTCTCTTAACTTTTCAAGTACCCGCACAAGGCCAGCAAAATATTCCTGAGTGGCCTAAGTACATTACAGGTCTCGACTACTATCACAGCTATCATCCAAACGTTTTTCGAACAGCTGATATGATACGATGGGATCGAATCGACCCTACCTGGCTAAAAGCTCACATCCAAAAATGGGGCCGAGTCTGGGAAAACTTATGGCAGCAACGACTCAAGATGGATGAAGCCCACCCCAAAAGACTCAAAGTTTCTAGACTTATGAACCAAGAATTGTACGACTACATTTCTGAGAAAGAAAAGAAGTCCGACATCAACACACACCTGCATGGCTCAACAACTGCACTCTTAAGCCAGATTCCGGACGAACTTCGTAGAGCTTTCACCCCTCTTGATGCCAAATTTCAACAAACCGATTTGGGCAAAAAAATCTTCCAGAAACTTTCACAAGCAACCAGAGAAAATTTTAAGGAATTTCTCCTCTATACCAAAGCCA
This sequence comes from uncultured Bacteriovorax sp., assembly GCA_964640545.1. GTDB lineage: Bacteria > Bdellovibrionota > UBA2428 > UBA2428 > UBA2428 > JBGSZX01. The sequence continues at coordinate 318 of CAZXHL010000042.1, read as the reverse complement.
ATAGCATTTACCTTAAGTCGGACTCCCCCGAGCTCTATAAAATCAGGTTTCGGGGTGAAGAGTCTGCTGAGATATCTGTTGATGTTTATGGTCCCGACAAGGTGCTGCTTACACCAAGCCTCACAATGCAAAATCAATATTTAAATGGGCTGTGGTTGAACTCAAAAAGCAATACTCGATATCCGCTAGGAAAGTATCCAGCGACCTCTGAGCAATTTGTGATTGAAGGCCACCAGCATTTCCATGGTGATGGCCACAAGCACTAGACTTAAACTGTGCGCGGTAAAAAGTGGAAAAGCCACCTGGTCACCACACCTC
>CAZXHL010000041.1:0-20570 GCA_964640545.1 uncultured Bacteriovorax sp. | reverse complement strand
TTGAAAAATGACGGTCCTCAAGATGTTGGGCGTGGAGCGCAGAAGTTACGAGGTGCTTTCGAGCGATGGCCAGAGCTTGACGAGGTCGCCAAGAATTCAGTAGCTATCGATGTTGGCTCGAGCACAGGCGGTTTTACTCAAGTCATGCTTGAGAAGGGGGCTGTGCGTGTTGCGGCGGTTGACGTGGGCACTCATCAGCTACATGAAAGACTCAGGTCGGATAAGCGCGTTCTTAGTTTGGAGCAAACCCATATTTTGAAAGTTGATGAAGCTTTTTGGGCGGATAAAATTTCTTTACCGTTTGATTTTGCGGTTATGGATGTGTCGTTCATTTCGGTCACACGCATCATCGGTCACGTATCGGCGTGGTTAAGGCCTGGGGCTCCATGGATCGTGCTTTTGAAGCCGCAATTTGAGCTGGAAAGAAAATTACTAAAAAAGGGGATCGTGAAGGAAGAGGGTCACCGACTTTTAGCTTTGGAAAAATTAAAAAGTTTTCTCGCAGAGCTGGGACAGTTTGATTTGATCGATTATATGGATTCTCCTATTGCGGGTGGCGATGGCAATTTGGAGTATTTGGTTTATCTTAAGAGGCGACTATGAAACTCAAAAACAGAATTATAACTTTGGCCCTACTAATGTTTGTGATGTCTTGTGCTAGTAAAAAGCAAAATCAAGTGACAACTGAACCGAAGCCGGGGGAGGCTCCTAGCGACATACTTTCAGCACTACCGCTTGAGCCGGTGGTTAAGGTGGAGGGAGAAGACCTTGACGTTTCTGGTGGATCCACTGACGAAAATAGCAATGGTGAACAAGCTGGAATGAGACCGCGAGCTCCAGTGATTGGAGTTTGGATTGATTCTGTGGGGCTTGATGCTTTTTGGGCTCTTGGGTATTTGCAGGAACTCGATCGTGCAGGAGTCAAAGTTTCCAAAGTTGTTGGGCAGGGCTTTGCGTGTTGGCTGGCTCTTTCTTGGGCGCAGCATGGAAGTGCAAACCAAGCAGAATGGCAGGCATTTAAATGGAGTAGTTGGGAGCCCATCGGACTTGATGCTGGTTTCCTTAAAAGACTCACTGGTAATACGGCCAACTATGAGAATTTCGAAAGCCAAATCAAAAGATGGATGCCGGAAGAAAAGTTTTCTGCACTGAAGCTAAAGGCGGATTGTCCCCTTGTGGATTCTCGTCACTCTTATGCTCTAGCAAGTGCTCGTAGCCTTGGGATTCAAAAAACTCTTTGGTTCCAAATGAGGCAGCCGTTTTTTGCTCCTCCGATGGAGCCACAGGCTTCGGATGCCTACTTATCGGCTTGGTCATATGGAAATCTTCGTCCCCAAGACTATGATCAATTCTCTAGGGACTCTGGTCAGAATGTTGACTTTTGGATTCACCTCAGAACGGTTCCTGCAAATACTTGGGCTCAAAGTGATCCTTGGTTGATTGCTGCGGCCAGCAAAGATGAGTGGGAGAGAGAATCATGGTTTCGGACTCCAGAGGGACGATGGGTCCTTAGGAAGACCTTGTATCAGGTAGGAGAGGCGACAAAATCAAATGTACTTGATTTTGCGCGTCGTCGAGCCTTTTTGCTTGAGGGTCGGAAGATGGGCAAGCAGTGGATAGATGGCGAATGGTTTCAAAATAATTTGAAGGAAAGCTTCTCCGTCGAATAATTTTCAAGTAACTTTAATGCCATGGCAAATCTTGAAGAAGCTCTTGTAAAAATATCTTTGTTTTCTGGTGTCCCTAGGGCTGCGCTCAAGTCGGTAGCGACTCATGCAGAACTTCTAGAGCTCAGACCGGGCCAATCTCTTTTCTATGAGGGAGATGATTCTGACTCTATGTTTGTTGTTAAGTCAGGGACGGTTGTTGTTAAAAAGAGTTCAAGTGAGGGCGAAGAGGATCTTGCAAAAATTGGATCAGGCTCTCATCTCGGAGAAATGACATTTCTGCATTCTTCTGCGCCGGGAAGTTATGAAAAGCGCACTGCGACAGCTGAAGCTGTTGAGGAATGCACTTTGATTCGCATCCCTTTTGCTTCGCTGGAAAGCGCGGTTGAAAGTGACCCTGTTTTTGGGACCTATTTCTTCAAAATGCTAGCTCAGAATCTCTCAGCTAGAATTCAAAAAACGGATGAAGACCTAGTTAGCTTGAAATCATTGCGTCTCAGACACGTATGATTCTACCTATGATTCTAGCGAGAGATAGGAAGTTCTGATTGTCAGTTCTATTGAATGTCGAAGATCGTGATCATCTAGCCTTTGCGATTAGAAGAATGCGAGAAGGGCAGCCTATTGGAATTCCAAGTGAAACGGTTTATGGCCTAGGAGGCCTTGCTGTTTCGGAGCTTGCTTTAGCCAATATCTTTAAACTCAAGAATCGGCCTAGTTTCGACCCCCTCATTGTTCATGTTCTGGGGATGGAATTTCTAACGCCGTATTGTGAATTTGATTTCGAGTTACAAAGAAACCTCTGTGAAATGTTTTGGCCTGGGCCTCTGACGATTCTCTTTCGCAAGAAATCCTTTGTTCCGGATCTTTGTACGGCGGGAAGTCCATTTGTGGCCTGTCGGGCTCCTAGACATTCAACTTTTGTAAGAGTTTTGGAGGCACTCGAGGGGGAGGGTGTCGCTGCTCCAAGCGCCAACCGATTTGCAAGCATTTCCCCGACTTCAGCAATGGATGTGGTAGATGAATTATCGCCATTTGGACTGGAAGCTGTTTTTGATGGGGGCTCTAGTAAATTTGGGATTGAAAGCACGGTTGTTAAAGTCTTGTCTGAATCTCATATCGAGGTGATTCGTTTGGGTGCCATTGGAATTGACGAGCTTCGTCAGTGCGGAGGGCCGCACTTGAAGGTCGAAATTCGAAAGTCTGGTACTGGCATTGTGCGCGACTCAAAGTCTCACGATGCTCCTGGCCAATCGAGCCGGCATTATTCTCCCAAGACGGCTGTATTTTTTGCTGAAGAGAATCTGAATCGCGCGATAGATTTTTCAAGCGCGGCTTTGTTGAGAATCTTGGACAGGGATCCTGTGCCGAACTCCTACGATGGCCCGTGGAAGAGGCAGTTGTGCCTTAGCCCACAGAATGATATCGCCGAAGCCGCAAGTCAGCTTTTCAAAAGCTTGAGAGAGTTGGATCGCGATCCTGAAATCAATCTCATTGTGGCGCTTCCGTCAGATGGTGAGGGCATTTCGGCGGCTATTCATGACCGCCTACGCCGCGCCTCTCATCGCTAAACTTGTTCAAGACGACTTATCAAAGCTAACTCTTAAATCTTGCTTCGAGTAGGGCAAAGATCTAGGCTTTAGCTATATGGGCTTTATGTATGGAATCAAAATCTTCTCCATTGCTATTGCTAGGGTGACCGCGCTTCCAGAGCTTCGTAGGTGGTATTTTAAAACGCTGGTTATGACTTTGATCCTTGCTGCGGGAATCATCGGGGTGATTTTTGTCGTTGGCTCTTGGGGACTTACGTCCTACATCCAAAACAATTGGTATGCTGGTGCGGCGTTTATTGTTTGGGCACTTATGCTCTTTTATTTGGGCGGGCAGCTCGCAGCCTTGCTTATGAACGCTTTGGTTCTTGTGATTGGTGGCGAAAGCGCCTTGACGAGATATTATTTGAAAGACGCGCCTGAGCCGAGTGATGCCAAACAAAAAAAGATTTTAGAATCGCTCAAGCTCTATCGCGGAGAAGTGTTCTCCATGCTTCGTACTTTGCTGGTGGCCTGTTTGGCTTGGCCGCTTTTTCTCATTCCCTTTTTAATTCCATTTGGCGTTCTGATTTTTGCGTGGGCGATGTCTGGAGACGCTTTAGCGGTGGCTCGTCGGCTCGCCCATGTTGGTGGCAAGGAAGCCTTGCAGGATCACGAAAAAATTCCGTCATCTGTATTGATGGGGTTGGGCGTTCTGCCTTCGGCCTTAGCGCTATTTCCGGTTGTAGGTTGGGTGCTGCTGCCAATCCTTCAGGTAGCTGGTCTTGAGCTTCAGCTCAAAGGTGCTGCGCCAGTAGCCCGTGTCGAAGCCCCCAAGGAGTGACGAATACTTCTTCTTGTGCGAGCCTCGTGAGGCAGGAGGTCAAGACGATAATCCCTGCGGGTAGAATATCTGCACGATCGATATCCATTCCGGTCATAGCTCTTCGATCTCGAATGGATTTGGAGCGAACTTGATTGGCTAGCTCATCAAGGGATTCTTTTGAAACGAGAGAACCTTCTGAAGTTTTAAAAATGGCTTCGCAAAGATCGACTGCTTGCAATAATGTTCCACCTACCGCAATGGCTTTGTATTTCTTGGGGTCGTATTGGCTTAATAGCTTTTCAAAATAGCTGTTGGGAAAATAGTTGAGGATCTCAATTTTGGCATCATTCCACTGCTCATCACTGACGGGTATTTTGTCGAGCCCCAATCCTTCATGACATTTAAGAGCGCCACCTTGGAAACTATGGGCTTTGAGTTTCGGCTTTAGAAAACCAACCTCAGTCGAGGCGCCCCCGACATCCATAAACACGAATAGTGAATTGGGAAAGTGTTGCTTCGCAGCTTGGGCCGCTCCACGCATACTGAATTCTGCTTCTTCAAGACCACTAATGATCCTGAGTTTTTGTCCGAGGATCCGCTCTACCATTTTCTCTAGAGCTTCAGGGTTCTTGGCATTTCTTGCCGCGGCAGTGGCAACGATTTCAATGTGTTTGAGTTGTCTTTTGCGTTGCTTCAATCTTGCGGCAATTTCATGGAAGGCGGTTTCCGTAGAGGCCAACGATTTTTCATCGAATTGACCTCCGCCTCGCTCAAGCGCCTTGCCCAGTCGTGTGACCCAGGAATCGACCTCCACGGGGACCAACGCCCCGCGTTCGCTGTTAGCGAAGAGGTATTTTACGGAATTACTTCCTATGTCGATAGCAGCGAGCATGTGCTACTTTATAGCGCATATGTTGGGAATAATGCTAGCAGCAGGAAAGGGAACTCGTATGAAAAGTGCGCGTTCCAAGTTATTGTTTGAAGTTAACGAAGAACCTTTGTGTTTTGCTCCTTATAGGACGTTGTTTCATCTCTGTGAGAAAGTTCTCGTGGTCGTCGGTCATAAGGGGCCCGAAGTTAAAGAGCGGATTCTGGAAAGAGCCTTAGAGGTTTTTGGGGCTGAAGAATCAACATCGAAAACCCTTTTTTATACTCAGGAAGCACAAAATGGAACGGGACATGCTGTGAAGGTGGCTCTCGAAGGTGGAGCTAAGAACACGGGGTCTTATGACTATTGTGTAGTGCTCAATGGAGATTTGCCTCTGATCACAGAAGAAACTTTGAATAGCCTCGTCGAAAAAGCCAAGATTCAAGAATTGGATGCTGCCTGTCTCAGCTATCATGCGGCTAACCCGCAGGGCTTAGGCCGGATTGAAAGAGACTCTAAGGGCATCTTCCGAAAGATCGTCGAAGAAAAAGATGCTGATTCAAATCAAAAACAAATCACGGAAGTAAATAGCGGGGTCTATATCTTCAAGCTGAAAGTTCTTGAGGAGCACATCACGAAACTAACGTCCGATAATAGCCAGAACGAAATATACCTCACAGATATGCTTGGAGCTGTGGCCCAACCTTCCCTCAGAACAGGGGCAGTGGTTGTCGATGCGGAGGAGGATCTTCTTGGTGTGAATAATACTTATGAGCTTTCCAAGATTAGAAAAATTTCTCAAGACAGACTCAAGAAAGCATTGTGTGTCGAAAATGGGGTTGTCTTTGAGGATATCGACAATTGCTTTATTTCTGCAAGATGCGAGTTTCGCGGCAATGCCGAGGTTGGAATGGGTTGCCGGATCGAAGGCCATAGTATCATCGGTGATGGTGTATTTCTTGATGGCCATGTGAAGGTGAAAAATTCTGAGATCCACGAGAAGGCGCAAATCCTTTGGTCGAGTGTTCTTGAAAATGCCAAAGTGGGGGCAGAGTCAAAGGTTGGTCCGATGGCTCACCTAAGGCCGGGAAGTGATCTTGGCAAAAAAGTAAAAGTCGGAAACTTTGTCGAAATCAAAAAAACAGTTATGCATGATGGGTCGAAGGCCTCTCACTTGTCTTACTTGGGCGATGCGGATATTGGTGAAGAGTCCAACATTGGCGCAGGCACAATTACTTGTAATTATGATGGATTTAATAAATTTAAGACGAAAATTGGAAAACGAGCTTTTGTAGGATCGGATTCTCAGCTAGTTGCTCCTGTAGAGGTTGGGGATGACGCCTATGTGGGGTCGGGAACTACAGTGACCGAAGATGTCCCCAATGGAGCCCTTGCTATATCCCGACCTGACATGGTGATCAAAGAAGGATATGCCCAGAAGCTCAATGCAAAACGCAAGGCTATCAAAGAAAAAAGTCAGGCGAAGTAAAAAGTTAGGAACGTTAGATTATGTGTGGAATCATTGGATACGTCGGTAGTGGCGACGCAAAACCTCTATTACTTGATGGACTAAAGCGAATGGAATACCGCGGGTATGACTCTGCGGGAATTGCGATGCGAGCTGCCGGTGAAAGCTCGGATGTACTCGTTCGAAGATGTGTCGGACAAGTGCAGAGACTGATAGATGCTACGGAAGACATTCAGGAAAAATATCCGCAAGGCATTGGCCATACGAGATGGGCAACCCACGGAGTTCCGAGTGAAGTCAATGCTCACCCACATAGCGCTGAGCTCTTAGTGCTTGTTCACAACGGCATCATTGAGAACCATGCTGAAATTAAAACGGAATTGATGGATGAAGGTGTGTCCTTTGATTCTCAAACTGATACGGAAGTCTTTGCCAAACTTGTAAACAGCAAGATTGAAAAGTCATTAGTTAAGAAATCTAAGTCGGTAAAAGAACTTTCCAAAGAAGATCAAAGCTCTTTGGTTTTCGATGCTCTTCAGTCTGCAGCATCCGAAGTTCAGGGCCACTACGCCGTGCTTTTTATGCTCAAAGATATCCCGGGCAGACTGTTCATGCTTCAAGCGGGTGCTCCGCTAGTGGCAGGCATTGCTAAAGATGGCGCGCTTATTGCGAGTGATCTTCAGGCGCTACTTCCCTACACACAAAATATTTCTTTTCTTCCCGTGGGGAGTGTCGCCGAAGTCAACGGTTCGGAGCTCAAGGTTTTTTCTCTTGAGGATCGCAAAGTCATTGAGCCGAAGTTCGAGAAGATCGAATGGACCGCAGACAAAGTGGCCAAAGATGGCTTTGACCACTTTATGCTCAAAGAAATTTTTCAGCAGCCGAGTGTGATTGCAGATACTTTGTCTGGTCGTATGCCTATATCTGACCTGGGGGCGTTCGTTTGGGACAATCCAACAGCCCATGAAGCTCTTTGGAGAAATGTTAAAAAAGTTTATCTTGTAGCTTGTGGAACCGCCTACCATGCAGCTCTTGTGGCTAAATATTATTTTGAAAAGTGGGCCAAGATCACCGTTGAAGTCGATATCGCGAGTGAATTCCGCTATCGCTCCCCGGTTCTAGAGCCTGGCACCATTGTTGGTGTGATTTCTCAGTCTGGTGAGACAGCTGATACTTTGGCGGCGCTAAGACTTGCGAATGATCACGGTCTTTCGACTTTCTCAGTATGTAATGTCCCGGGCTCAACGATTATGCGTGAGTCCAACTTTCAATATTCAACCAAGGCCGGACCAGAAATTGGTGTGGCTTCGACGAAAGCTTTTACGGCACAGCTCACAGTATTGTGTGCGCTTGCTTATGATGTCGCTCGCCTACGCGGAATGAGCCCAAGTCACGAAGCTTTTGTGGATGGCTATCGTTCCCTGGCTAGATTGCCACAGGATATCGAAACACTTCTTCAACAATCAGAAAAGTTCAAAGAGATCGGAGCTACTCTCGACGACAAGAGAACGATTTTGTTCGTTGGCCGTGGAACGATGTATCCCATTGCCCTCGAAGGCGCACTGAAGCTCAAAGAAATTACTTACCGTCATGCGGAAGGTTATGCTGCTGGAGAGTTGAAGCATGGTCCTATTGCTTTGGTGGACAAAGATCTTGCAGCTGTTGTGCTTGCACCTCGTGATGAGCTTCGGGCGAAGACTCTCTCCAACCTTGAGGAGATCAAGTCTCGCGGAGCCTACATCATTGGCGTTGGTGAGGCGGATGACGAGGGCTTCAAAAAGCTTTGCGACAAATATATTGGAATGCCTAAGACCACTTGGACATCGGCGCCGATCATGTATGTGATTCCAACGCAGTTGATCTCTTACGGTCTCGCGGTAAAGCTCGATTGTAATGTGGATAAGCCAAGAAACTTGGCGAAATCAGTTACTGTAGAATAAGCAGTTGAATAGTAGAGGCCTCGAACACGTGCATATATTACTTATTGAAGACGATTCCTTAATTTTAAACTCCATTCAGTCGTCACTGCCTAGTGCCGCGAAGGTGAGTCATTTTGATTCCTTGGTTAAGGTCGACTTTTCAAGCTTGGACCAGCACATAGACTTGGCTCTCGTCGATTTGATGAGCCCCTCCGATCCCACGGGAGAGAAATCAATCGAATTGATTTCTGAATTTAGACGTCTTCATCCCGATACTGTTTTGGTTGTGCAGTCGGGCGTTGATGACATTGCGGTGATGAGAAAGGCCATCAAGCAAGGGGCTAATCGATTTGTTCTGAAAGAGCACATCCTCTCGGAGCTTCCTTTCGTTCTAGAATGGGTGGGCGAGATCTCTGAGAATCGAAGTCGTGTTGATGCTCTGATCAAGGGTGAAAGTCAGGCGATTCGAGACTTCAAGCAAAAATTAGTGCGAGCCATTCCCGCTAAGGACGATGTCCTCATTGAGGGCGAGTCTGGTGTTGGTAAAGAGCTTTGTGCCATAGCCTTCGGGTCTGGCGGAATTCCTTTCATTTCGGTCAACATCGCTAGTATTCCGAAAGACATTTTCGAGGGAGAGCTTTTTGGTTACGAGAAGGGTGCCTTCAGTGGGGCGACTGCTGCGAAGGCTGGTCTTCTTGAGGCGGCGGAAGATGGCATCTTGTTTCTTGATGAGATTCAATCTCTGAATATTGATCTTCAGGTGAAGCTCCTGCGTGTTCTCGAGAATCGCACGTTCCGGCGGCTTGGGTCGACTCAGGAAAGACATTTCAAGGGAAGAATACTTTCCGCGAGCAACAGGCCGCTTGTTGACTTGGTTTTAAATTCCAATTTCCGCGAAGATCTTTATTTTAGGTTGTCAGCTATTTCTATTAAGATTCCACCACTGAGAATGCGTGATGGAGATGTACCGCTATTGGCCCAATCCTTTTTATCTGAGTTTGATACGAGGTCAGAAAAATCGATTGAAGCTGATGCTTTGGCGTCTCTTGAGAATTACGACTGGCCGGGGAATGTCAGGCAGTTAAGAGCTTGTATCAAAAATGCTGTGCTCAATGCCAGCATTCCGAAAATTGGAAAAGAAGAAATCGAAGAATATTTTACGGCCTGGGAAAAGGTATCGGTGCCTTCCGGTGCCGCCGGTGATTTTCAGATCGATTGGAGCCAGGGCCTCGACCAAAACGTCAAAGATCTTGAAAAGTTCATGATCAGCCAAGCCATAGAAAAGCACGGTAGTGTGAAGGCGCGAGATGTTTTGCAGGTTAAGAAATCTCGATTCTATGAGAAGCTAAAGACTTTAGAGATCGCAGATACAAAAAAAGCTACTGACTAAGGTCAGTAGCTTTCTATTTCTAGAACTAGCAGGAGTTAGTTTTTACTTATCGAAAGAAGCCATGCCACCTTCAGGAACTTTTCCTGAGTTGATAGCTTCTTTGAGGACTTGTGACACTTTGAATGTCATCACTCTGCGAGCTGAAATTTCCATAGCGTCGCCACTTTGTGGGTTACGACCCATGCGCGCGCGTTTGTCTCTCAATACAAAATTTCCGAAGCCGGAAATCTTTACGTTTTCTCCATTACTTAGAGAGTCTTTGATTGATGAAAAAACCGTTTCTACCAATTCTGCGGCTTCAAGTTTTGAATACCCGCATGTTTGAGCAACGCGTTCTACGATATCAAATTTAGTAAGTGTCATTCTGATCCCCCAACAAGTTCTATAAATAATGTTAGCTTAAGTTTCTGTATTTGCTAGCGGGTCAAATGTGAATTGAGGCACTTGATGCTGCGCAGTGATTTACTAAAGGCGAAAGGGGCGGACATCACCTAGGTCCTGAGAGCCGATCATACACATCATGAGCCTCTCGATTCCCAGTGCGATGCCTCCAGCTTGGTCAAGGTGATCAAGTGCCGTCAAAAAACTTTCATCCACTTCTGGGGTCGGGTCGTTGGGGTAGAGCGCTTTGCGTTTGTTGATGTCTTCAAGGCAGCGGCGCCTTTGCTCGGCGGAATCCGTTAGCTCTCCGAAGGCATTGGCAAGTTCCACGCCTTCGAAATAGATCTCGAAACGCTCACAAAGATATGGCTTGCTAGATTTTGGTCTTGAGAGGGCGGCTTGTGACGATGGGTAGTCTTGCAGGAGAACAAGTTTCTTTTTGGAAAGAGCAGGTTCAATCTTCGAAACAATCAACGCATTGAAGGCATCATCAAAGCTCCAATCCTCTGAAATCTCAGTGTGGCCTGCGGCTCGAGCGACTTTTGCGAGAGGGAGGTTGAGTTGACCCAAATCAGCGGGGTTTTCGGAGAGCAAACTCTCCAGATCGATAGCTGCAAATTCTTGAAAAGCTTCGCAGACGCTGATGGTCTCCGGTGAGGCCCAGTCCTCTGGAGATTTTGAAAACTGCTTCGCCAAAGAGTGAAACAGATCGTGTCCATCACGAGCAATGTCCATGTAGTTTCCGGGGTGGCGATACCACTCAAGCATCAAAAACTCAGGTTCATGCTTGGGGCTGATTTCTCCGTTGCGAAAGCTGGATGTGATCTCAAAAATTTTATCCAGTCCAGAGGCTAAGGCTTTCTTGAGGTGATACTCAGGCGAGGTAGCGAGGAAGAGAGTTCTTTGCTGGGTATCATTCATTTGTGGCTTGAAGGTTGTAGAAAAGTATTCAAGGTTGGGCTCTAGTCCTGGATTAGGGACGAGGATAGGGGTGTCTATTTCCACAAAACCTTTAGCATCAAAGAAATTACGGATGGACTTAAGAAATTCGTGGCGAAAAAGCCAAGTTTCTTTTTGCTTTGCGAGGTCGATCTTTGAGCTTAATGGACTCATGTCCATGGTATAACCGTTTGGTGATAGAAAGGCTACGTTGTGACGGATATTGAAAAGCAAAATGGCGTGTACTTTTTTAGCTGCCCGGGGGCGAAGATTGACCAAGTTGTTGAGGTGCTCTCGGGACTTGAGGGATTTCTTGGAAATGAAGAGCTGGCCAGCGAGGGTTCCAATCTCTTTCAACCAGAGGGTGAGTTCGAAGTATTAGAGTTTGGCTCAGAAGCTGCGATCAAATGTGCCGAATGGCTAGAGAGCGGAGAGTTTCAGAAGTCTAGATCAGAAGAAGCTTTTGTAAAGGCGTATTTCGAGGGGAGCTTTCCCCGGACAACGTTCTTCAAAGAGGCGCTAGATCTATCGGAAGAAGCACAAGCTCAGCTCCAGAGACTCGCAGTTCGAGAGCTGAGTTGGTCTCTTCTTCCCAATCACGATTATCTAGAAAACTACAAGAAGAGTGTGAAGGGGCATAGCTTCGGGCAGAACCTATGGGTGGGGCCTCCTTGGGATAAAATTCCAGAGGGGAAAACGATCTTTATTGTTGAGCCGGGAATGGCATTCGGAACAGGGGATCACCCCACGACTCAAATGTGTTTGGAACTTTTAGAGTCACTATCCAACTCTACCCATAATCCAGGCGGTAATTCTTCAGAGGTTAAAAACCCAATTCAGTCTGTGGACATTTCGCAGATCAAAACCTCGAATCTTCCTCTATACGACATCGGCACTGGTACTGGAGTTTTGGCTCTCGCTGCCAAAAAATTTTTTCCGCAGCGGGCTCAAATTCTCACAGACCTAGATCCCTTGTGCCGCATAGAGGTTGAGAAGGTCTTTGCTGCAAACGGGGAAGATCTTAAGAGTTCAGTCTTACGGTTCGGTCCAAGTGCTGACCTTAGTAAGGTCGAGATCGGATCAAAGGATTGGCCCAAGTCTGATTTTCTCATCAGTAATATTTACGCTGAAGTGCTTACAGGGCTTATGCCTAAAATCGCAGAACTTAGTTTGCCGGGCGGTTTGTGGATCGTGAGTGGGTTGCTTGAAAGTGCGGCATCCAAAGAATTCGATGAACAGGCTTCTCAGTATTTTGAGCTCCTGGAGTCCAAATCAAGCATTGTCGAGGAAGCTCAGCTTGATGCCACTAAGGGCCTTAATGCGAGGCGCCATGTCTGGCTTGCTCGTTTATTCAAGCGCCTGTAAGTCGAGATTTTTTGCATTGCTTGCAGGGCCTAGCAGATCTATCCAATAAGGAATGATTCTTAGCGGCTTAGAAATAAAGAAGCGCCTCGGTGGCGATATCAAGATTGACCCTTTTGAAGAAAAGTATGTGAACCCAAACTCATACAACTTGCGTCTTGATCCCGCGTTGAAGGTCTATACCGAAATGCCGCTCGACATGAAGTCGGACAATCCAGCCATGGATCTTACGATTCCAGAAGAGGGCCTCGTTCTTGAGCCAGGCAAGCTCTACCTGGGCCGGACTTTCGAACACACAGAAACCAAAAACCTAGTGCCCATGCTTGAGGGGCGCTCTAGCATTGGACGTCTCGGTCTCTTCGTTCATGTGACGGCCGGCTTCGGAGATGTGGGCTTTAAAGGGTTTTGGACTTTGGAGATGCATTGCATTCACCCCATTCGTATCTACCCTATGGTGCCTATCTGCCAAATCTTCTTCCATTCCTTGGAAGGCGAGATCAGCGAATACAAGTCTGGGAAATATCAGGCTAACGAAGGCATTCAAACGTCTCGATTGTGGATGGATTTTCAGCCGTAGTCTGAAACCGTCTGAGAGTTCGCTGAGTGAATCCGTGCGAATTTAGGCGCCGCCACAAGCTCCGCAGCTTGCAGCGCTATTGGCGACGTCTATGGGCGTGTCACCGCCCTCTGCTTTGATAGAAACACAGGTATCACATTCGCCCGATCCACATTCTTTGCCGCCCTCTTCGCAGGGGCGACGAGTTTTGAGGTCCCAACTTAGCATTTCCCAGTCAGAAAAATAGCGCGCCGCAAAACTTCTGGCTTGCGCGAACTCAGCGAAAGTTTCGGAAAATTCTTCACGAAAAGGCAAAAGACTGTGGATAAATACTTGGTACTCAAATTGGTCATTTTCAGGGTTAAAGATTGCGTTGATTCCGCCTTCTTTTCGGTCATTTACGAAGACGACTCGCGGGATGTCATTTTCCTTCAATGCTAGGACCTTCAATAGGTTATTCACAGGTTATCCTCACTCTTAAGTAACTTAAAAGAGTTACTTAAGCTTTACTTTATATTCATTGCGTCAAGAGTTCCGGGTGCCTTTTATTGGGCGTAGCGAGCTTTGACCAATTCAATCAAAGCTTCTTGTGCACCCTTCGGACCATAGCCAAATTTTGTCTGCATGCCATCATAAACTTTCAAAAGCATCTGCCTCGATTCGGAAAGAGATCTCGAATCTTGGTCCGAGCTAGTCAGGCTATCAAACTCCTTGAGATCCAGGATCAAAGCTCCCATCGACCTGATTTTGGAGTTTTGAGATTCTCGGACGTGATCTACCATTTTTTCGACTAGATCGGGGAAAATTACTGGGTAAGGTAGACCCCCCGCGCTATCTCGAGTGGGATTCTCGACGGACCAAGCGCCAAGCCTGGAAATGATGTTTTTGCGAAAGTCCATCGCTTGCGCGGCAGGAATCCCGATAAGATCTTCAAACTCTTTCATGAGAGAGGCGTCTGGATCTTCACTTTTTCCAGTGATGCGATTTCGAATCTTCTCTTCCCGCACAAAGTGAGTCGAGTGATAGACATACTTGCCTAGGAATTCTTCGAGTTGTTCGGCTTGCTCTAGATTTAGACAAGCACGCATTTCTTCTTCTATAAGGTCAAGCCAAACCCCGCGCACTTCATCAATGAGGGCATCATAGTTGTGGTAGAGCCCCATAGGTTCTTGCCTGAGATATTCAAAGTCCTGAGGTCTTTTCACTAGGTTCTTGAGTTCAGAAAAAATCGCATTGGGGCCGAGACTCGGGTAAGCCTCATTCTGAGCTGCAAGTTGGAGAATGGCTTTCAACTCCCTGGCTGAAGGACCCAAAAGACCCTCGTAGTAAGGGAGCTTTTGATGTTCGTCGACGAGGTCCTCGAGGTGGCCAAGTAGTTCCCGTCTTTGCTCTTCGTCTAAGTCCTCAGGCACTTGCGCTGAGTCGTATAAAAAAGCTTTTTGAATCGGGGATATTTTCTCCAGGACTTTTGTGAGCATGGCGTTTTTGTCTTTGAGTAAGGGCTTCTTCAGTCGAGAGGCTACCGCCCAGATTGCAAGCAGGTAGGTGGAGTGAGGGAGGATTTCTTTATTTCCGGCATTTTTGGCCGCGGTATCTTTGTAGATTTCTTCTTCATCGCTAATGCGAAGTAGGTATGGGACTTTAATCAACTCGATTCTAGCTTTAAAGCTGCTGTATTCGGGATGCTCCCTAAAGGCTTCAAGTTGTCTGTCGTTGGTGCTTCCGACGAAAACGGTGTCGAGGTATAGGAGGATTCCGCCGAGTGTGAGAGTTCCATTTTCGCAAGTGCTCAGGAGATATTTGAAATGTTCGACCGGGCGTTTGAGTAAATCGTTAAACTCAACCGAGCCTCGATTGCCGTCTACGAGGTGTCCTTCGAGTTGAAACAAGTTCAGGCTTTGCAGGGCAGGTGGAAGATTGGCTAGCGAGCGGTCTAGGGTGACTTGCCTTAGTCCAGCGTCCACTGCGAGTTGAGGCTGAATCGTGACTAGTCCTTTGCGAAGCTTTGAAGAAAGATAGAGTCTTTCCACTCTTACGTGCCGTAGCACTTTGCTGAAATCTCCACCGTAGTTGTCGAGAAGAGCTTCAAGTATCAATGTGTTTTTGTGGCTTAGTTCCGCTCTGAGAAACGTTTCTCTACAAATCTTGAGGCGCTGTTTTTCCCCGGCATCTTTTGCGTTTTCAACCCAGTCGTTGAATAGCTTCTCTCGTTCGGAGCGCGGTATCAGATAAAGGGGGTTTTCGTTGAGTTCACTTCGCACGATGGCCCCAATCTGATCTTGTTCAAGGTGCGCATAGGAGTCCACGAGGTCGGCATCGCTACGTGGTCCGATTCCCATACTTTTTCGATCGAATGAGTCATGTGGAAAAATCCAGCTGAAGCTAAACCCCATTCCATCAGTGTTGCGTGAATATTCTTCGATTCCGTCATAGAGAATTTTTACGAAACTACTTTTTGCCGAACCGTTCGGTCCGTAGAGAAGAAGAAGTTTATCTGACCTGCCTGAGTGGGCAAAGGCTCTTAGGTTTCTTATGATTTGCTTCTGAACGCTTTCATGCCCCGCGAGTGGAGTCGGTGCTTCCGCAAAGGCATTGTCAAAAATGTTGAAGCGAGTGATGTTCTTTTTGCGAACTTTCTTCTGCGCGGTTCCGAAATGCTCGACAGCATCTACGATGTAGGCCGCTGCATTTCGAGTGTATTTGTAAGGCGATTCTGCGCAGAGCTTAAAATACTCGTCAAAAGTTAGAACTCTTTTGGAGTCGTCAAAACGAGTTTTGATGGATGATTTTATACTTTCAAGGCTCACACTCTCATTCTATCGACCGCCTAGCTGGGGGGTAAGGGGGAGTGTTCCAAAAATTTGTTTCTTGAAATAGAAAAAGCGAAGATCCCTGAGGATCTTCGCTTTGATTAATATGACTATTGTTTCAGCGGTAAGGATAGCTGCTATTAACAGAGCAGTTCAAGGAACTGCTATTAACAGTCTACTCAGCGATGAGCGGAGCTACGAAGCCCAAAGCGCGAGCACGTTTGATGTGCTTAGAAAGTTTTCTTTGGTTCTTCGCGCTAACGCCAGAAACATGACGAGGAACAATTTTTCCAGTTTCAGTTACGAAACGGTTGATGACCTTCATGTTCTTGTAGTCGAGGACTAAAGTCTTATCCATGATGAATGGGCAAACTTTGCGACGGCTAAAGCGATTTGTGCGACGAGGGCGATCTTGACGACCGTCTTCTCCTGGCTTGCCTTCAGATCTTGATGAAGAGTTGTTATTAGTTTCCATTCTTCTTCGCCTTTCCAGCTTCAATACGTTGCTTGATGCGCTCTTTTTTCTTACGTTGAGCAGCACGCTGCTTTACTTTTTTTGTTAATCGGTTGTCGTCGCGACCCATAATATAAATCCTTAAAATCAATCAGTTTTAGTCAGTTATCTAGTTACAGTTTCTTTGCGGATTATTGGGACTTCACGAAAAACGATAGAGAATCCAAATAACCCCCGCTGAGCCGGAACTTCTAGCGAAGCGACCCAGTCTGGTCAAGTTTATTGAGGCCCTGGAGGGGGATATTTCCCTCTAAGGCCCAAAAGACAGTCTCCTAATTATAGAAATCTTCTTGTGAATAGAAGGTCTCTAACTTCAGTTCTTGTGCGTAGCTCCAAGATCCGAATGGCGACGTTGTCGTCCACATCGGCCCCATTGCCCATCATGGCTCTGACTTCAGCAAATAAACGTCTGCCATGTAGGTCGTGTTGGGTGAGGTAGATCATGACTTTTGTGTCGGCCCAATCATCTTTCGTGAGAACCCGTTTGCCGCGGGCAATCAGAGAATTGTCGCAAGATGAGTAAAATTCAACACTTAGGGCTCCGTATTCGGGGGAGTCTCTGTGGTTCTTCTGGCTGATGACGACGTATACACCGCGCGTCTCGCTGAGCCAGATACCGTTGATATTGAATCGACCTGTGATGTCGGGCCACGGAAAAATACCCTGAGGTGAAAGGAAGTTGTGGCGTTCTTCGAGCTTCTCTCGAGACTTGGCCATAGAAGCCCTAACATTGCACTCTGCCGCCGGGAAAAGAATGGTCTTTTCGGGGTTTGCGCCTCCGCCCAAGACTCCTACTTCGGTTGGCTGCTTGCCGCTCATTCCTATTGCTGTGATGGAAGAAAGACAAAGCACAGCCAGTACAAACAGGCTTGCTAAGGTTCCCTTCTTTTTGTTCTGCATAAACAGACCCTTCATTTTAACCCCCTTCAGGTTTTGTATCCATATTTAGCTCGAGAGCTGCGCTGATCCTATGCGATCAAAATACAGTTCTACGGGTTAACGCCCTGGCTACGAGGCGCAACGTCAGAGATCCTCGACGAAATATTCACTTTCATCGAAGGATTGAAATAATACCCTTTTGAGCCGTTCATTACGTAACGACTTTCGCGAGGGTTCGGCTCAAGTAACTTCCTGAGCCTGTTGATGTTGATGTAAATATTGTTGTCATGTCGAAGTGGGTTGTATTCTTGATCCCAAATCTCTTTTGCCAAAACTTCTTTAGAAAATTCCTTCCCCGGAGTTTCTGCTAGAAGTAGCAATATTTTCATCAATGTAAATTTGTTGTGGAAAGGGATCTCTCCCAAGTGCTTCTCACGAACATAGTTTGAGTTGCGGTCGATTTCGATGTCGACGCTTTGGTTCGGGATGAAGTGGAAGTCATCGAAGAACTCGTTCACGAAACGCTGGCCGTGAGAGTCGAGGTTTCGAAGCTCGTTACTCCATTCATCGTAAGATTCGTATTTGAATCGAGCCAAAATGATTCGCTCAGGACGAGCATTCAATTGGTTGATCATTCTGCGGATGCGCTGATCGTCGTCTGCAGAAGGACTGTGCCCTAGCTTGCGCTCCAAAACTTTTTTAGCAAGAGCAGCTCTCAGGAAGAGACGATCGAAAGAGCTCGTCTTAGCGATCTCCATAGTCTTGTTAACCTTTGCGAGTGCTTCTTGTGGGAAGCCACCAACAGAATCAAGGCGAGCCAAAAGTTCAAGGCAAGAAGCTTTGTGGCGAAGAATTTTTCGTTCTTTGTAGTAGGCCATGGCTTCTTCAAGCATGCCGCGAGCTTCATCGAGCTGATTGGCTTCGCCGCCGCGGATAAGGACTTCGGCTTTGAGGAGGCGCAGGCGCATGATGTCGCCTTGCTTTTCCTCTCGAACAGCTGCCACAACGAGTTTGTCGATGATCTCATCGGCTTTTTCGTATTCACCCATGCGGGTGTAAAGAAGGGCCATTCCGCGAAGGTAGCGTTTGCCGTAGTAGGAATTCTCATCCATTCCAGAATGAGCGAGGACTTTCTTGTAGCAATCTTCGGCTTGAACGTAGTGGCCAGAGATTGTGTGAAGCTCCGCAAGAGTCAAGTTGGCTCGAATGTTCACTCTCCAAAATTGGATGCTTTGGGAGTTGTGACTTGCGAGTTCTAGGTAGATGACAGCTTTTTCTTTGTCTTCGAGGGCTGCGTAGCAGGTGCCTAGTGCCCAAAGAACATAATGATAGAAGGGGCTGTTTTTATTCTGGCTGTAGATCTCTAGGGCCAAAGTGTAGGCTTCGAGAGCTTCGTTATAGAGGCCTTTTTTGCGGAGGGCGTCGCCGCGCAAAATTTTGCACGAACCAACTGCTTGCGGCATGTTGGTGTCGACAGCTTCTTTTTCTAGAGCTGGGAGTTCTTCAAGGACTTGAGAGTATTTACCTTCTTGGCGAAGGACTTCTAGTAATCCAAGTTGTGCGAAGAATTTGAGTTTGCTGTTGCCGATTTCTTCGGTGAGATTTTTGGCTTCAGTTAAATTTTTGCGAGCTTTGGTTTGGTCTCCAAGGTACGACCATCCTGCGCCAATGGCGTAGAGGCACTCTGCAAAACAAGATTTTTCTTCTGAGGTTTTAACGTCGATCTTTTTGATCGCATCAATGTAGGCTGGAGCGCTGTCGAGGTCGAAAGATTCGCCAGCAAGTCGAATAAGATGACCGTAAGCTTTTAGCTTACACTCGTTGCTGATGTTCTCACCTTCAACGTAAGTCTCTAAAAGATTCTTTGCTTCTTCCGTCTTTCCTGAAATCAAAAGATCTAACGCTTTTGAGATTTCAGAGGATAGATTTGAAGCTTCCGACGTTTTTGCCGGAGTGGTGGTGCTTTCTTTCTTTACATCCATGTCCCTTTTTCCTCACCCCGCCAGACCTAGCTGGCAGAATCGATATACACGTTTGCGAGAAGATTGCCGAGTACAAATCCGTGTAACGCAGCGGGTCTTCCGTGTAAGGTCTTGCTTTTAGCAGAAATACATCGGTTTAAAAAGAGTTATTTTTGCATTGCGTCATAAAATACGTGAACGTGTTACTCGTGCGTTCTGGGCTGCTTTGAGCCCCACCAACCGTTCCCGGCGCACAGTAAATGAAGTCAGTAGCTTACTTCGGGGAGGTCATTTCCTCAGGGCGGACCCATTTTTCGAATTCTTCTTCGCTGAGGAATCCAAGCTCTAGAGCTGCTTCACGAAGGGTTGAGCCTTCTGAATGGGCTTTTTTGGCGATTTTGGCCGCTTTGTCGTAGCCGATATGAGGGTTGAGGGCTGTGACGAGCATGAGGGTGTTTTCGAGATGGCGAGCGATGGTCGGCTCATTGGGCTCCAGGCCATCGAGGCAATTCTCGACAAAGCTTCGGGCCGAATCGCCTAATAGGCGAGTGGAGTGAATGAGGTTGTGGGCCATCAATGGCTTGAAGACGTTGAGCTCGAAATTTCCAGAGCAGCCGCCGACGTTGAGGGCCACGTCGTTGCCGATGATCTGGCAGCAGACCATGGTCATGGATTCACTTTGGGTGGGGTTCACTTTACCTGGCATGATGGATGAGCCCGGTTCGTTTTCGGGAAGGGCAAGCTCGCCGATTCCGCAACGAGGGCCTGACCCGAGCCAGCGAATGTCATTGGCAATTTTCATGAAGCTACAAGCGAGTGTCTTAAGGGCACCATGAGCGAAGACAAAGGCGTCGTGTGCGGCAAGGGCTTCGAACTTGTTGGGAGCTGTGACGAATTCGCAGCCACTGATCTCTGTGATCTTTTTGGCAACAAGCTCTGCAAATTTTGGATGGGTGTTGAGGCCAGTTCCAACGGCAGTGCCGCCTTGAGCGAGTTGTCTGAGGCGAGGAAGGCTTTGCTCGATGCGCTCAATGCCATAGTCGAGTTGGGTTCTGTAGCCAGAGAATTCTTGTCCGAGAGTCAGAGGTGTCGCATCCATAAGGTGAGTGCGGCCGACTTTGATGATTTTGTCGAAGAGCTTTTCTTTTTTCAGAAGAGCGTCTCTAAAAAGTTTGAGGTTCGGGAGAAGGTGACGCTCGAATTCTTCGACGGCGGCAATGTGCATGGCCGTAGGGAATACGTCGTTGGAGGATTGGGATTTGTTGACATCGTCATTGGGGTGGACGGGCTTTTTGCTGCCCACTTCGCCGCCCATGATCTGGATAGCGCGGTTGGAGATGACCTCGTTGGCATTCATGTTGGACTGAGTGCCGGAGCCTGTTTGCCAAACGACTAGAGGGAAGTGAGCGTCCCACTTGCCTTCGATGACTTCGTCTGCGGCTTTGCAGATAGCCGTGCATTTTTCAGCGTCGAGTTTGCCGAGGTCCTTATTCGCAAGGGC